>CATKXE010000060.1 GCA_949840465.1 uncultured Lachnospiraceae bacterium | reverse complement strand
GAAATAAGATCGTCTCAGTCCTGGCGGCCGCCAGGACTGAGACGATCTTATTTCAATTAAACGGCTCCCAGATCCGCCTTCCGCGGAAGAAGGACGGGACACCCTACTATTTGATGGATATGATTGAGCGCTCGGGAATCGATCTAAAGCAGCCGAAAGGAAAGGTGGTTCTGAGTGTAAACGGGGTTCCGGGGGCTTTTCAGCAGAGGCTGTTTGCGGGAGACATCATCCGTATTGAAGAGGAAAAATGACAGGTTGAGGACGGCCGCGGGATGCGCCGTCCTTGTTTTGTATTGAAAAAGGCAGGTGAGAAGGAAGTTATGAAGAGAAAATATGCGGCAATGCTTCTGGGAATTGCCGCCGGTGCGCTTTATCTGGCGGGCTGTGCAAAGATAGAGAATTTTCTTGAAGTACAGGAGGAAGAAGGCGGGACGATAGAGGTCAGGTATCAGAAGGTCTTTGTATCTTTGGGGGAAGGAGGAAAAAGGCTGGGATCCGCCATCGCAATGATAGAGCCGGAAGATCTGGAGAATGAGCCGGCCATAGAGTACTATCCTGCCGCATGGGAATATGCCGTGGACATGGAGACCGACGGAGAAACTTATTCGTCAAGAGGGACGGACGAAAATGCGGTCCATGTCTATGGAGAGGCACAAGTGTTGCTGAAAAATGCAGAGATTACCAGAAATACAAAGCAGACGTCCACGGAGGACTTCAGCGATTATGGAATGGGAGCCGCGTTTTTAACCACCAGCGGAACCGCTTATCTGAAAAACAGTGCGGTGGACACCGGCGCAGAACGTGGGAACGGGATCTTTGCATATGGGGACGGCACCATCTATGTGCTCAACACAACAATCGATACAAAGAAAGAAAATTCAAGCGGCCTTCGGGCAGCAGGAGGCGGAACGCTCTATGGGTGGAATCTGAGGGTAGAAACGGACGGAAATTCATCACCGGCAGTCAAATCCAGCCGGCGGACAAGCACGGTGCTGCTTGACGGCGGAATGTATACTACCATGGGTGTGAATTCTCCCGCTGTGTACAGCGCGGGGAACATTGCGATCCGCGGGGGAACGCTGAAGGCGGAACAGTGGGAAGCAATCTGTATGGAAGGAGACCAGTCGCTCTCGCTATATGACTGCCATGTAGAGGGGAATAAGGAAGACGATATCAGCAATGATTGTACATGGAATGTCATTCTGTATGAGAGCGGGTCTGGTAACCTGAAAAAGGGAAACAGCATGTTTGAGATGAGTGGAGGAAGCCTGACCGCCAAAAACGGAGGGATTTTCTACACGACAAATGTGCGGTCCGCCATCACATTGTCCAATGTAAAGATCGCATATCCGGCGGTCAATGAATTTTTCCTGAAATGTACCGGAAATCATAATCAGAGAGAATGGGGGACGCGCGGAGCCAATGGGGCAAAATGCGTTTTTACAGCGGTTGATCAGGAGATGGCAGGGGATGTCGTCTGGGACGGAATCAGTGAGCTTGATTTTTATATGAGTGAGGGGAGCGCATTGCGGGGGGCAGTGCGAAAGGATGGGAGTGATACAGGGACGGAAGGGTACTGCCGTTTCTATATTGGAGAAGGCTGTACCTGGACTGTGACAGGGAATAGTACGGTGAGCAGGCTGTCCTGTCAGGGGACGATCGTGGATGACGAGGGTAATGCGGCCACCGTCCAGGGAAGGGACGGAACGGTTTATATTCAGGGAGCAGGAAAATATACGGTGACAGTGGATGTTTACGAGGCATTGGCAAATATGTCCGGCGCGTCGGAGGTTACCAGATGGGCGGATCATCAGGTGGAGATCCCGCAAGATGTGGAATAGTAAGAAAGCCAAAGACTACCCGGCAAGCTGACGGAGGATTTGATCCGCGCTCCGTTTCGGCCGTTGCGAAACCAATACCGCGGGCACCTGGCAGTCCTCGCGGCAGTCCCCCCAATGGACGTTTCAAACTATCCGTCAAACTCTTTAATTCGCGGAAATAAATCATAGCATGCAATCTATATAACCTGTGATGGAAGGAAGCGTATAAAAGAAATATATGGCAGATCCAAAAAAATCATTTTTGGTTTGTGGTTCAAAATACTCAAAGACCCGGCAGCAGGCTGCGCCGGGATCTGGTCTGCACTCCGTTTCTGCCGCTGCTGAACAAGCGCCACCGGCACTTAGCAACCCTTGCGGCAGGTCGTCAGGAGGACATAGCAAAACATGTCCACCTGGCTCGTTGCTCCTCGGGAATAAAGGTTTTGAAAGAAAAACGGGATAAAAATACATTGTATGCTATATAATTTCCCGGGGGTTAAGGAGCCGGGAAAAAATGCACAGGGGTAAGTAAGCCGAAAGGAGGCGGCTCAGCGCGAAACAGGCTCGGGAAATGCACAGCAGGGGATCTTCATTCAGGAGGAAACATCATGACAATTACACAGTTGAAATATATCATTACGGTTGCGGATATGGGTTCTATGAATGAGGCCGCAAAGGAATTGTTCATTTCCCAGCCCAGCCTGTCCCAGACGGTGAAGGAACTGGAGTCGGAGATTGGGGTGGAGCTGTTTAAAAGAAGCAACCGGGGCGTGACCGTCACTCAGGAAGGGCAGGAGTTCTTAGGGTATGCACGGCAGGTAGTGGAACAGTATGCGCTGATCGAATCCCATTATATAGAAAAGAAAAATGTGAAGAAAAAATTCAGTGTCTCCATGCAGCATTATACCTTTGCAGTCCATGCGTTTGTGGAGATGGTAAAGCAGTTCGGTATGGATGAATACGAATTTGCCATCCGTGAGACAAAAACCTATGAAGTCATTCAGGATGTGAGGGATTATCGGAGTGAAATCGGGATTTTGTATCTGAATGATTTCAATAAAAAAGTTTTGACAAAATTATTTCATGAATCGGACCTGGAATTTCATCCGTTACTGGTTTGCAGGATCTACGTATATATGTGGAAGGGGCATCCTCTGGCAGGGCAGGAGGAGATTTCCATCGAGGAACTGGAAGAATATCCATGTCTTGCCTTTGAGCAGGGAAACTATAATTCCTTCTATTTTGCGGAGGAGGTATTGAGCACATATGCATACAAAAGGCTGATCCGGGCAAATGACAGGGCAACGCTCCTGAACCTGATGGTGGGGCTGAATGCATTCACCCTGTGCTCCGGCATTCTCTGCGAGACCTTAAATGGAGAGGAATATTGCGCGGTCAGGCTGAAATCCGATGAACAGATGACCATCGGATATCTGAAGAGAAAAGGCATCGCGCTCAGCGCGCTGGGAAGGAAATACCTGGAAGAGATCGGGAAGTTTCAGGCGTTGTAGCCGGAGGGGTGGGGGAGCAACGGCCGAAACGGAGTGCAGATCAAAGATCCCGCAGCTTGCTGCGCCGGAAATTAGCTGCCCCGTCAGCTTGCTACGGGGTCGTTGACTCGGACATCTTGATCACGACCATATCTTTGTGCCGTGCCACAGACCCCTGTTGGGGCCATGAGGGCATATTTTCGCCAAAATCTTCGGCCTCTTCCCACTGAGCCTCATTGGGATGCTGATATTGGTATCCCAGTACGCTCCAGTAATCCAATACTCTTTTGCATGTACAGCCGGGGATTGCCTGATCCCATTCATAGAAAGAACGTCCCAGCGTCTCACCCTGAATCATGGATGCATTGCAGGTAGGAGACCATTTTCCCAGAATGGCGACTACCGTTTCCTGATTGCTGCCCATGGCCTCTATTTTTTCAATCAACCGCTCCGTCAGTGCATTCTCCTGTTGATGAACCACATAATCCGAGTAAAGCAGACGGTTATCCTTTACAATATTGCCTCTGAGAATGGTAAAGAATAAGATTGCCGCCAGGGTGGAACAGATGAGGGAGGAATGTTCTGAATGCCGTTCTGCAAGTTCCAGAAAACGTTCTCCGAGCATCTCCGCGCCGATGGCGGTCACAAAGGGCAGGGCGAGCTGCCCGCGTACAACCGGGGCCGCCCCCAGAAGGAGCGGAAGGAAAAAGGGCGAGGCCAGAAGCAGGAATGTCACAAAAACAGAATATGGATAAAATTTCTGTTCCGATGTTTTCCTCCGGAACTTCCAGAATGCCGTCAGTAAAAGTCCGGCGGCCACGAACAGGTATCCCCGGTTCCAGAATATGTTTCTGGCAAAAATGACATCGCCTGCATAGATTTTCAGGGCTGACAGGATTTCATGAAACGGTTTTTTGCCCCATTGGATCATATTGTCCGTGTATTGGCCTGCTTCCATGCCTGTTATGGATAACAGCAGCCTGCCAAGCAGGGTGCTTGCCAGATAATCAAAGAGAAATACGAATACCAGTTTTATGGAAATCGGAAAGGAGCGGACACTGACCTCGTCATTTCTGTAATGGTATCCCAATAGGAAGGCGGCCAGGCAGGCGGATATATAGACCGGTATAAACGCCTGGTAGGAAGCAAAACACCATGTACCCAGCAGGATGGACAGTAACAGCCTGAATTTCCCGCCCTCCAGGAGCCACTGCCATTCCAACAGAAGCGCGGCAGCGCAGATCAGCATGGTAAAGGCTATTTCAAAGGACTGGCACTGGAAGTTGGTCAGTTCCACCATGGGGACGCTGGAGAAGAACAGCACGGGGAATACCCAGCAAAGTTCCGGCATTGCCCTGTCTTTTCCTTTGACCCAGTAGAAAAAATACATCCATGCCAGGCTGTAACCGAAGGTGGCCAGCACCATCAGCATTGTGGCGAATCCCGGGACGATGCTGAGCATCCCGGTAAGCCATTTTGTAAAGATCAGGCCATAACGGTTAATCCCGAGCCAGCCGTCGCAGAAGCCCAGCTGTTTGACTACGATCGCCTCGGTGTCGATGGAAAAACTGAAATGGAGCAGCATGAACCCGTAGGTCAAAAATACCATGGCCAGTACAAGGTAAATCGAAAGTCTGTTGTTTTGGCAGAAATGAAAAAAGTGGTTTGCCGGTTTCCTTGATGGGAATTCATTACGTTGTTTTTCTGTTTCCATAAAAAATAGTTCCTTTTTTAAATCATTATTCAGAACAGGCCGCCTCTTTTGACCCTGTCAGGGGAATAAAAAGCCGGGGGGAATCGAAACCTGCCTGCCGGACGTCGATAATGATAGTATAATCAGGAATAGATAAAAATATGCTATAATACGATAAGAACCATGGATGATGCGTGCCGGACAGGCCTGCGGCATGGAAGATTCCTGATATTTTTTTAAGCAATGCTAAAATAAAGGAAGCGTTGTACTGAATTCAGATTAGAAAGAAGTTTCATCCTGAAAATGAAGAGAAAGATTTGTGCGATTGAGATATAAGGATGATAGCTGGGAGGAGTAACATGTCATTACAATTTATTTTTGGAAATTCAGGGGCAGGAAAGTCCCGCTATTTATATGAACAGATCGTGAAGGAGTCCATGGAGCATCCTCAGACGAATTATCTGGTTCTGGTGCCGGAGCAGTTTACCATGCAGACCCAGAAGGAACTTTGTACGGCGCATCCCAGACACGGGATCATGAATATTGACGTACTGAGTTTTGTGCGGCTTTCCCACCGTGTGTTTGAAGAGGTGGGAAAGGAGGTGCGGCGGATCCTGGATGATGAGGGAAAAAGCCTGATCCTGCGGAAAATAGCGGGGAAATACGAAGGGGAGCTGAAGGTGCTTGGAGGGAATCTGAAAAAGCAGGGCTATATCAGTGAGGTGAAGTCTGTGATCTCCGAGTTTACCCAGTATGGGATCGGGTTTGAAGAATTGGATGAATTTCTGGAAACCCTGGAGCCGGAGAGCTATCTGTACTATAAGTTGTCGGATATACGGAAGGTATATGAGGGCTTCGAGGATTATCTGGCGGACAAATATATCACAAAGGAGGAACTTTTGGATGTATTGAGCAATGTGGTTCCCGATTCGGCGCTTTTGAAGGACAGCGTGGTGGTTCTGGACGGATTTACCGGATTTACACCTGTGCAGAACAAACTTTTGGGGGAATTGATGAAGGCGTGCAGAAAAGTTATGGTTACGGTGGTCATGGATGCGCGGGAGGATCCGTTTACATACATGCATCCGTACCAGCTTTTCGCCATCAGCAAGCAGATGGTGACAGCCCTCGTAAAGATTGCCGGAGAGCAACATACGCAGATGGAGGAGCCGGTTTATCTATATGGGAACCCGGTGCGGCGGTTTGAGGGGAACCCAGAGCTGGGGTTTCTGGAATCTGAATTATTCCGGTACAGGGGACGCCAGTATGCGTGGGATGCGAAGGAGCCAAAGAGGCAGCCCGGGCAGGAAGATCAATCCCGTCCAGCCGCAGGGGAGGACAGGGAAGAGGAGGAATCCCGTCCAGCCGCAGAGGATGACAGGCAGGGGGAAGCAGCGGCGGTCCGCCTGTATTCCGCGCGGAACCCCAGGGAGGAAGCAGAATATGCGGCGGCTCAGATGCGGCGGCTGGTGCGCAGGGAGGGTTTGCGATACAGGGATATGGCGGTCATTGCCAGCGATATGAATGCTTACGCGGTGCATTTGGAAAAAGCATGCGCTACTTACGGGATTCCGATTTTTATGGATCACAAGAAGAGCATCTTGTTAAACGCATTTGTGGAATATGTGAGAAGCCTGCTTGCCATGGTGGATCAGAAATTTTCCTATGAGAGCGTCTTCCGCTTTCTGCGCGCAGGGATGAACGGTTTTACACTGGAAGAAATCGACCGTCTGGAAAACTACGTTATCGCCCTGGGGCTCAAAGGTTATAAGAAATGGCAGTCTCCGTGGGTGCGCGCTGCCCGCGGCCATAGCGCGGAAGAATTGGAGGCTTTGAACCGCCTTCGTGTGCGGTTTGTGGAAAAAATGGAAAGCCTGATGTTCATTCTGCAAAAGCGCACGAAGACGGTGGGGGATATTACACTGGCAGTCTACGAATTTTTTATGCAGGAGAAGATGCAGGAGCAGATCCGTAAACTGGAGATACAGTTTCAGGAGAAAGGGGAGCTGGCGCTGGCAAAAGAGTATTCCCAGATCTACCGTATCGTGATCGAGCTGTTTGAGAAATTTGTGGAGCTTTTGGGGGATGAGAAGGTGTCGCTTAAGGAGTACTGCGAGCTGCTGGACGCAGGGCTTGAAGAGGCGAAGGTGGGGGTGGTTCCGCCGAGCCTGGACCAGGTGGTCATCGGGGACGTGGAGAGGACCAGGCTCAATCATCTGAAAGTCCTGTTTTTTGTGGGGGCAAACGATACATTCCTGCCGGGCAATCTGGGGAAGGGCGGACTGCTTTCGGAGCGGGACCGGGAGAAATTTGCCCAGGGGAAACTGCCCCTTTCCCCGGGTGCAAAGGAAAAAACGTATATACAGAAGTTTTATTTATATATGAACCTGACGAAACCGTCGGAGAAATTGTATCTGTCCTTCAGTAAAGTGTCCTCCGACGGAAAAGCGCTGCGCCCGGCTTATCTGGTGCAGGATATCCGGCGGCTCTTCCCGCGCCTGCGGATTCAGGAGGATATGGGAAATCTGGCCGATCAGGAGATCACATGGGATACCGGGGCGGTTTATCTTGCAAGAGGGCTGCGCGCCCGCCGGCAGGGGCTTTGTGATGAGTGGAAAGAGCTGTATTCCTGGTATCGAAGGCAGGAAGCGGAAAAAAAGGCTTCGGCCTGTGAAGGAGAGGGTTCACAGCACATGGAACCTGAGGGGCTTTTGAGGGACACACTTTTAGAAGAAGCCCGTCTGGCTTATAGGAAGCCGGATTGGAGAATGCCGTTTGGGACGGGGACAGACCGGATATTGGATGCGGCGTTTTACAAAAAGGAGCCGGACTGTCTGGAAAAAGAGGCTGCGGGTCGGCTGTTCGGCGATAGTTCCCGCGCCAGTGTGACCCGTCTGGAACGTTTTGCCTCCTGCGCATACGCCCATTTCCTGACCTATGGACTGCGTCTTTCGGAGCGCGAAGAATACGGGTTTGAATCTTTGGATTTGGGAAATATTGCGCATCAGTCCATGGAGAGGTTTGCAAGGAAGGCGGATGAACATCAGGCCCAATGGACGGAGCTGACCGAGGAGCTTCGGGGAGAACTGGTGGACGAAAGCGTGGAAGAAAGCATTGTGGATTACGGCAATACGGTACTCTACAGTTCTGCCCGCAATGAATATATGGTTACCAGAATTAAGAATCTGATCCGGCGCTCTGTGTGGGCGCTGACAAAGCAGATGGAGCGGGGGGATTTTCAGCCCGCCGGCTATGAATTAAAGTTCGGCAGCGGGAAGATCGACCGGATGGATACCTGTGAGGACGAGCGGCATATCTATGTGAAGGTGACGGATTATAAGACCGGAATGAAAAGCTTTGACATCACGGCATTTTACCATGGGCTTCAGATGCAGCTTCCGGTGTATCTCAATGCGGCCCTGGAAATAGAGAAGCAAAAAGCGCGGCATCCGAAAGGCGGGGAAGAGGCGGGAAAAGAAGTGGTTCCGGCAGGGATTTTTTATTACCGGATGCAGGATCCCTTTGTGGAAAAAGAGCCCGACGATGCGATACTGGAAGGGAAGATACTAAAAGAACTGCGTCTGGACGGCCTGATCAATGCGGACGACGAGGTGATCGGGCACCTGGAAAGGGATCTGGCAGGCACGTCCAACCTGCTCCCTGTGGGGAGGAACAAGGACGGGAGCCTGAGTAAAAATTCGAAAGTGCTGCCGCCGGAGGAATTTGCGCTGTTTCTGGAATATGCCAAGGAGAAGGAGCGGGAACTAAAGCGGCAGATGGCGGAAGGGCACGCGGAGGCAGCGCCCTATGAACTGGGGGGAAATACAGGCTGCGATTACTGCGCATATCATGCGGTCTGCGGATTTGACCCGCGCCTGGACGGGTATGGCTATCGCAGGCTGGAGAAATATTCTGTGGAAGAAGTGATGGAGCGGATTCGGGAATATACGGACAGGAACGAAGCAGGGGAATCGGAAAATTGAAGATGCGGGGATCTATTTCAGAAAGGGGAATTTTATAAAATGGGCGTACAGTGGACAGAAGAACAGCAGAAAGTCATCCGGCTTCGGAACCGGAATATTTTGGTTTCCGCCGCCGCAGGTTCCGGGAAGACGGCGGTGCTGGTGGAGCGGATCATACAGATGCTTACAGATGCGGACAATCCGGTGGATGTGGATCGGCTTTTGATCGTGACATTTACAGAAGCGGCCGCCGCGGAGATGAAGGAACGGATCCGCGACGCCATTGAAAAGGAGCTTGAAAAGCGGCCGGAGGATGTGCATCTGGAACGTCAGGCGACCCTGATCCACAGCGCCCGGGTCACGACGATCCACAGTTTCTGCCTGTCGGTCATCCGGGAGCATTTCCATGTGATCGAGATAGATCCGGGATTCAGGATCGCGGAGGAAGGGGAGTTAAAGCTATTAAAGCAGGACGTTCTGGAGGAACTGCTGGAGGACTGCTATGCAAAAGGGGATCCGGATTTTCTGGAATTCGTGGAAAAAGCGGGAGCCGGGCACAATGACAGGAAATTGGAAGAGCTGATCCTAAAGCTCTATGAGTATTCCCGAAGTTATCCCCAGCCGGAAAAATGGCTGAGGGAATGCACGCAGATGTACTGCGTTGACGAAGGGGAGGAACCTCTGTATTTTACAAAAGCGTTGGAACAGGTGAAGCAGTATGCAGCGGATCTGGGGGAGCTTCTGGAACAGGGGATCCGAATTTGTGAAGAGCCGGATGGTCCCTATATGTATGCGGATATGCTGGAATCAGACCGGGAGATGCTCTCGGATATTGCGTCCGCGCCAACATTTGCCAGGCTATATACGGCCATTTCGGCCTTAAAATGGAAACGCCTGTCTGCAAAGAAGGATGGGGCTGTGTCAGGAGAGAAGAGGGAGCAGGTGAAAGCGATCCGGGAGCAGGCGAAAAAGCTGATGAAGGATTTAAACGGGATTTATTTTTATCAGGAGCCGGAGGAAATGCTTCGGGATATGGCGGATTCGTATGGGACGATGGAAGTTTTTACAGGGCTTACACAGCAGTTCGCGGATGCATTTGCAGAAAAAAAGAAGAGTAAAAACATGATTGATTTCAGCGATATGGAGCAGTTTGCCCTGCAGATTTTGACAGAAGAAAGGGAGGGAAGGCTCATTCCTTCCCTTTCCGCCCGGGAATATCAGGAACAGTTTGTGGAAGTGATGATCGACGAATATCAGGACAGCAACCTGATTCAGGAGGCCATATTGACCAGTGTTTCCACGGTCAGCCGCGGAAAAAATAATATCTTTATGGTGGGGGATGTAAAGCAGAGTATTTACCGCTTCCGCCTGTCCAGACCGGAATTATTCATGGAAAAATACGATACCTACAGCGGGATAGACAGCGACAGGCAGCGGATCGACCTGCACAGGAATTTCCGGAGCAGGCCGGAAGTGCTGGACAGCGTGAATGAGGTGTTCCGCCGGATCATGCGCAGGGAATTGGGTGGGATTGCATATGACGGACAGGCAGCGCTCTATCCCGGCGCGGACTTTGAGCCGCTTCTTAAGGAGGACGGGACGTCGGCCAATGAGACGGAGTTGATTCTTTTGGATACCTCGGCTGAGACAGGAGATGAATCTGAGGGGAAGACGCGGGCTGCGGCAGAGGAACCTGCGGCAGCGGGGGCTTCGGCTCGGGCGGGGCTTACAGGCAAAGCCCATGCCGGTTCCATGGAGGGAGCGGGTTACACAAAAGGAGCGGAAAAGACAGAAGGGAACGGAAGGGAATTAGAGGCCCGGATGGTGGCAAAGCGCATTCAGGAGCTTTTGCGCACCGGGCAGGTGAGGGATAAAAAAACCGGGCAGTACCGGAAGGTTATGTACCGGGACATGGTGATTCTGACCCGCAGCATGCAGGGCTGGGCGGAGACGTTTTCTGCAATCCTGATGGAAGAGGGGATCCCGGCTTATGCGGGAAGCAGGGAAGGGTATTTTGAGGCCTATGAGGTGAGCGTGCTTCTGGATTATCTTCGGCTTCTGGATAACCAGAGGCAGGATGTGCCGCTGGCCGCTGTGCTGACTTCCCCGTTTGCCGGGCTGGATGCGCGGCAGATGGCAGAAATCCGTACCGCCTGCCCGGAAGGCGCGTTTTATGAAGCGGCAGAACATTATGTGCAGGCAGGCAGGGCATTGTATGCTAAGGACAGCATTCAGGGAGACGGTGCAAAATCCGAAAAGCAGGACAGTGAGGGAGACGGTGCAAAATCCGAAGGACAGGACAGTGAGGGAAACAGCGCCAGGCCTGAAGCAGTCGCTGTTTTTGCAGATGCAGCAGATTCCCAGGCGCCGGAATTGTGGCGTCGGCTGAATGCTTTTTACATCCAACTGGAACACTTCCGGGAGATGGTTTCCTACACGGCAATCCACGAACTGCTCTGGAAGATTCTGGAAGAAACCGGCTACGGCCTTTATACGTCGGCCATGCCGGGCGGAGAGCAAAGGGCGGCCAATGTGGAAATGCTGGTAGAGAAAGCAGCGGCATTTGAGGGAACAAGCTACAAGGGGCTGTTTAATTTTGTGAGGTACATCGAACAGCTTCGGAAATACGACGTGGATTACGGGGAAGCCAATATTGCGGATGAACAGTCGGACACCGTCAGGATTATGAGCATCCATAAGAGTAAGGGGCTGGAGTTCCCGATCGTGTTTGTATCGGGCATGGGAAAGCAATTTAACACGCAGGATATGAAAGGGAGCGTCATCATCCATCCTGAGTGGGGAGTGGGGATCGACGCGGTGGACTTAGAGCGCAGGACAAAGATTCCCACGTTTCTGAAAAAGGTAATCCAGCAGAACGTGAAGCTGGAAAATCTGGGGGAGGAGCTTCGGGTGCTTTATGTGGCCATGACCCGTGCAAAGGAAAAACTGATCCTCACCGGTCAGATTCCCGGCGCGGAAGACGTGTTGGAGAAAATCACGCGGCAGAATCAAATTTACAGAGAAAACACAGGCTGCTCCCAGGAGGAAGGTACAGACGGGCGGCAGGAGGGGGCGCTCCCCTTTTATACACTCTCACAGGCGAGGACGTATCTGGACTGGGTGCTTCCGGCTGTCTGCGGGCGAAATGTCCCCATCCGGATCTTTGTCAGGGACTGCCGGGACGGGGCGTTTATGTCGGCGGCAGAGGAACAGGGGGAGAGGCTTGCGAGAAATGTTCTGGAGCATTGGGATGCACAGAGGGTCTACGACCCGATATTAAAGGCGCGTCTGGAGGAACAGGCGGGATTCTCCTATCCCTTTGAGAATGCACGGAAGCTGAAAATGAAGTTTACTGTCTCAGAACTAAAAAAGCGCGCGTACCTTTCAGAAGAAAGCGGAGCCATGGCTTTTGAGGAGCCGGACGTGATTCCACTGATCCCGCAGTTTTTGCAGGAGGAAGAAGAACTGACAGGGGCATCCCGGGGAAGCGCTTATCATAAATTGCTGGAACTTCTGGATTTTACACAGGAATACGATCAAGAAAATCTGCAAAGGGCTGTGAATCGGCTCAGGGATGAAAAAAAACTCTCCGGGGAGATGGCGGCCTGCATCCAGATTAAGGATATCCTTGGATTTCTAAATTGTTCCTCCGGGAAAAGGATGCACCGGGCGGCCATGGACTCTCTTCTATATAAAGAGCAGCCGTTTGTGCTGGGAGTGGATGCACGGGAGGTTTATCCGGGAGAGACGACAGGGGGCGAAGTGATTCTCATTCAGGGGATTATTGACGTCTATTTTGAGGAAGACGGGGAACTGGTGGTGCTGGATTATAAGACAGATCAGGCGGAAAATGCGGAAGAACTCAGGGAAAAATACCATTCCCAGCTGGAGTATTATGCAGCAGCCATTGAACAGCTTCTGAAAAAACATGTGAAAGAAAAAATGATTTATTCTTTCACATTAAAACAGGAAATCAAAGTATAAAATACTTTGAGAATAAAAATCCGGCTCAGGCAGGACGGGAAAGTTTTTTTCCACCTTATAAAAAAATAAAAAATAGTATTGACAGATAATATTATACAGAATATAATATAGAAAACAAAACAATATTGAGAGGTTTGCAATATTAGTCGCTTTAGGATCTGGCATGAAATTACATTGGTTTCATGGCAGTTACTTGATAAAAAGAGGTGGTAAGATGGTATTTAACACTGGTGCGGCGCTTCTGGACGCAATCGTACTCGCGGTGGTGTCGCGGGACATGGAAGGAACCTATGGGTACAAGATCACGCAGGATGTCCGCAAGGCAATCGACGTGTCGGAATCCACACTCTATCCTGTGCTGAGACGCCTGCAGAAGGACGAATGCCTGGAAGTGTATGACAGGCAGTTTGACGGTAGGAACAGACGGTATTATAAGGTGACAGAAAAGGGTGCGGTACAGTTGAATCTTTATAAGGCAGAATGGAAAAACTATTCTGAGAAAATTTCGGATATATTTTTGGGAGGGGTGACCGGATGAGCTACGAACAATTTATGAGGGAGCTGGGCAGCCTGCTTACAGGCGTACCTGACGAAGAGCGGGAGGAAGCCCTGCAGTATTATTCAGACTATTTTGCAGATGCCGGCAAGGAGAATGAAGATGAGGTTCTAAAGGAATTGGGCAGTCCTGAGAAGGTTGCGACACAGATCAAGGCCGGGCTGAAGGGCGGTATGGACAGCGGTGAATTTACGGAACGGGGATATATGGATGAGGAGTTTGTCAGGAAGAACGGGCTTGCACGCCGGGAGGCGAAGCCAGAGAAGAAAGAGCAGGACCAGTCCTCTTATCAGGCTCAGGGAGAATCCACTTTTCATAGCGCGGGGGACGGCACGCAGCAGGGGGCAGGCTCATATTCCTATGGGAATGGGGACGGCGGCTATCATCATGGAAATGCCGCGTACGGCAGCTCTTACAGCGGCAATACCGCCTATGGAAACAGCAGTTCCTATGACGGCGGGAATGGAGCCTATGGGAACGGCGGCGCATATCATAATGGAAGGAATGTATATTCGGATGGAATGGGCGGCGATATGCAGGGGAATACTTCTTATGGGGAAAAAAGAGATCCATGGACCAGCCGCGGGCTGAAGATCTTGCTGATCGTGCTCATTGGAATCTGCGCTTTCCCGGTAGTCGTTCCGGTGGCGGCAACAATAGCCGCCCTTGTCATCGGGCTTGTCTGTACGGCGTTTGGAATCTTCCTTGCATTGGTCATATGTGCAGGCGCGATTATGATCGCGGGATTCGTGATGGCCTGTGAAGGGCTTGGAAAAATCTTTTTTTCTCCGCCCATCGCGCTTCTGATGATCGGCATTGGGCTTTTGATATTTGTGATCGGCCTGATTGCGGTGGTTGCGGCAGTGCGTTTGTGTATGATTATATTTCCGGCATTGTTCCGGTTCTTTGTAGGGCTTTGCCGAAAGCCGTTTCAAAGAAAAGCAGCATAAGGAAGAGGATTCAGGGAGTTCTCTGGAACAGGTAATCCATTTGCCGTGCAAATGGATTACAATATAGGAGGCAGAAAATGAAAAAGGGTTGGAAGATTTTTTGGGTCATATGTATTTCCCTTGTTGTGCTGGGGATTGCCCTGTGCATTTCCGGCGTGGTTTTGGGAGCCACCGTGGACGGTATACGGGAGGTGTTTGGAATGGATCATGGATGGGGAGATTCTTTTTGGGATGAGGATATGGAATATGCTGACAGTTCTGTCAGCGGAGTTCCAAAAGGGGCTGCTTCGACAGGGCAGAATATGGAAAGCGGCGCATCTGTCTTCCGGTATTCCGGAATCCGTAAACTGGATATGGACGTGACCTGCCTGGAAGTGGCGGTGGTAAGAGGAGAGGGAAGCGACATAGTATTGGATACTAATGATCTCTCCGACAAGATGATAAAGGATCTTGTGATCCGCCAAAAAGACGAGGAATTAAAGATTGAACTAAAAGACAGAAAATCCTGGGAGAAATGGTCGAAAAACCAGTATATGTCACAGGGAACCCTGCTGGTTCAGATTCCGGAAGGGATGCGGTTTGAGGAGGCCGCCCTGAAAGTCGGCGCAGGTATCTTGAGGGCGGACGATATTCAGGCGTTGGAACTGGATGTGGAAGTGGGGGCAGGAGAAGTATTTCTTGAATCGTTTGCGGCAGAAGAGTTCGAGTTAGAATGTGGTGCAGGCCAGGCATATGTGTACGGGGATGCTTCTAAGGATGCCAGGATTGAATGCGGCGTCGGTTCTGTACAATTTACGGCTTTGGGAAATCAACAGGATTATAACTATGAACTGAGCTGCGGAATCGGTGAACTGAATGTGGGAGACGAGTCTTTCAGCGGACTGGGCAGTGAGCGCAAGATCAACAACAACGGGAGCAAGAGCATGGAGATTGAGTGCGGGATTGGTTCCGTAACCGTAATCTTTGGAGGATGACGTCCGGCTATGGGCGGGTATGGTTCCAATGATGTTCGGAGAAACTTTTTGGTTGCTTTTTCCGGCTGTAGGCCGTACAATACAATAAAGTGTAATAAAGAAAGGAGAAATTAAAATGGAGCAAAAGAAACTTTTTCGTTCACGGAGAAACAGAATGCTTTGCGGGGTGTGCGGAGGCATTGGAGAATATTTTAATGTAGACCCTACCCTGATCCGTCTAGCGGTCGTGCTGGCAGCCGTGTGCAGCGTAGGTACCTGCGCAGTGGCATACTTCATCGCGGCAGTGATCATTCCTGAGGAAATTTAAGAAACTTCTTAATATCCCCTGGGTTATTTGAAAACAATAAAAACGGTGGATTCTTTTGAAAAAAGGCGTTCAAAAATGAATGCCTTTTTACTTTTTGGCAATACTTTGGATGTGCTGGAAATGGCAGGATTGCTCTTAATATAGGAAGAACTCCTGAAAGATCTTTCTAAAAGTGCATGAACCGCAAATATTCCAATGGCTGTAAGGGTACCCGCATCAAGAGTGCCCTATCATAAAAAGGAGGCTGTTATAATGTCTGGAAAAAAGATGAAACCGATTGATCTGAAGAATTTAGAACCAGAAGAAAAATTAAAATACGAGATTGCAGAAGAACTGGGGCTTCTTGATCAGGTGCTGCAGGACGGATGGCGTTCCCTTTCTTCAAAGGAAACAGGGCGTATCGGGGGGATGGTAACAAGGAGGAAGAGGATGCTGACGGAGGAAACGCCGAAAAGGTGATAAAAGTGTGAATTTTATTTAGGTGGTTGAAAAAAGAAGACATATTTGATAAAATTGTACGAATCGGGAGTAAGGGACTGTTCTATAGAGAACTCTGCCGTGGGTCCGGGAATCAAAACGGCATGGGAACCGAATGGGATATAAGGCGGTATCCTGCACCTGGAAAAGCATGCGGGCGCCATAGTATCCAGCGGCCGGTTATGGGAAGTCTGAAAAGAAGCGGGTGAGTTGGCATGGAGAACAGGATAGATATCTTTGATATAGGGATAGATGCCCTGACGGCAAAAGATGCGCTGAAAAAGATCGTACAGTTTATGGAAGGCGAGACGCTGAATGCTGTGGAGGTAGTCACGCTGGAACTGCTTGTCAGGGGGCAGAATGATCCGGAATGGAGAGAACACATGAAGAAGATGGATCTGATCCTGCCGGGCGAGAGGGATATTCTGGATGCCTCAGAAAAAGCAGCCGCGCTTTTGGAGGGCGCCACGGCCAATCCGGACAGCCATTTGATGAAAGAACTGGATAAAAGAGTGTTCCTGAAGATGTTCTTTAAGTATCTTCAGAGAAGTCAGAAGAAGCTGTTTGTATTGGCGGGGAAGGAAGAAGATCTGGCGTTCCTGAACGAGGCGATCCGTCCTTATATGCGTGGAATGGTGCAGGTCGGCCGGGCTGTCCTGTCCGAAGGCAATGGACGTAAGGATCGTATTATTAATGAGATTAACGGCGTAGAACCGGACTGTATCCTGTCCATCCTTCCTTACCCAATGCAGGAACGCTTTATTTCCGATGCAAAAGCACTGCTAAATGCAAGGGTCTGGATGGGACTGGGGCTTCCTCTTTTTGAGGAAAATCATAAGAAAAAAACGGTCAGGAAACTGCGCCGGTTTTTCTTAAAAAAGACGTTTCTCCATCTTGTTGACAGGCAGAAGGAGATGCAGCCGGCTCCTGTGCAGTCAGGCCGGATGCGCCGGTGACTTCCGATCGTTTCACGAAGAATCTGTAATTTCTACTAATCTGTAAAAATGAAGTTTTTGTTAAAAATATGGAGAAATGCCATAAAAAAAACGGATTTCCTCTTTCTTTTTTGGGAGTTTTGTATTAACATATAAACGATATATGCATTTTTCCATGGGAAAGCATCAGTATCGTTTGTGGAAAATGCACATAGTCAAGACGAGATGAGCGGAGGAGATAGATTATGATTACAAACCAGGTACTTCTGAACACAATTGAAGGTCTAAAAAGTATTTCCAGAATTGATTTCTGCGTATTTGATACGGAGGCAAAGGTACTGGCAAGCACTTTTGGCGAGAGCAGGGATTTTGAGAGTGCCATTTTATCATTCGGGGCTTCCCCCGCAGACAGCCAGGTGATACAGGGATGTCAGTTTTTTAAAATATTTGACGAGCAGCAGCTGGAATATATCCTGCTTGCGGGCGGAGAGAGCGAAGATTCCTACATGGTCGGGAAGATCGCGGCATTCCAGATCCAGAATCTGCTGATTGCATATAAAGAGCGGTTTGACAAGGATAATTTTATTAAGAATCTGCTGATGGATAATCTGCTTTTGGTGGATATTTATAACCGCGCGAAAAAATTACATATTGACACAGAAGTAAAACGTGTTATCTTTATTATTGAGACATCGCACGAGAAGGACAGCGCTGCGTTGGATAACGTGCGCAACCTTCTGGGCGGAAAGGCCAGGGACTTTGTAACGGCTGTGGACGAGAGGAATATCATTGTTGTAAAAGAACTGTCCGAGAAGGACGGAAGCGTTGAGATGGCCAGGATGGCGAAGGAGATGCTGACGGTTCTCAGGGAAGACAGCGGGGATGAGCATATGCATATCGCCTACGGCACTGTGGTCAATGATATCAAGGAGGTTTCCAAGTCCTATAAGGAGGCAAAGCTTGCGCTGGATGTGGGGAAGATTTTCTATGCCGAGAGGGATATTGTGGCATACAGCACCTTAGGGATCGGGCGTCTGATCTATCAGCTTCCTCTTCCGCTGTGTAAGATGTTTATCAAAGAGATTTTTGAAGGAAAATCCCCGGACGGATTTGATGAAGAGATGCTCTCAACCATCAACAAGTTTTTTGAGAACAGCCTGAATGTATCAGAGACGTCCAGACAGCTTTATATCCACAGGAATACTCTGGTGTACCGGCTTGACAAGCTGCAGAAGAGCACAGGGCTTGATCTGCGTGTGTTTGAGGATGCGATTACGTTCAAGATCGCATTGATGGTCGTGAAGTACATGAAGTATATGGAGACATTGGAATATTGATGCATCGGCACAGGATATGCCCCGTCGGTGCAGTTCCCAAATGCAAAAGAGTATGCCTGCGGACTACCGTCCGATAAAGTATACCCAAAGGGCGTCCCACAATACAAGCCCTGGGGGTCTGCGGACTACCGTCCGATCACGTATCGTATTCAGGAGGAGCATATGATTGAACTGAGAAATGTCACGAAGGAGTACACAAGAGGAAATGCCGCCCTCAATGGAGTGTCTGTTAAGATAAAGAAGGGCGAATTTGTTTTCATCGTAGGGGACAGCGGATCCGGCAAGTCAACCCTGATCCGTCTTATCATGAAAGAACTGGATCCCACCGAGGGGACGATCATTGTGAACGGCAGGAACTTAAACCGTATGAAGCATCGTCACATTGCGAAGTACAGAAGAGGATTGGGTGTCGTATTTCAGGATTTCCGTCTGTTAAAAGACCGGAATATTTATGAAAATATCGCATTTGCCCTGCGGGTTACAGAGACGCCTGCCAGAGTTATTAAGAAAAAGGTGCCCGCTGCGCTTTCGCTGGTGGGACTGGCACAGAAGTATAAGTCAAATCCAAGGGAATTATCGGGAGGTGAGCAGCAGCGTGTAGCGATTGCAAGGGCGATTGTGAATGAACCTGCTATCTTGCTGGCGGACGAGCCTACGGGAAATCTGGACCCGACCAATTCATGGGAGATCATGAGCCTTTTAAAAGAGGCGAATGAAAGGGGGACAACGGTTCTTGTGGTAACGCATAACCAGGAAATTGTAAACGAGATGAATGAACGGGTGATTACAATGAAGCAGGGCGTGATCGTCAGTGATGAACAAAGAGGTGGGTATATAGATGAGAATTAGTACATTAGGGTATGTGATCAGGCAGGGGGTTAAGAATATCGGAAGGAACAAGATGTTTTCTCTTGCATCTGTTGCTACCATGTCTGCCTGCATCTTTCTGTTTGGGTTGTTTTTTTCGATATTATTTAACTTTCAATATATAATCATGAGCGCGGAGGAAGGCGTAGCCATCACCGTCCTGTTTGAGGATGATGCTACACAGGCGCAGATTGACAGCATTGGGGAAGCGTTAAGAGGACGGGAAGACGTCTCTGACGTTAAGTATGTTTCGGCGGATGAGGCGTGGGAAGAGTTCAAGACAAAGTATTTTGGGGAGAATGCGGATCTTGCGGATGGTTTCAAAAATGACAACCCTCTGGCCAATTCCGATAACTACGAGGTCTATATGAAGACTCTGGATGAAAAAGGGAAGATGAGCCTGTCCATGAAAAGCAAATCCCTGTCTGCAACCCAGCAGGATCTGGTAAGGTTTGCGAGCAGCCTGGACGGCGTCCGGAGGGTCAATAAGTCTGACATGGTAGCCAATATGCTGTCCAGTGTCAATGTACTGGTGGCGTATATTTCCGTGGCGATTATTGTAATACTGTTCGGTGTATCCATTTTCCTGATCAGTAATACGGTTGCAATGGGTATTACGGTCCGCAAAGAAGAGATTGCCATTATGAAGTACATCGGCGCAAAAGATTTCGTGGTCCGTTCCCCGTTCGTCATTGAAGGGCTGATTATCGGGTTTGTGGGCGCGGTGATCCCGCTGGCCCTCTTGTATATGCTCTATGGCAAGGCGGTGGCATATGTCATGGAGAAGTTCAGCATCCTGAATAATATTATCGAGTTCCTTCCTGTAACATGGGTGTACACGTATTTACTGCCCATAGGGCTGGGTCTCGGAGTGGGAATCGGTTTTGTCGGAAGTTATTTTACCGTGCGCAAACATTTGAGGGTGTAAAGCGCATAGGGACTGTCAGAAAAGAACCTGTTTAATCCATACGGTTCATTACGCGATGCAGCATGAGAGCCACAGGATATTTTCAGACGGTTCCAGAATAAAAATGGGGATTTACAGGGGATTAATAAGGGAATATAAGGTGGTTATATGAAGAAAAGTATTGTATGCAAAATACTGGTACTGACGCTCAGTATGGGGACTGTGCTGAATGTACAGGCAACGACGATTGAAGAGGCACAGCAGAAGGCAGAGCAGTTGGACGAGGCGAAAAGCGCAGCGGAAGCAGAGAAGAATGCTTTGGCGGAACAACTGAACCAGATTATTGAGGAGATGAACGAAGCCCAGCAGAAGCTTGCGCAGAAGCAGGAAGAGATCAGGCTGGCGGAAGAAGAGCTTGTGCAGGCTAAGGTGGACGAGAATACGCAGTACCAGAGCATGAAGAAGCGGATCAAATACATGTATGAGGTGGGCAACTCCCAGTTTATTGAAGTCCTGACCAACAGTGAGAATATGGGGGATTTCCTCAACAATGTTGAGTATGTGAACCAGCTGTCAGAGTATGACAGGGCGAAGCTGGTGGATTTCCAGATCATCTGCAAGGAAGTGGAGGAGAAGGAAAGAGCCTTAGAAGAGGAATATCAGGAATTAAAAGGCCTCCAGGACGCCTTGATCGCCAAGCAGGCGGAGGTGGAGCAGCTTTTGTCTGACAAGAATGTCCAGATTGCAGACTTAGAAGGCCAGATTGGGGAAAATGCAGCTGTATTGCAGGAACTGATCCGTCAGGCAGAGGAAGAGAAGCGGAAACAGGAGGAACAGGCGGCAGCGGCCGCTGCGGCCGCCGCAGCG
>CATKXE010000059.1 GCA_949840465.1 uncultured Lachnospiraceae bacterium | reverse complement strand
CTTCGGAAATTGGTTCCGCAGGATGTACTGTTCGTTTCCGAAAGCGGTGTTGGCAGCGCGGATGATGTGGCGGCGCTTTCGGAGATTGGCGCCGATGCGGTGCTGGTGGGAGAGATTCTAATGAGGGCGGCTGATAAGAAAGCAAGGCTTCGGGAACTGCGGGGTGCAAGATGACAAGGATAAAGATGTGCGGGCTTTTTCGCCCCTGCGATATCAGGGCGGCCAATGAGATAAAGCCGGAATATATCGGATTTGTATTCTCGCCGGGAAGCAGGCGGTATGTCACGTATGAACAGGCGTCAGGATTAAAAGATCTGCTTGAGCCGGATATCCAGGCAGTGGGCGTATTCGTGGACGAGGCTCCTGAAACCGTGGCAGCCCTTCTGGATCTGGGCGTGATTGATATCGCCCAGCTGCATGGCAAAGAGGATGAAAACTATATAAGGAAGCTGCGGACGCTTACGGATCGCCCGGTGATTAAGGCGTTTTGCATAAAAAATGAATATGACGCCGCACAGGCGCAGCGAAGTACGGCAGATTATATCTTACTCGATTCCGGCGCGGGTACGGGGACGGTATTTGACTGGAAGCTGATACAGGATATCCAAAGACCGTATTTCCTTGCGGGAGGGCTTTCGCCCGATTATGCGGCGTTTGCGGTAAGGCGTCTGAAGCCTTATGCCGTTGATGTAAGCTCCGGTATCGAGACCGGAGGGAGAAAAGATAAAATAAAAATGGCGGCGTTTGCGGCCGCAGTCAGAAAGGAAGAGAAGCTATGACAAATCCAAATGGACGCATCGGCATCCACGGCGGGCAGTATATTCCCGAAACACTGATGAACGCAGTGATTGAATTGGAAGAAGCGTATAATTTCTATAAAAATGATGCCGGGTTCAACAGGGAACTCACGGAATTATTCAACGAGTATGCCGGAAGACCCTCCCGGCTTTACTATGCCGGAAAGATGACAGAAGACTTGAGCGGCGCAAAGATTTATCTAAAGAGAGAGGACCTCAACCATACAGGTTCGCATAAGATCAACAATGTGCTGGGGCAGGCGCTGCTTGCCAGGAAGATGGGGAAGAGCCGTCTGATTGCCGAGACGGGAGCCGGCCAGCATGGTGTGGCAACCGCGACTGCCGCCGCTTTGATGGGGATGGAATGTGTGGTTTTCATGGGAGAGGAAGATACAGTCCGTCAGGCGCTCAATGTGTACCGCATGCGGCTCCTTGGCGCCCGGGTCGTCCCGGTAAAGACCGGCACCGCAACCCTGAAAGATGCGGTGTCCGAGGCCATGCGCGAGTGGACGTCCCGGATTGGCGATACCCATTACTGTCTCGGTTCGGTGATGGGACCGCATCCCTTCCCGACGATTGTCCGCGATTTCCAGGCGGTGATTTCCAGGGAGATCAAGGAGCAGCTTAAGGAGAGAGAGGGGAGGCTGCCCGATGCCGTTCTCGCCTGCGTCGGAGGCGGTTCCAATGCCATGGGGAGTTTCTATCATTTCATTGAGGAAAAGGGGGTCAGGCTGATCGGCTGCGAAGCGGCGGGCAGAGGTACCGGGACATTTGAGACGGCGGCTACCATTGCCACCGGAAGGCCTGGGATCTTCCATGGGATGAAATCCTATTTCTGTCAGGATAAATACGGGCAGATCGCGCCGGTTTATTCCATCTCCGCAGGGCTTGATTATCCCGGAATCGGGCCGGAGCATGCTCACCTGCACGACATTGGGAGGGCCGAGTATGTTCCTGTGACCGATGAGGAAGCGGTAGACGCCTTTGAGTATCTTTCAAGAACGGAAGGGATTATTCCGGCTATCGAATCGGCCCACGCCATCGCCCATGCGATGAAGCTTGCGCCGACGATGGGAAAAGACAAGATTCTTGTCATTACCATATCCGGCAGAGGCGACAAGGATTGTGCCGCAATCGCACGCTACAGAGGGGAGGATATTTATGAGTAATATCAGAAAAGCATTTGAAAACGGGAAAGCATTTATTCCATTTATCACCTGCGGCGACCCGGATCTTGGAACCACGGCCGCCGTTGTCCGGGCAGCCGCAGAAAACGGGGCGGATCTTATCGAGCTTGGGATTCCTTTCTCCGATCCTACCGCGGAAGGCCCGGTCATCCAGGGAGCAAATCTCCGGGCGCTTACCGGGGGCGTGACGACTGATAAGATCTTCGATCTGGTTCGTGAACTCCGCCGGGATGTGAAGATTCCGATGGTATTTATGACGTATGCGAACGTAATTTTTTCTTATGGCGCGGAGGCGTTCCTGTCCGGCTGTAAGGAGGTTCAGATTGACGGACTGATCCTGCCGGACCTGCCCTTTGAAGAAAAAGAGGAGTTCCTGCCGTTCTGCCGTAAGTACGGCGTGGATCTGATCTCGCTGATCGCGCCTACGTCTCAAAACCGTATCGCTATGATCGCGAAAGAAGCGGAAGGGTTTCTCTATATCGTCTCCAGCCTTGGCGTGACTGGAACAAGGAGCGAGATCAAGACCGACCTTGCCTCAATTATTAAGGTGGTACGGGAGAACACGGATGTGCCGTGTGCCATCGGCTTTGGCATCTCCACGCCGGAGCAGGCGAAGAAAATGGCGGCTCTTTCCGACGGCGCTATCGTAGGGTCAGCAATCATCAAATTGCTGGAAAAGTATGGGGGAGAAGCGCCGGAGCATGTGGGTGAATATGTCAGGAGCATGAAAACTGCAATAAATAGTGTATAAATAGCAAAATAGCTCAGATATTATTTTTGGCATAAAGAAAGCCGGCAAACTGTGATTTTCACAAAGTATGTCGGCTTCCTTGCGTATGGAATTCTTTTTCTTTTTATCATTTCGGGCATAAAGAGGATGGGCGGGGTCAGAATTTTTCTGGCTTTATAGGAAATACCGTCCTTTTGAAATACAAAGAAAAACATATGTTAGATAGATCTGTATTTTAGGTATGCACTCTCTGGAACATCATACGAAAAAGTGGCCAATCGTGACCAGAACATCATTTCTTTTCAGAAAAGAAAAAAAGCCAAAAACCCCGAAAAATCAAGGCTTTCAGCTCTTTCATGACCTGCGGAAGATGGGACTTGAACCCACACAGCCCGAAAGCTACAAGATCCTTAGTCTTGCTCGTCTGCCAGTTCCGACACTTCCGCATGAATGGCATCATATTATCTTGACAACCACGAAAAATATCATACTATTTTCGGTAAAGATTGTCAACAGTTTTTTTTAATATTTTTAATCAGGAACTTGATTTTTTTTGTCATTATTCACAAAATATTTCATTTTTACAGATTATGCACCTGATAAATATATAAATCTAATTCAGTTTTTGGATACTCTTTTGATAAGAATTTTCATACATTATATTCGAGTAGCACAGAGAAAGATATCCGCTAAAATAAAACTGATGGAGGGACATGTTATGGTGCGTAATCGAGTAAAAGAACTGCGAAAGGAAAGAAATCTGCGTCAGGAGGAACTTGCATCCAGAGTGAATATATCGCAGCAGACGGTCAGCCGGATTGAGAATGGGGAGAATGCGCTTGCGGCGGATGTTTTGATCGCGCTTTCCAATTATTTTGGAGTGTCGGTGGATTATATTTTGTGCCTTACGGATTCACGGCGGGGAGGGGAGAGCCAAATAGAGTTTAATGAGATTTTGGAGAGGAATTACAGTCTTTGCCGTAGATATGAACAATTAGAACGTAAGAATCAGGAATTGATTTTCAATTTGACGGAAGAATTGGAAAGTGCACAGAGGCTGAAAAAGGAGTCGTTAATTAACAGAAAAAGGGAAAAAAGCACTTTTTAGAAAAGGATGCCGGAATAAGCTTTTTTGTGCGGCTGCAAGAAAGAGAGTCCAAAAAAGAGAAGAAGGTTTTTTTGTAAAAGAGCTTTGTAGTAAAAAAATATTATTGGATTTTAGGAGGCGTCTGGCTGTTTCAGGCGTCTTTTTTGCGCGTGTAAAAAAGCTTTGGTATTTTGAATGTCAGGAACTGTGCAAAAAGAACTTACGCATCTGATTTACTATTTGTCTATAATGTCTTATTTTTAGAATTATTCTAATTATTATTTGCGTATAGGACATGTTTTTGCTAAAATGAAATTAAGACCTTACGCTATTGTATCAGGATGTGTCATACGTGCATAAGGATAGCCGGACAATATGGTTTTACGCTAAAAAATCAGAATAGGGGGAAGAAAAATGAAAAAACCGGTACTAGTGATTATGGCAGCAGGGATGGGAAGCCGTTATGGTGGATTAAAACAGATTGATCCTGTGGATGAGCAGGGGCATATCATCATGGATTTTTCCATCTATGATGCGAGGAAGGCAGGATTTGAGAAGGTGGTATTCATTATAAAAAAGGAGAATGAACAAGACTTCCGCGAAGCGATCGGAGGCCGGGTAGAGCAGTACATGGAGACTGCCTATGTATATCAGGATATTACCAATATCCCGGATGGATTTGCAGTGCCAAAAGGGCGTGTGAAGCCATGGGGGACTGCACACGCGGTATTGAGCGCGATCCAGGAGGTGGACGGGCCTTTTGCGGTGGTCAACGCGGACGATTATTATGGAAAGGAAGCATTCCAAAAAATTTATGATTATCTTGCAGCCCATGAGGATGACCAGAAGTATCGTTATGTGATGGTCGGATATCAGCTGAAAAATACGTTGACCGACAATGGGCATGTGGCCCGCGGAATCTGTGAAATAAATGAGGCCGGGGAATTGGTGTCTGTTGAGGAACGCATAAGAATTGAAAAAAGAGAGGATGGCATTGCCTTTACAGAAGATGATGGAAAGACATGGGAATCCATAGACGGCGAAAAGCTGGTTTCTCTGAACATGTGGGGATTTACCCGCAGCATTCTGGATGAGATCCGAACCGGATTTCCGGCATTTTTGGAGGAAGGGCTGAGAGTCAACCCCCTGAAATGTGAGTATTTTTTGCCCAGTGTGGTCA
Organism: uncultured Lachnospiraceae bacterium; assembly: GCA_949840465.1. Taxonomy (GTDB): domain Bacteria; phylum Bacillota; class Clostridia; order Lachnospirales; family Lachnospiraceae; genus Schaedlerella. The sequence continues at coordinate 16,206 of CATKXE010000059.1, read as the reverse complement.
GCAGGCTTTTGTCGGAAGGAAAAGCATCGGTGGCAGTGCTTTCTACGGGGGATAAATGGTATGGGGTAACTTACAAGGAAGATAAGCCCGTGGTGGAGGCCGCCATGCGCAAGCTGAAGGAAGAAGGGCTGTATCCTGCAAAATTATGGGAGGAGGCATGATTGTATGGGACGGTTTAAAGGAAAAGAGGAGGCGGTTGAAAATTTTCGTTTTTCGGGCGAGTTGGTTTCAATGAGTCCCTATGGAAGCGGGCATATTAATGATACCTTTCTGCTCGTCTTCGAAGAGCCGGGGAAGGGGCAGTGCAGGAAAATATTACAGCGAATGAACAAGCATATTTTCAACAGGCCCGTGGATCTGATGGAAAATATCATGAATGTCACGACCTATCTGCGGGAGAGGATTATGGAAAATGGCGGGGATCCGGAACGGGAAACGTTAAACGTAATTTTATCGTTGGATGGAAAGCCATATTATGTGGATTCTAAGGGGGAATACTGGCGGGCATACCAGTTCATCAACGGGGCTTCCAGCTATGATAAGGTGGAGAAGCCGGAGGATTTTTATGAGAGCGCAGTTTCTTTTGGAAAGTTCCAAAGGCTTCTGGCAGATTATCCGGCGTACACCCTGCATGAGACGATTCCGAAGTTTCACGATACCATATCCAGATTCGAGGCGCTGAGAAGGGCTGTGGAGAAAGATGCGTTTGCCCGGGCGGATTCTGTCAGGGAAGAGATTGCGTTTGCATTCGCCCATGAAGAACTTGCGGGAGTCTTAGGGGGGCTGTTAGAGAGCAAGGCGCTGCCCCTTCGGGTAACGCACAATGACACCAAGCTGAACAATATCATGATAGACGACGTCACCCGGAAGGGAATCTGCGTTATTGATTTAGATACGGTCATGCCCGGTCTTGCAGTCAATGATTTTGGGGATTCCATCCGCTTTGGCGCAAGTACTGCGGCGGAGGATGAGGCGGATCTAAGCAAGGTGCAGTGTGATATGGAATTGTATGAGATTTATACAAAAGGCTTTATTGAAGGCTGCGGCGGCCGGCTGACGGATAAAGAACTGGAGATGCTTCCCATGGGGGCAAAAGTGATGACCTTCGAGTGCGGAATCCGTTTTTTGACAGATTATCTGGAAGGGGATCATTACTTTAAGATCCATAAGGAGGGGCATAATCTGGATCGCTGCAGGACGCAGTTCAAGCTGGTGGAAGATATGGAAAAGAAATGGGACAGGATGCAGGAGATTGTAAAAAAATACAGCATAGCAGGGCATTGACAATCGCCGTAAATCCATGAAAGATCAGGGGGCTTGAGAACAGGAAAAGCACTTTATGGACAGCGGTGCATCGTTGGTTCCCACAATTTTTTAGTGAATGAAAAGCCGGACAGAGGAGGATAAAAAATGTTGGAAAAAGTTGATTTGTCAAAGAAGATGCCAAAGGAAGAGTATAAGGAGAAGATGCCGGAGTTGGAGAGAAGGCTGGGAGAACTGCAGAGGCAGTGTAAAACCTTAAATATCCCGGTGATGATTGTATTTGAAGGTTTTGGCGCGGCAGGCAAGGGGCTGCAGATCGGAAAGCTGATCCAGAGTCTGGATCCGCGTGGATTTGAAGTGCATGCCATCAAACGTGAGTCAGAGGAAGAAAAGATGCACCCGTTTATGTGGCGGTTTTGGACCAAGACGCCGGCAAAAGGCCGGATCGCGATTTTTGACGGGAGCTGGTACCGAAAGGTGCTGATCGACCGGTTTGAAAAAAATACGAAAAAAGCAGAACTGCCGGATGCCTACCATTCTATCTGTTCCTTCGAAAAGCAGCTCACAGAAGACGGCAATGTAATCGTGAAATTGCTTTTGGATATCAGCAAAAAAGAACAGAAGAAACGTTTTAAGAAATTACTGAAAAATAAGGAAACCGCATGGCGGGTAAGTGAAGGTGACCTGGAGCGCAATGACCGGTTTGAGGAATATCGCTCTATTATGGAAGATATGCTGCAGAAAACGGATACGGATTATGCGCCGTGGACAGTGGTAGAAGCCATGGACAAACGTTTTGCCACGGTTAAGATTTATTCCGCAGTGATCAGGGCCATGGCGGAACAGATCGAAAAGGTGCAGCAGGAGAAGGCGAAAGCGCAGGCTGTGAAAGCAATTCAGGAAAAGAGCGAGGGCGAAGGGATTTCAGCGGTGGCAGAGGAGGCGGCAAAATATGTGAATGACCTTCAGGAATCCATTCTTGCCAATGCAGACCTCACTTTGAGTTATACCCGAGAAGAATACAGGGAAAAACTAAAGACGCTGCAGAAGAGAATGGAAATCCTGCATGGAGAACTGTACCGGAGGAGGATTCCTGTGGTGCTGGGATTTGAAGGTTGGGACGCAGGCGGCAAGGGCGGCGCAATCAAGCGTCTGACAGAAAAGATGGATTCCCGGGGGTATGTAGTGAATCCGACGGCTTCCCCCAATGACATCGAGAAGGCGCACCATTATCTTTGGAGATTCTGGCGGGCCATGCCCAAGGACGGACATATCGCGATTTTTGACCGAACCTGGTATGGCCGCGTGATGGTAGAAAGGATTGAAGGTTTCTGTACAAAACAGGAATGGCAAAGGGCTTATAAGGAAATCAACGATATGGAAAAGGACCTGGCGGATTCAGGAGCGGTTGTCATGAAATTCTGGATGCAGATTGACAAGGATGAACAGGAACGCCGTTTCAAGGCGCGTCAGGAGAATCCGGAGAAGCAGTGGAAAATCACGGATGAGGACTGGCGAAACCGGGAAAAGTGGGATCAGTACGAGGATGCGGTCAATGAAATGCTCCTTCGGACGTCTACGGAATACGCCCCATGGATTGTGGTGGAAGGCAACTGCAAATATTATGCCAGAGTGAAGGTTCTTGAGACGGTTGTGGAGGCTATCGAAAAGCGGCTGAACCGGTAAAAATTGATGCGCTGGCCTGCCTGCAAAAAGCGGCAGGCGGATCAGCGTTCTGCCGCTTATGACCGCCGGAGGCGATTTTGAATCTCTCAGGGTTGAAATTCCCCGCAGCCTGGCTATGCAACCAGGCGAATGACGGGGAAAGCGAGCCTCGGGCGGACGTCCCGAAGCGAAGCTGCGGGGCGTTTCATTAGATCAGATGCAATACAGTCTGGGGTCGGCAGGCCGTGTACTTTACGATATTTGTTTTGGGATTGAGATAAAAAGAAGGAAAATCCGGGCAGATTTTGAATATATATAATAGTAGGGCGTATTGGTGGAGGGCATACTTATGAGAATCCGAGAACAGTTAGAAGAGCGGGAAGTGGAATATTTGAGCCCATATGCGTCATTGAGCAAAAATTCCAGAGGGCGTGACCGGGCGGAACCGGAATGCGATATCCGTCCGGTGTTTCAGCGGGACAGAGATCGGATCCTGCATTGTAAGGCATTTCGCCGTATGAAACAGAAGACGCAGGTGTTTCTGCAGCCTAAGGGGGACCACTACCGGACCAGGCTGACCCATACTCTGGAGGTGTCGCAGAATGCCCGCACGATAGCCAAGGCCCTGCGTCTCAATGAAGATCTGGTGGAGGCCATTGCCCTTGGCCACGATCTGGGGCATCCGCCGTTTGGCCATGCAGGGGAGCGGGCGTTGAATACAGTGTTTGAGTTTGCACATAACAAGCAGAGCGTCCGCGTCGTGGAATGTATTGAGCGTCAGGGAGAGGGGCTGAACCTGACATGGGAGGTACGGGACGGCATTTTGAACCACAAGACCGCTGGTACACCCCATACGCTGGAAGGGCAGGTACTCCGCCTGTCAGACAAAATAGCCTATATCCACCATGATGTTGATGATGCCATGCGGGGAGGCATTCTCACAGAGGCGGATATCCCAAAGGAGATTCGAAATGCATTGGGCGACTCTGGAAAACGCAGGCTGGATACGATGGTACATGATGTGATTGTCCACAGTATGGACAAGCCGGAGATCCTCATGTCTTTGGAAGTCAGCGAAGCCATGTCAGATCTTAGAAGCTTTATGTTTTCTCATGTGTATATGAACGCTAAGGCGAAGGGGGAGGAAGAGAAAGCAATCCATCTGGTTCGTCAACTCTATGAATACTATATCCGGCATCTGGAATTACTTCCGGAACAATTTTTGCGTGCCGTCCAGTTGCCGGGGAACTGCAGGGAGCAGATCGTGTGCGATTATATTGCCGGGATGACAGATAATTATGCGGTAAAGAAGTATGAGGAATATTTTATGCCGGAGGCATGGACGAATTAAAGCGCTCAGGAAAGTGATTTTCCTCAAATTCTCTAAAAGGAAATCAAAAACTTTTGTCGAATATATAGTATATAGGGGATAATAAGGGATATTTTTGGAGGCAAAGATGTATTATTCGGAAGAGTTAATCGAAGAAATACGGATGAAAAATGACATTGTAGACTTGGTCTCGGGATATGTGAAGCTGAAAAGGCAGGGCAGTAATTACATGGGGCTTTGTCCGTTCCATAATGAAAAGTCTCCGTCATTTTCCGTCAGCAGGCAGAAGCAGATGTACTATTGCTTTGGCTGCGGTGCGGGAGGGAATGTATTTACCTTTGCGATGGAATATGAGAACCTTACATTTCCGGAGGCCATAGAATTTCTGGCGGAGCGTTCCGGTGTGGAACTTCCCAGGATGGAGTATTCGGAAGAAGCAAGAAAAAAAGCCAACCTGCGGACCGTGCTTCTGGAGATCAACAGGGAGGCAGCCCGGTATTTCTATGTACAGTTGAAGGCAGAGCAGGGAAAGACCGGCTATACATATCTAAAGGAACGCAGGCTTTCCGATGAGACGATCCGGGCATTTGGTCTTGGATATTCGAATAAATACAGCGACGATCTATACCGTTATCTCAAGTCCAGGGGATACAGCGAGGATCTGATCCGTCAGGCAGGGCTCATCAATACGGATGAAAAACATGGAGTTTACGACAAATTCTGGAACCGGGTGATGTTCCCGATCATGGATGTGAACAGCAAGGTCATCGGATTCGGCGGCCGGGTGATGGGGGATGGGAAGCCTAAATACCTGAATTCCCCGGAGACTCCGATTTTTGACAAGAGCCGGAATCTGTACGGGCTGAACAGGGCAAGATCTTCGCGGAAACCGTATTTTCTGCTGTGCGAGGGATACATGGATGTGATTTCCATGCATCAGGCAGGATTTACGAATGCAGTAGCGTCCTTAGGGACGGCGCTCACTACGGGACATGCTTCCCTGATCAAGCGCTATGTGAAGGAGGTGTACCTCACCTATGACAGCGACGGGGCAGGAACCAAGGCGGCCCTGCGGGCGATTCCGATTCTGCGGGATGCAGGGATTTCTGCAAAGGTGATTCGGATGGAGCCTTACAAAGACCCGGACGAGTTTATTAAGAATCTGGGGGCGGAGGAATTTGAAAAGCGGATTCAAGGTGCAAAGAACGGATTTATGTTCAGCCTGGAGGTTCTGGAAAGGGATTACCATATGGATTCCCCGGAGGAGAAGACCGCGTTTTTTCAGGAAGCTGCCAGAAGGCTGACTGAATTTCAGGATGAACTGGAAAGAGATAATTATATAGAAGCTGTGGCGAGAAAATACGCTATTAAAGAAGAAAGCCTTCGGAAGATGGTCACGAAGGCTGCCGTGTATGCGGGCATGGCAAAACCGGTGGAACGGCCGAAGACGGCCTCCGGGAAGCCTCAGAAGAAAGAGGACGGCAATCTTACATCCCAGAAGGCGCTCCTGACTTGGATGATTGACGACCAGAGGCTGTTCGGGGTTATCAGCCGCTATATCCGGCCGGAGGATTTTACACAGTCCCAGTACCGCACGGTGGCGGAACTGCTCTATGACCAGTATCAGTCGGGGGAACTGAATCCGGCAAAGATTATGAGCCATTTCACGGAGGAAGAGGAACACCGGGAGGCCGCAGCTTTGTTTAACACCAGGCTTGAGAAGCTTACCACACCCGGGGAAAAGGCGCAGGCGGTCAGGGATCTGCTTTATCGGGTAAAGTCCAACAGCATTGATGTGAGGATGAAGAATTTAGCACCCGCGGATATGGCAGGGCTGCAGCGCCTGATGGATGAAAAAAGACGCCTTGGAGAATTGGAGAAACTGCATATTTCTTTAGAATAAGGATAAAATATAACAAGATAGCCTGCCGTCTGTGCAGGCAGAGGAAGGAAGGACACATGGAAGAGAACACACAGAAATTTTTGGAGCGTTTAAAAGACCTGGTTGCTCTCGGCAAGAAAAAGAAAAGCATTCTGGAAATTCAGGAGATCAACGACTTTTTCCATGACATGGAGCTCAATGCTGAACAGATGGAAAAGGTATTTGAGTATCTGGAATCCAATAACATTGATGTGCTCCGTATCAGCGGCAATGACGATGATGTGGACATTGATATGGATGTGCTCCTGTCAGACGAAGAGGATGTGGATGTGGAAAATATTGACCTGTCTGTCCCGGACGGCGTCAGTATTGAGGATCCTGTGCGCATGTATTTAAAGGAAATCGGCAAGGTGCCTCTTCTGAGCGCCGAGCGTGAGATCGAGCTGGCCCAGCGCATGGAGGACGGGGACGAGGATGCAAAAAAAGAGCTGGCAGAGGCGAATTTACGTCTTGTGGTCAGTATTGCCAAGAGATATGTGGGCCGTGGGATGCTGTTTCTGGATCTGATTCAGGAAGGGAACTTAGGGCTTATTAAGGCTGTGGAAAAATTTGACTACCACAAGGGGTATAAGTTCAGCACCTATGCCACCTGGTGGATCCGTCAGGCTATCACCAGGGCAATCGCGGATCAGGCGCGAACGATACGGATTCCTGTCCATATGGTGGAGACCATCAATAAACTCATCCGTGTGTCAAGACAGCTTCTTCAGGAATTGGGCCGGGAACCCACCCCGGAAGAGATCGCCAGGGAATTGGACATGCCTGTGGAACGTGTAAGGGAGATCCTGAAAATTTCTCAGGAGCCGGTTTCTTTGGAAACGCCGATCGGGGAGGAGGAAGACAGCCATCTGGGAGACTTCATTCAGGATGACAATGTGCCCATCCCGGCTGAGGCTGCGGCCCAGACTCTTTTGAAGGAGCAGCTCAATGAAGTGCTGGATACCTTGACAGACAGAGAGCAGAAGGTGCTAAGGCTCCGTTTTGGCATGAATGACGGACGGGCGCGGACGCTGGAGGAAGTAGGGAAAGAATTTGACGTCACAAGGGAACGTATCCGCCAGATTGAGGCAAAGGCACTCAGGAAACTGCGCCATCCAAGCAGGAGCCGGAAGCTTCGGGATTATCTGGACTGAACCATGGAACTGTCACGGAGATTACAGGCAGTCGCTTCTCTTATCACTGCCGGCCATCGGGTGGCGGATATAGGCACGGATCATGCCTATATCCCGATTGCTCTGGTCAGGGAAGGACGGGCGGCTTCAGCGATTGCAATGGACGTGAAAAAAGGGCCGCTCAAAAAGGCAAAAGAGCATGTGACGCAGAGCGGTCTGGCGGATCGGATTGAACTGCGGCTATCGGACGGTTTTGAGAAATTGCAGCCCTTTGAGGCAGATACCGCCGTGCTTGCGGGGATGGGCGGGCCGTTGATGATCCGTATCCTGAAGGAATATGAGGAAATCACGTTTGGCCTGAAAGAGTGCATCCTGCAGCCCCAGTCCGAGGTTGCGAAGGTCAGAGCCTTTCTTTTGGAGGAAGGTTTTTTGTTTATCAGGGAAGAGATGGTCAAGGACGACGGAAAATATTATCCCATGATGAAAGTTGCAGTTCCAGCCGCGGGCAGCTGCAGGCAGCAGGAAAAAAAGCAGGACAGCGCTTCTAAGTGGGGGGAAACCGAGCTTCGCTATGGGAAGCTCTTGTTGGAAATGCAGCATCCCGTACTGAGGGAATACCTGGATCGGGAAATGGCCATCCGCCGGCAGATCTTAAGCGGATTAGAAGGGAAAGCGGGGGAACAGATTGCAAGGCGCAGAGATGAGCTGGAAGAAGATATGAAGTATATCAGGAAAGGGATGGGATATTATGCAGTGTAAGGAGATCATCAATATCATAGAGCAGGCGTATCCAAAAGAAGCGGCGCTGGATTTCGACAATGTAGGGCTGCTGTCCGGCAGGAGCGGCAAGGAAGTCAAGCGGATTTATCTGGCATTGGACGCTACAGAAGAGGTGATTCAGTCAGCCGTTTCATTTGAGGCGGATATGCTGATCACCCATCATCCTCTCATCTTTAGTCCGCTGAAAGCCGTCACAGACGAGAATTTTGTGAGCCGGAGGATTCTGGAACTGATTCAGAAGGATATTTCTTATTATGCCATGCACACCAATTATGACGTGCTTGGAATGGCGGGGCTGGCAGAGAGGATCCTTGGCCTTCAGGATGCGCGGGTGTTGGATGTGACTGCAGAGTTCCATGGAAGAGAAGAGGGAATCGGTCGAATCGGCCGCCTGGAAAAACCAATGACGCTGCAGGAATGTTGCGGGTATGTGCGTCACTGCCTGAAGCTGGATTCGGTGAACGTATTCGGGAATCTGGAAAAAAGCATATTGCGTCTGGCTGTTTCGCCGGGGTCCGGAAAAAGCGCCGTTGCTCCAGCGCTTGAAAAGGGGGCAGATGTACTCGTGACCGGAGATATCGGGCATCATGACGGTTTGGATGCCTGGGAGCAGGGGCTGGCGGTGATCGACGCAGGGCACTATGGGACGGAATACATTTTTATGGAAGATATGAGGAGGTTTTTGGAAAAACGTCTCGAGGGCGTGGTCGTTGGGACAGCGCCTGTGTCCAATCCCTTCTGTGTGATGCAGGCGTAAGGTTTACGTGTATCATGGTGTATGATTACGGTTCTCAGGCAATAACGAAAGGGGTGGTACAAAGGATGGATAAAAAAATGTGTACGGTAAAAATAGGGGAAGAGACCAGACAGTATGAAGAAGGCACAGCATATCGGGATATTGCACAGGAATTTCAGCATTTATACGCGCACCCGATTGTTCTGGTGCAACTGGGCCGAAGCAGGCTTCAAGAGCTGAACAAAAGGCTGAAAAGGGACTGTACGCTGGAATTCATTACAACGGCAGACTACATAGGGAACCAGACATACAGGCGAAGCATGTGTTTATTGCTTGTGAAAGCGGTCCACGATGTGGGAGGGCATGACAAGGTAGAGCGGGTGCGGATCCATTTTTCGGTGAGCAAGGGCTATTACTGCACGGTGGAAGGCGAAGTGACATTGGATGAAGCATTTCTTGGGAAGGTGGAGGAACGGATGCGCGCTCTTGTGCAGGAAAACATTCCGATTGAGAAGCATTCCGTCCATACCAATGAAGCCATTGAGCAGTTTCGAAGGCATAAGATGTACGATAAGGAGCATTTGTTTGAATACCGCCGTGTGTCCAAGGTGAATATTTACAGCATTTATGGATTCGAGGATTATTATTATGGGTACATGGTTCCTGATACCGGGTATCTGCAATATTTCTCCCTGCATTTGTATGAAGACGGATTTGTGATCCAGATGCCCACGGCAAGATGCCCTGATGTGGTTCCTCCCTTTGAGCCTTACCAGAAGCTCTTCCATGTGCTGCGGGAATCGGTTGCCTGGGGAGATATGCAGGGCATTGATACGGTGGGAGCGCTCAATGACGTGGTGACAAAGGACAATATGCAGGAAGTGGTTTTAGTTCAGGAAGCCCACCAGGAGCGAAAGATCGGGGAGATTGCCAAAATGATTGCGGACAGGCGGGAGTTAAAATTTATCCTCATTGCCGGTCCTTCCTCCTCGGGAAAAACCACGTTCTCCCACAGGCTGTCTATCCAGCTTCGGGCCAATGGGCTTACGCCCCATCCGATTGCGGTGGATAATTTCTTTGTGGACAGAGAAAAGACGCCTAAGGATGCCGATGGAAATTATGATTTTGAATGTCTGGGAGCCATTGACGTGGAACTGTTCAATCAGGATATGCAGGCTCTTTTGAAGGGCGAGGAGGTGTATCTTCCTGTTTTTGATTTTAAGGCCGGGAAGCAGAACCGTTCTGCAAAGCCTAAGAGGCTTGGGAAACAGGACATACTGGTTATTGAAGGGATCCATTGCCTGAATCCGAAACTGACGGAAATGCTGGACGACGCGAACAAGTTCAAAATCTATATCAGCGCGCTGACCCAGCTGAATGTGGATGAACATAACCGGATTCCGTCCACTGACGGGCGGTTAGTCCGTCGTATTGTACGGGATGCGAGAACACGCGGCAACGCTGCCCAGAGGACGATTTCTATGTGGGAATCCGTGCGCAGGGGGGAGGAAGCCAATATCTTCCCCTATCAGGAGGAAGCGGATGTGATGTTTAATTCTTCCCTGCTGTATGAACTGGCGGTTCTGAAGCAGTATGTGGAGCCGCTGCTGTTCGGCGTGGAAAAGGACAGCGCCGCCTATGTGGAGGCGAAAAGGCTTTTGAAGTTCTTTGACTATTTTGTGGGAATTGGAAGTGACTGTGTGCCGCCTAATTCCCTTCTCAGAGAATTTATCGGGGGCGGATGCTTCCGGGTTTAGAATTACTCAAAGTACCCCTCATTCCTGATTCTTGGTGGCGTCAGGCATGGGGGGCTTTGTATTGTATCAGCATCATAAAAAAGATAAGGGGCTGTCAGGAACATGGCTGTATTCCCACAATCGATGCGATGCCTCACCGAAGGCATAGCGTCAGTGCGTGTGAAAACAGTTTCCCGGCAGCCGTTTTTGTGTTTCAATGATTCTCTTATCGGATATCCCTTTATAAATTCCGCTCAAATAATGAAAATAATAGTTGACTTTTGACTTAGTATATGTATAATTGATTGTGGTAAATAAAAAGTTTAGTAATTCTAAATGCAAAATAAGGAAGTCGAAAGAACATGAGCATTGAAGAACAGATTGGTGTTAAGATCCGTAATCTCCGCAACCAGAATGGGCTCACGCAGGAGGAGCTTGCAGACCGGACTGAACTGACGAAGGGGTTCATCTCCCAGCTTGAGAGGGGGCTGACGGCGCCTTCCGTGTCTACTCTTTTGGATATTGTGGAATGCCTGGGGACGAACCTTTCTGATTTTTTCCATGAGGAGGACGACATGCAGGTCGTTTTTCCAAAGGAAGATTATTTTGAAAAAGAAGACGAGGATGGCAACAGCATCACCTGGCTGATTGCGACGGCCCAGAGCAGGAGCCTGGAGCCCATTCTTGTACGCCTGCAGCCCGGACAGTCCATGCCGGTAGATAAGCCCCATGAGGGGGAGGAATTTGGCTATGTATTGGACGGAAAGGTACAGGTGCATTATGGAGATGTGACATATACGGTGCGCAAAGGGGATTCGTTTATCTTTCCGGCGAACAGAAAACATAGGATAAGCTCAGCTTGTAAAAAGGTTTCGTCCATTCTGTGGATCAGCAGCCCCCCAAGCTTTTAAGGAGGATGTTATGAAGGATGTGATATTGGAGCTGGATTCTGTCAGCAAATCATTTGACGGTAAAAAGGTGTTGAACCATTTAAATCTGGAGATTGGGCGGAATGAATTTATTACCCTTCTCGGACCGTCAGGGTGCGGGAAATCCACGACACTGCGTATCATCGGCGGATTCGAAAAGCCGGATGAAGGGCGTGTTTTATTTGAAGGAAAAGATATTACCGGGCTTTCGCCGGATAAGCGGAATGTGAACACAGTGTTTCAGAAATATTCCCTGTTCCCCCATATGGATGTGGCGGAGAATATCGCTTTCGGCCTGAAATTGAAAAAGAAGAGCAGCCAGTATATCAGGGATAAGATCCGGTATGCCTTAAAACTGGTCAATATGGACGGCTACGAGACGCGTAAGCCGGATTCTTTAAGCGGCGGGCAGCAGCAGCGGGTGGCCATTGCAAGGGCGATTGTCAATGAACCGGAAATCTTGCTTTTGGATGAACCGCTGGGTGCGCTGGATCTGAAGCTCCGCCACGGCATGCAGCGGGAGCTGATCAAAATCAAAAAAGAAGTGGGCATCACCTTTGTGTATGTGACCCATGATCAGGAGGAAGCTCTCACCATGTCGGACAGGATCGTGGTCATGAATAAAGGAATCATCCAGCAGATGGGCACGTCTAAGAGTATTTATGACGAGCCGCAGAATGCATTTGTAGCGGATTTTATCGGGGACAGCAATATCATAGACGGAATCATGGAAAAGGACTGCCTTGTGTGGATTCAGGGGGTACGTATCCCCTGTGTGGACACCGGATTTGCAAAAGATGAGCCGGTGGATGTAGTCATCCGTCCGGAAGATCTGGTGATTGTTAAAGAGGATGAGGGCTATCTGAAAGGAACAGTAGTCTCCATTATCTTTAAGGGGGCTGTCTATGAAATTAAAGTCCGTGTGGGAGAGTATGAGTGGATCGTGCAGAGCGTGAACCCGGCTCAGGTGGGTACTGTGGTTGGTATGACGATACTGCCGGATAATATCCAGATTATGCATAAGCCTCATTCCGAGGATGCGGAGGTAGTGAGGGAGGACGAATGAAGAAGGTGATTGTTCGTTCCAAACGGATTCAAGGAGGTTTCTACCGATGAAAAAGACAAAAACCATGAACAGGCGCACTCTTTTAGCCTCCCCCTATATTGTCTGGGTGATCGGATTTACCGTGATTCCATTAGGAGTCATTTTTAAATATGCGCTGACCGGCCAGGAAGGAGGTTTTTCTCTGGAAAATATCGGCGCGATCTTTGACCCGATTCATTTCAAAGCAATGCTGTTCTCTCTGGAGATCGCCCTGGGATGCACTTTGCTGTGCATTCTTTTGTCCTATCCCCTTGTGATGGCCTTAAAAGCTCTCAATATGGGGAGACAGAGCTTTGTGATGTTTATCTGGATCCTTCCCATGTGGATGAATTTTATCCTGCGGCTTCTGGCCTGGCAGATGATACTCTCCAATAACGGAATCCTGAATTTCCTTCTGACGAAATTGGGGCTTGAGGCCCTTCCTCTGGCCAATACAGGGGCGGCGGTGATGATCGGGGTGGTATACGACTACCTTCCCTATATGGTGCTTCCGATCTTTAATGCAGTGGCGGAGATTGACGAGGACATCATTGAAGCGGCGAAGGATCTGGGCGCCAATGGATTTACCGTATTCCGCAGGATTATTTTTCCTTTATCCATACCGGGGCTGTTAAGCGGAATCGTGATGGTGTTCGTGCCCTCTATGACCTCTTTTGTGATATCGGATATTTTGGGCGGCGGGAAGCTGCAGCTGATCGGAAATGTGATCGAGCAGGAATTTACAAAGAGTTCCAACTGGAATCTGGGCTCCGGGCTGTCGGTGTCTTTGATGATTTTCGTCCTGCTCAGCATGGCGTTTACCACAAAAAATGATGTGGAAGGGAAAGGGTCTGCGATATGGTAGAAAAGTTAAAAATTTTCCTGAGCCGGTTTTATATTGCATTCATTATTTTGTTTTTGTATGCTCCGATCCTTGTTCTGGTGATGCTGTCGTTCAATAATTCCAGATCCAGGGTGACATGGGGCGGGTTTACTCTTGACTGGTATCGGAAGCTTTTTTCAAACGGACAGATTATGGAAGCACTGGCGACCACGCTGGTACTGGCGTTTGCCTCGGCTTTGTTCGCCACGGTGATCGGTGTGCTGGGGGCTTTGGGTATCCATGCCATGCGCCGTAAGAATTATCAGATGATGATGGTTTTTACGAATATACCGCTTTTAAATGCGGATATTGTGACCGGAATCGCGCTGATGCTCTGGTTTGTGCATTTTATTCCTCTGGGATTCGGAAGCGTATTGCTGGCTCACATGACGTTTAACATTCCTTATGTGATTCTGAGCGTCATGCCAAGGATCCGGCAGATGAATCTCAGTGTGTATGAGGCGGCGCGGGATCTGGGCGCCAATGCGGTGTATGCATTTTTTAAGGTGATGCTGCCCCAGCTTGCCAGCGGGATTATTTCGGGCTTTTTCATGGCATTTACCATGTCCATGGATGATTTTGTGATTACGTATTTTACAAAGGGGCCGGGGGTCAATACTCTGTCTACCATGATCTACGGGGAGATACGAAAAGGGATAAAGCCGGAGATGTACGCGCTGTCCACCATTATTTTTGTGGTTGCGCTGCTGGTGCTGCTGGCAGGCAATTACCGGCCCGGGAAGAAACAAAAAAATCAGGAACTGCTGGAAAAAGAAATGCGCAGATAGCGGGCAATTACTTGCCTTGCGATGGGTTATAAATTAAGGAGAAAGGATGAAGAAAATGAAAAAGAGGATAATTCGAGCGTTACTGTCAGGCGTGCTGGCCTGTTCCATACTGTGTGCGGCAGGCTGCGGCCAGAAGAGTGAAGGGAAGGAAAGCCTGACGGTGTTCAGTTATGGTGAATATATGGATCCGGATGTGCTGGAACAGTTTACAGAGGAGTCAGGGATTGAAGTGAAATATGAGGAGGCGCTGACACCGGAAGAGATGTATGCAAAATACAAATCAGGCGCCATTGAGTATGACTTGCTCTGCTCCACGGATTATATGCTTCAGAAATTTATCAACGAAGGCGAATTTCAGAAAATTGATATTGACGCACTGGAGAACAGCAAAAATATCGGAGACAGGTATTGGGAACTGGCGAAAGCATTTGACCCGGAAAATGAATACACGGTGCCTTTTTTCTGGGGCACGCTTGGAATCCTCTATGATACTTCCAGGGTGAAGGAACCGGTGGACAGCTGGGAGGTTCTGTTTAACGGCGAATATGCGGGGGAGGTCATCATGCAGAACAGCATGCGGGATACGTATATGGCCGCATTAAAGTATCTTGGATATTCTCTGAATACCAATGACGAGAATGAGATCCGTAAGGCCCAGGAGCTGTTGGTAAAGCAGAAGCCGGACGTGCAGGCCTATCTGGTAGATGAGGCCAGGGACGAGGTGGTGGCCGGAAACGCGGTTATGGCGATTGTTTATTCCGGGGAGGCTTATCTGGGACGGCAGTATAATGAAAATCTGGAATATGTGGTTCCAAAAGAAGGGTCCAATGTATGGCTGGACGCCTGGGGCGTGACAAAGTATTGTGATAATATGGAAGCTGCCCGGAAGTTTCTGGATTTCCTCTGCCGGGAGGATATGGCGAAGAAGAACTTTGAGTATATTTATTATTCCACGCCGAATGAGGCCGTGATCAACAGCCTGTCGGATGAGGAGAGGGCGGATGAGACACTGGTTCCGCCGGTGGACGCCACGGAAAACTGTGAAGTATGCCTGCAGGCAGAGCCGGAAATCAATGATCTGATGAATGAACTTTGGAAAGAATTAAAAGCAGACTGACGGTCTGCTTTTCATTCTGTCTGCGGATTATTTTTCCGCAGCGTATATTTTTTTCAGATAGTCTATCCTGCTGCCCATATTCTGCAGCAGCAGATCCGCAATCGTTACAGCAGCCATGGATTCGACGACGACCACGGCGCGCGGTACGATGACAGGGTCATGCCGGCCATGGATGGCAAGTTCTGTATCTTGTCCGTCTTCTGTCACCGTCTGCTGTTGCCGGGCGATGGAAGGGGTGGGTTTCACGGCTGCCCTTAGAATCAGGGTATCTCCGTCGCTTATGCCGCCTAAGACTCCTCCGGCATGGTTTGTCTTTTTATGGACAGCGTTATTTTTCATAAAAAAAGCGTCATTATTCTGGCTTCCGTTCAGCTTTGCGGCATTCTTTCCCTCCCCGAATTCTACTGCTTTTACAGCGCCGATGGAAAGAATGGCTTTGGCCAGACATGCATCCAGCTTTTCAAAAACAGGCTCTCCGATCCCTGCCGGAAGCCCATCAATCATACATTCAATCATTCCGCCGCATGAATTTAGATCTTTCATCATAGAGTCTAAATAGGATGCGGCTTCTTCGGCTCGGGCATTGCTGGGCATATAGAGCTTGTTTTGAGAAATTTCTTCCAAACGGTATTCGGAAGCCGGCACTTCTACAGGCCCCACGGCCCTGGCAAAAGTGGTCAGGCGGATTCCCAGTTCCTTTAAGATCAGAGATGCCACCGCACCGCCGGCCACCCGTCCGATCGTTTCCCGCCCGGAAGAGCGTCCGCCGCCTCTGTAATCCCGGAAACCGTATTTTTGGGTGTAGGTATAGTCTGCGTGTCCCGGGCGGTAAACCGAAGCG
>CATKXE010000058.1 GCA_949840465.1 uncultured Lachnospiraceae bacterium | reverse complement strand
ATCAAAACAAGTGTTCTATCTAAGACCTGCCGGCGAACTGTCCAGAAAAGTACACCTTATCGGACAAAGCCCGCCCGCTCTATGGGGGCATGAATTACGGGATGCCTTTTGGACACACCTTATCGGACAAAGTCCGCAAAAGAAGCAAGAAACACCGCAAAGGAGGCCGCCCTTGCTAATGCCAGAAACCTGATGGAAAATCCAAAGTGAACCGCCGTGAAAGCTATGACGGCATTGAATATACCTGTAACTGAACACACAGATCATGCCGCAAAACTCTAATATATTGGCTATGATTATTCCGTATAAATTTTTTGTGAAATCCCATAAATTACGTATTTGATGAATGCTCACAAGAAAATTCTGACACTCCCGTTTATTCCGGGTATGTCATAATATAGTTGCACGTTTTCTGAACTCCCCTAATAAAGTTTACCAAAAGGGCAGAACTACAGGTAAAGGGAACGGCTGTAAAAAGTTAGCAGCCATGATTCACTCTGCAAACGTACCTAAAAACTGCAGAAAATACCCGCAGCCAGCAGGGATCTGTATTGGCTTCAAAGTACAAGGTACCAAAACCTTACAGAAAAAAACACAAAGATAAGTTGTATAATTTGTCATTTCCCGCTATAATGGACTAAATGAATCCCTGTCTTCGCATCTGTAAAATATCATTTGCGGAAATATTGATCGGGATTCGGATAGGAGGAACTATGAAAATTTATGACAATTATAGCTATTATTATGGTAATTCATATGAAGAAACCATTCTAATGGGTATCGTGATGATCATCACGATTGTTTTGCTTGTATGGGCTCTTTTCTCATTAGGAAGCTATATATTAAAGGGAATCGGAATGTATACGATTGCGAAAAGACTCGGAGTGGATTATGCATGGCTTGCTTTCATACCATTTGCAAGGACATACCTGCACGGTGAATTGGCGGGAAGCATTATGCTGAAAAAGAAGAAAATTCAAAATCCCGGGGTCTGGCTTTTAGCCCTTCCATTTCTCTATAGCGCAATTTATTCTATTTTCTATGCTATTATATGGTTTATGGGATTTGGCACTATGATGAAGGTGGCTTCTTATGATTACATGCCCTATAATTTAAATGTCAGTACCGGAAATATCATGGGCATCATTATTGTATTTTTAATCCTAATGGTAATAGTCTTAGGATATACTGCATTCTATAAAGCACTGCAGGTGTTGGTGAACCATCAAATTCTGGAAAGGTTTACGTCCAAAAATATGTCCATCGTTCACTCGATACTGTGTACCATCATTCCGTTATATGAATCCATCTGCTTTTTTGTGATGCGTAACCGCACATTTAATCCCGGAATGGAGCCGCCTGCATCCACGCCGTTTATGCAGTCTCCGCCTCCGGAGTCCTACTACGGCAATTACAGCCAGAATGGATATTCTGGTGGTTTCACCCAAGGAGGATACGAGAATTATAATGGAACTCCCGGAACTGCAGGGACAAATAACTATAGAAATTCAGGCGGGCAGCCTACACAGACCGATTCCAATAACTATGGAAATTCAGGCGGGCAGCCTGTACAATCAGAAACCAATTACAACAGCTACAATCATTGGGACGGCAGTCTTATGCAGGAAGGTACTAATTCCTATGGCGGCGGTTCCTCTGCGCAGTCAGATATCAGCAGCCAATCCCCCGCAGCCCAGTCGCATGATGCAGATAGCCCATCGACCAGTACAGATTATCATTCTTCCGGCATTCTGCAGACAGAGGATGCATCTGCGAAAGGACTTACTGTCTCCATTGATAGTACTGTTTTTAACGAAAATTTACAGACGGGAGCCGCTGCTTTGCCTGCCGAGAACGAAGACGCAATTCGTTTTACCGATTCATCAGAGGACAAGCGCTCTGACACAAACTAAAATAATAAATGCTATTTTAGCTAATCGAAATATCCAAATTGTACTCTTATTTCAATATTCATGAATATTTTGGATAAAGGGAACTGTTGCCCTTTATATTCATAAAAATAATTGGAATATTTTAGGATAGTCCTTCATATCATATGATATGGAGGACTGTTTTTATGAGACAAAAAGCGGTATGGCAAAAATTAAAATCATTTGGTTCATTTTGTTTGATTTTGCTGCTTCTGCCTTACATTGTTACTGTATTTGTCCGTGGAAAGGACTTTAAGCCGGATAAAGAGAACGGAACAGTCTATGTAAATGTAAGGAAGCCAAAAGGCAATACCGGCTTCACGCAGATAGAAAGTACACTGGATATGGCTGGAATGACTGAGAATGCCGGCAGCAAAATGTATCAGGAAGCCAATGGAAATACAGAGGACGGCTCCTTGATTGCAGAAGTTCTCTGGAAAGATTATTTTGCAGGTATACTTGCACGAGAAGTACCTGTGGATGCGGATATGGAATTTTTAAAGGCACAGGCCGTATTGGTTCGCACGAAGCTATATCAAGATTTGGACGCTCAGAAATCGGACAATCCTGAACGAAAAATTTTAGACGTCCCTTACTTGACACGGCAAGACCTGGAGGAAAAACTGGGCGGAACTGACATAGAGCCCTTCTATGGACATCTGCTTGAGGCCATTCAGGCAACAGAAAATCAGGTGCTTTTCTATCAAGATAATTATGCATGGACTCCATTTCATCAGTCCAGCAACGGCATGACACGGAGTGCCCAGGAAGTTCTTGGCGTAAATACATATCCTTATCTGGCTGTAAAAGAATGTCCTCTTGACAAAGAAGCGGAGGATGAAATGCAGGTGATTACATTTGAATATAAAGAGGTACAAGCAAAATGTCAGCCTTTTCTTGTCGCAGTCGCAGAAGATGAAGCCGCCAAAACCTATGAAGCCTCTGATTTTGAAATCCTTTCCTATGATTCCGCAGGCTACGTGATGCAGATGCGGATAGGGGATACCATCTGCACCGGAGATCAATTTCGCGATGCCCTTACCCTCACTTCCAGTGCATTTTCCATAAAGGATGCCGAAGGCAAACTAAAACTCACCACCATGGGAAAAGGACATGGGCTGGGATTGAGCCAATGGACAGCGCAGAAAATGGCTCAGTCAGGAAAAAGTTATGAAGAGATCCTGCAATTTTTCTTTGAGGGCACAACTCTGACGGACGGAGGAGATATTTCAGAAAAAATAGAATAAGAAATACGCAGAAAACAGAATAAGCCATCACTTTTCTGGTAAAAATATAAGCCAGAGGTGATGAATATGAATAATGAAAAGCTATCCTTCTTAAAAGGGAAAGGCGCATCAGTCGCTTTGGTTCTTTGCTTTGTCGCTGTTATCGCAATGGTTGGGGCATTTACCTACAACAATTACCAGGGCAGAATGGAACAGCAGCTCGCACAGGCCGAAGAGCAGACTGAGGAATTGACAAAAGAAGACAGCGAAGAGACGACAGGAAACGATATCGTCCTTCCGGAGTCAAAACGTAATACATCCGATGCAGAAGAGAAAGCGGATGAAGGCGAAGAGGACGAAAAAGATGCAGAAAAGGAAGCATCTGAGGATGAAAATACAGACAATGTGTCCACAGCAGGCCAGACAGCAGACGTATGGTTCAGTGAAGAAAGCATTCTGGAATGGCCGGCCAGCGGTGCTGTTCTGATCAATTACAGCATGGATCAGACCGTGTATTTTTCCACATTGGAACAGTATAAATACAATCCTGCGCTCATTATCGGCGGCGTGGTGGGTGAAAACATCGGCGCTTCCGCTCCTGGAATTGTAACCAACGTAGAGCAGGACGCACAGACAGGCCTGACCGTCACATTGGATATGGGAAATGGCTATTCTGCTGTGTATGGGCAGTTGAAAGAAGTCCCTGTACAAATTGGAGATTACGTAGATAAGGGTCAGATTGTCGGATATCTGAGTGAACCGACAAAGTATTTCTCCATGGAAGGCCCGAACCTTTATTTTGAGGTACTGAAAGATGAAGTTCCGGTGAATCCTATGGATTTTATGGAAGGGTGATCAGAGGGCTCTGAGTGAAAGACCCCGCAGCAAGCTGCAGGGTCTTTGAGCCTCGCGGCAACCGCCAGGTGAATATTAAAAAACAGATCTACCTGGCTCGTTGCTCCTCGGGAATAAACCACACTAAAAACGTTTATTCAGAAAAAACAATTTAGAAATAGCTGCCTCCAGTATATATGGACGCAGGAAATAGAGGAATCCGCATAGGCTGTAAATTGGGACGGACTGCAAAGAACCGTGCTTTCTGTGAACAGCAAATATGCGGATTTTTCTATACCATTTTGTTTCCGAAAAAATCACATGAAGTAAATTTTTTATTGTTTTTTCCAAAGATTTACACTATACTGACAAATAAAGAAACTTACCAAAAGCGGGATAGAAACTACCTGCCAGCCTCTTAAAACCGTCTGGAAAGGAACATTTTTCATGAACTATACCTATATTTTAAAATGCCGTGACGGCAGCCTTTATACCGGTTGGACCACTGACCTGAAAAGGCGGCTTAAGGCTCATAATGCGGGGAAAGGCGCAAAGTATACAAAGTCCAGACTCCCGGTTGTACTGGCATATTATGAAACATTTGACACGAAAGAAGAAGCCATGAAAAGGGAACATGCCATAAAACGCTTACGTAGGAACGAGAAGCTGAAATTGCTGGAAAATCCATTCCCTTGCTGACAATTCCGTTCTTTTATAAAAAACCTCTATCCACATAATTGGTAATAACTGCATCTGCCCCCAGTTTCCGCATTTTTTCGAAATCCTCTTCTTTATTTACTGTCCAGACATGAACTTTGATCTCTCTGGCATGGCATTCCTCTATCATGTTGGGATACTGTGCATTTCTTATTGACGGATGTGCCGCGTAAGCCCCATATCTGCTTGCATAATCTGCCATATCCAGAATCCCGTCGCAATACAGGAATGCAGTTCTGGCTGCCGGCAGGAGCTGCTGGATTTTTCTCATGGAGTAATGGTTAAACGAGGAATAAATGATCCTGTCTGCCAGACCTTTTTCCTCTGCCAGCTGCAGAACCTTTCTCTCCATTCCGTCATAAAATATCTCGCTGTTTTTCAACTCCACATTGATTGTCAAATCCATCTTCTTCACCAGATCATACACTTCTGCCAGAGTTGGAACCGTGGTTCTTCCAAAGGCAGAAAAATTTTTATTCACATTAAAAGTTTTTAATTCTTCCAGTGTGAAATCCTGCACATACCCATTCCCGTCACTCACCCTATCAATCCGTTCATCGTGAATCACAACAGGAATACCTTCTTTAGTCATCTGCACATCCAACTCGATGCCGTCTGCTCCCATTGTGTATGCCAGTTCAAAAGCCGGAAGTGTATTCTCCGGTGCATGACCACTGGCGCCGCGGTGTGCCCACACTTTCATCCTACTGTCACATCCCTTTCCTGCTAAATATCTAAAATCTTACCATACACTCCCTTTCATTGCAACACCCCAAAAAGCGCCCTACTTCCTAAATAGAGCGCTGTTTGAATAATCAGGCGGTTATACTATCTGAATCTCTCCATCCACCAGCCTTGCAGTACACATCGATGACTCACGGTTCAGCTTCATCATCACGTCGCAGATGTTCAATGTGATTCCCGCATAAGCTAAGTCACAGGTCAATCGGCATCCTCCATGGCTTTGCACTTCCTCATCAAAATGCTTTATTTCTTCATCCATCTGTTCCAACTTCATTCGGTCTTCCATCAGTTCGAACTGAATACTGCTAATTTGCTCGATTTTACTTGGACTATCTGGACGGCGTTCCAGCTTCTCCAACTCCTTTTCACAATTCTCAATATTATCTACCAGTACCTGCCTGTCGAACTCTACGCAAGGCTCTCCGCCCAGAAAAATAGCTGTCTGGCTCTCAAACTTTGAGCCCACTACCTTAGCGCTGATTCTCCGTGCCGCCCGAACCCGGCCGCCAACAATAATCCCCCTGCCGGAACGCACCTCTATATCTCCGTCGCAGTATACGTCACTGTTAACAATACTGTCTGCCTGTAGATTCTGTCTGGCATGAACATTGCTGTTCTCCAGATATTTTGCATAAACATTGCGATTCGCTCTGACGATAGATTGAGAGCCTCCAACAATTCCTTTGGCAACAATCAGGTCGCCTCCTGCTTCAATACTGCCGGCCTTTACCACGCCGTCCACAGTGATATCCCCCGCTGCCTGCACACTGAAACCACTGCTGACATTGCCATGGATATGCACATCACCCATATAGTCAATATTTCCCGTAGAATAATCTACATCCTCGGCAATCTCCAACACAGATTTCACATGAAATGTCTTACCACTGTACTCCACATGCCCGGCCTGCGACGCGAACAGCTTCGTGCCGTCCTCGCTAATCTCAGTATTGCGACCCTTGTTAAGCGCCGCCGCCTTTACTTCTTTGACAGGAATCTCTTTATCCTCGACTGTACGCCCCGGTTCTCCTTGAATCGGCAGAATCGCCTCACAGAGTACCTCCCCCTTCTCAACGCTCTGGAAAAAGTTAAGAGAAGCATAATCTACACGGTCATGCTCATCTACCTCGAACTTCCGCTCCACAACACGTTCAAAATATTCTTTGACGTAACCGTCCTTTCCCTGAACTGCCGGCTTTCCTCTGGCAATCACAAAAAGGGAAAAATACCGTTCCTTATTCAGCGGCAGCTTTTTAAGCAATTCTCGATCCACACCAAAAGTAATTCCCTTTTCCTTAAGCGCATTCTCTAAAAGCTCCTCATCGATTTCCTTTCCATCCCCTACCGGTGCAAAAACCATGAGCCATGCCGACAGCTTATCAGCTGCGATGTGAACCAACGGCTGCGCATCAAGATGTACCGACGGAGCCTCCTGTTCTTTCGGCGGATCTGTCTGCTTCTCAGGCAGCGTACCCTCTTTTTTGGCAGAAACCGCCGAACTACCTGCCTTCATTGATTCCATGGACGTTACCTTTTTCAGGCGTGAGTTAGATGCCATTGTGACCACCCGCTGCAAGCGTCCCAATTCCCGCCTAAGCTGATCATTTGAAAAATCTTCACGCCCTTCCAACGCAAGTCTGGGACGAAGCTGGCCTTTGGCCCGCTGAACCCGCAAGTCACACAGCCTGTTCAATGCATGTTCTCCGGGTAACTCCAATTCTACTTTGACAGTAGGAATTGGCGGCGGCGTTACTATAGTCTGTGTCTCCTTACTCTCATGAACCAACGGTGTTGGAACCTGTTTATCCCTGCTTTTTTCTGGCTTCGAACCAAAAAAGCGAACCCATATTGGATGTTTGAATCCCATGCATTTCACCTCCTTTACATGGAGTTCTTACATATGTTGTTATTATTATACACCGATTTATACAAAAGTATCAAGTAATAAATACAATATCGTTAAGATAATAGTAAACATGAACAAAAAAGCTGCAGTTCACCAATCAAATCCGTAAACTGCAGCTTATTCTTCTCATATTAAATTGCGCTTAAATTTTCTATTAATGCCAATACTTCCATCTGCCAAAATATGGCTGCCCTTATACTATGTACTTCTTCCTTCACCCTCTACATTATTTTGCTGTCGGCTGATTAGTCCGAAGCTTGAATCGGGATACCAGCGATTTAAGTAATTGTGACTGGCTGGACAGTTCTTCACTGGCGGCCGCACTCTCTTCTGATGTAGCAGAATTGGTCTGTACAACGCTGGAGATCTGATCCATCCCCGTGGTTACCTGTGCGATTGCTTCTGCCTGGCTCTCTGCCGCAGTAGAAATCTTATCCACATATTCCACTGCACTCTTGGTACTCTCTACCGTCTCAGCAATCGCTTCCGCGGTACGTCCTGCAATTTCCGTTCCATTCTCTACCGCCGTAATCGTACCCTCAATCAGAGCCGTAGTATTGCTTGCCGCCTCTGCGCTCTTTGATGCCAGATTCCGTACTTCATCCGCTACGACAGCAAATCCCTTGCCTGCTTCTCCTGCACGTGCCGCCTCAACTGCTGCGTTCAGCGCAAGGATATTGGTCTGGAAAGCTATATCTTCAATGGTCTTAATAATCTTGCCGATATCTCCTGACTTCTGGCTGATATCACCCATTGCCGAAATCATATCCTGCATCTGTTCATTGGAAACAGACAGCTTCTCCTGAGCTTCCATAACCATGTTGCTTGCATCCTTTGCATTCTGAGCCGTACTGCCGATGTCCCTTGAAATCTCATTTACAGTAGCTGCCAGCTCCTCTACAGAGCTTGCCTGCTCGGTAGCGCCCTGTGAAAGCGCCTGTGCTCCGGAAGATACCTGATCCGCGCCGCTGGCAACCTGATCTGACGCATCATTAATCTGGCTCATGACGTCACTCAAGTTGTGGTTCATCCGACGGATCGACTCCAGAAGCGGAATAAAGTCGCCTTTGTAAGCATCCACATTTGCCCTGATATTGAAATTGCCTTTTGCCATCTCGTCCAGCAAAGTCCTAAGGTCGCTCACAACGGTCTCCAGATCATTGCATGTCGTCTTAACCCCTTGAACCAACTCTCCAAATTCATCCTTAGATTCATACTGTAATGACTGGGACATTTCTCCTGCGGAAAGCCCTCTCATCGCCTCGCCAATCTCCTGAACAGGCTTTACGATATCTCCTGTCACCTTGCCGCAGATGATCAGTGCGATTATGACAGCCAAAGCCGTCATAGCGATCAGTATGATCATACTCATATTAATAGTAGAAATGCTGTCTTTCTCGGCCTGATCCTTCATCTGCTCAGCCCGTTCGGTAATCGGCACTGTCAGGTTTGCCATAGCTTCAAATGCCGGTGCACATTTATTTATAATAGAATCTGCTGCCCCGTCAATATCTCCTCTTTCTATCTGGGCTATAATACTGTTCGCGTCCTCGCGCCATACATTGATCGCCTTCTCGTACTCAGCCACCTGGCTGTCGTCCACAACATTCGTATTATAAAGGATCTGGACGTTCACATCCAGCTCTGCCAACTCTTCTTCTACCGACTGTTTATCCTGAGAAGTTACCTTGCCTGTAATGCACATATCACGCACAAACTTTGCCGCCCTGTTTGTCGCAATCCTGATTGCCGACACAGAACGGTCTGTCGCGACCGCCTCATCTATAAGATTCTTCAAATTGTCATTCGCTTTTTGTAACTGAAAAATAGAAAAAACCGAAACGATAATCGTCAATAGCAATACCAATGCAAAAGATACATATAATTTGCTTCTGATTTTTAGATTCTTAAACATGTCTGTCTCCTTCTGTCTGTTCCCTATTTGCGGTTTAATGATCTCCGCTTTCTTTTTTCTGCCCTGTTCATGGCGGGCAGCCTCCTTCAAACTTCTTTTGTGCCTTAAAGATCTGTCCCAAAAAACGATTGCATACACACCGATCCCTTTAGCACCCTACAAGATTTATACCGGGATTCCCTGAGATCCCTAGACCTCTGTCCCTTCTCCACTCCAAAAATCTTTCGTCAGAACAACATCCTCTGCTGTTCTGCCCCTCTCCGTTTCTGACGGTTCTGCAGCTTCCTCCTGATTGATATTCATATCCGGCTGCTCCGATGCTTCCTCAGAACCATCGCCCGCATCCGGCTGCCCCGGCGCTTCCCCAGAACTGCCATCCACATCCGTTTGCTCCAACGTCTCCTGTGTCACATCACCTTGAGAGTTCTCCTCATGCACCTCTTTCTCTTTTCTTTTAATCAGCCCTTTCATCTTTTCTTTTATATCCAGAAGTCTTACGCTGAAACGGAACCAGGCTTTTTTACACCGATTCTGGCACATCCTTATTAAAATACGGAAATACCTGATTCCCCAGCAAAAGACGAGCAAAAAAGGAAATTTATCCAGTACCGGAAAAAACTGGCTCATATAATCTCTCGGCGGGAAAATCCACTCCCTCCTTTTCAGCAGCCACTCTTCTTCCCGGTCTCTCCGGTAAAAATCCAGTCTGACCTTCTCATACGGCAGGAGCATCTTATCCAAATACTTATTCTCCTGGCCGCGCAGAAGAATATACTCTTCCAGCTCCAGTGCGGTTCCATACTGAAGCCTCACCCCTTCTTCAAACCAGAGTGAGGAGAGTACATTGACTTGATGAACAAATTCTGTCCACTTTGCTTTTTCCAGAAGTTCTTTTACCGCTTTCCACGGAAATTCTTCATCCAGCACATTCCGAAACAGCCAGAACTCCAATATATCTCTGATCTTCAATATACCTGTAAGATAAAGTTCTGCCAGCCTTCCAACGCGGTACATATACTCTTCTTCATCAGACAATATATGTATATAACGATATTTTGCCGAATGATATTCGGCTGCCCACGGGACTCTTACAGACAAATCATCCTGTTGGCTGAAAGTTTCCATACGCAGATACTTCCTGACAGGACCGGAAAAATATCGCTTAAGTACCTTATTCCCAATCGGGATTTCACCATAAAAGACGACCCGAATACCAGGCACTCTCACATATACATCTCCGCTGCCCAGCCGGTCCTCTTCCTGCTCGTAATCCATCTCCCGCATCAGTCTGTATATCTGCGGCAGATTCTTCTTATCCACAAGTATCTCTATCTGACTGAGAGAAGCCATCTCCGGCAGAGGATACAGTTCTCCAACACTGGGATCTGACAAAAGAAGCGCATCAATTCCATGTCTCTCCAACTGCCACAGAATGACTTCCTCCGCACTTTTATACGATTCATACAGAAGAAGCCCTTTCTTATACTTCTGATAGAATTGCGCCGCACATTCTTCTGACATCTCCTTCTCTATTCCCAGAATTCCAAGATAAACCAAACCCACTATATTCTGGTAATCGGAAACACTCAGTATTCTCTCCCAATTTACATATCTTTTTAATGACTGGACCGGTTTTTGATTAATTATGGCCTCAAGGAGCATCAGCATATATCTGATCTCATAATTAATAATGGTCCCCCCTTCCAGAAGCTCATAAATATACTCCTGTTATACTATCGGATATTATCTGACAAATATAATGCTTTTTCTACATTTTTTTACCCGAACCAGAAATTCTCTCTCTTACGCCTATGTCTAAAATGCACAAAATATTCCAAAACGCAACCGATTAAATAATCAGTAAAATTTTTTTCGTCTATTTCTTTGACAAAACTCTCCTCTCTTCAAAAATATCTGTAGCCTTTTGATTATATATGGCCTTCCTTTGGTCTGCAACTACTGTCCCGGCAACTAGCGTAATACACCGCCTCTTCATAATGGTGACCAGTTCCCTCGCATGGCTCGCAACGATCACTGTCATCCCCTGATAGTTGACCTCCGCCAGAAGCTGCATCAAATCCCAGGACGCATCGGGATCCAAATTGGCGGTAGGTTCATCTGCAATCAGAATATCCGGACTGGTAACCAGCGCCCTTGCCAGAAGAACCCTTGCCTGCTCTCCTCCTGACAGTTCATTCGGGAAAGACTCAAACTTCCCCGCAAGCCCCACCAGCCCCAGCATACGCATAATCACCTGCTTCATATGTGAATTGCCCTGTTCCGTAGCAAGGATTGCAAACGCAATGTTATCGTATACGGAACGATCCTTCAAAAGCCCCACCTCCGACGACATAACGCCCAGCCGACGACGATGCTCGGAAACCTTTTTGCGCTTCATAATATCCACCCGCCGGCCGTTAACCGTAATCCGCCCGGATGTCACCTCTTCCTGCTTCATGATCAGATTCAGCAGAGTACTTTTACCTGCGCCGCTTTTTCCTATTACAAAGACAAACTCTCCCTTTTCAATCTCAAAGGAAACATCCTCCAGCGCAGTTTCATCTCCAAACTTCTTGGTGACATGATCAAAAATAATCTGTGCCATACATCCCCTACCTTAAAATAAGTGCTCATGGTAACTATTGCGGCTTTTCTTCCACAAGCCACAATATCTTGTGGCTTTACTCAGAGCGTAAAAAGAGTTATAATATAACTATACTGTTTTTAAACATTAGAGTCAATAGATTATCAGAATATGGAGAAAAAAATGAAGCAGAAATTACTATTTCAATCCGTTTTTTTGGCTGTATTATTATGTATTTTCTTTTCACAGACCACCCTGGCTTCCGATATGGTAAAGGCGGCTAAAGAAGTTGTTCAGGACGTTGGCAGTCAGGTTGCAGTTAACGAAGCCGGGCAGACAGACCTGGCTCCGTCCGATACCGGTTCTTCCGAAAAGGAAATTGCAGGAGCCGGTTCCGGACAGACAGGTATGGATATGGCCGGGGTTGCTCAGGGTCTTCCAGATGCCGTTTCTGTAGCATCCGAGCCTCCTTCCGCCGAGTCGGCTCCCGCAGGAGCGCAGATTATGATGCCTGTACCAGAGACAGGCGCCGTTTTGAATCCACCCGGTGAACTCTCAGGCATCTCGGCATTTGCTACCCCGGAGCCATTGGCGAACAACGCAGCCGGCGCAGGGGAATACACCTTGTCACTGACCAGCAGTATTGGCACCCTGACCTATTATAATCAGTCTGATGCACGCTGGGCCAACTATCTATATGGCGGAAGCGACCCGCTTGCGGCTTATGGATGCGGCCCTACCGCCCTTGCCATGCTGGTCAACAGCTTCACAGAGCATACCTGCCAGCCCCCGGATATTGCGGCGTGGGCGGCTGATAACCATTACTGGTCCGCAGGCTATGGCACGAAGCATGAATTTGTCCCGGACTGCGCGAATGCCTTCGGGATGAAAGCTGCTTCCTTCCAGAACTATACCGTAGAGGGACTTCTGGCAGAGCTAAAAAGCGGACATGTGATCGTTGCATTGATGGGTCCCGGACATTTTTCCGACAGCGGCCATTTTATTATCATCACCGACGACTGGTCCGGCAATCAGGTACGTGTTGCCGACCCTGCCAGGCTTGAACGGACGCAGACGGCATGGGACGCTCAGATTATTCTGGATGAGATGCTGGTGGGCGCAAGCGGCGGCGGGCCGCTGTGGAGCATTGCGCCGTGAGGAAGTACTTATAAAGATTTAACCCGAAAAAACCATAGCCCCCTTCACTCATTATATGAAGGGGGCTATGGTTTTTCCATTTATGAAGTTGTCTGGTAAAATGATTCTTTTCCGGCCACCTTGGAATTGAGTACTTTATCGAGACTGACTGTACGGTTTAAAACCTGCTGTATCTGCCCGCTCAATTCTACGATTTTTTTTGCTTCAAAGGAATCGGCCTCATACTTATTGTCTACATTCAGCCAGGATCGGACTTTTTCTTTCTCTTTGCCTTCCAACGCCTGAATAAGCATCTGAATCTCACGCTTTACCTCGCCGGCTCGTTCCAATTCCTCTCCACGCATCTTCAAGAGCAGTTCCACAGATTCTTTGTCATTTCTGGAGAAGGACTCTGCCATATCCTTCGTGACTCTCTCGATTTCTACCATATGTACATAATTCCGTTGTACCCGCCTTAGGATCTCTGACAGAAATTCTTCTTTGTTAACCATAGTTACTCTCCTACATTGCAGCCGTCTTACTGGCCTCCCTAAATGCGTCCCGAAGCTCTGTTACAAGTGGCTTCAGTTCCTGGATCACAGCAGTCCTTCTTCCAGCCTGCAGCCTGCCCAACTCATAGAGGAAGAACTGGTACATCCTCCTCAGCTCAAAACTAATCTGATAGTTCATGTTTAAAGTCTCATTGAGATATTGTACAATTTCCCTTGATCTCGTAACTGATTCATTAAATACATCGTAATTCTTATCTTCCAATGCGATCTGTGCCTTTCCAAGACGCTTGATCAGTTCATCAAAAAGAAGTAATAGCATCTCGCCGCTTGTCATTGTATTTACAGACTGCATTTTATACTGTTGATATCCATTCCGATACATAGTTCTCCCCTTTTTGGTTTAATACCCGGACATTGAACTCAGATAACTGGACTGGCTGTTCATATTGGCAATCAATGTCTCCAGGGTTGAAAACTGCTTTACATAGCGGTCACGCTCTGTCTTCAGACGATCATTCAGCGATGAAATCAATTTTTCAATCTCCTGTAACTGCTTATAGTAACCATTTTCAGTCATACTAATCGCAGAACTCTTGGAACCTGCCTTGCGGATCAGAACACCTTTGTCCTCCATAGCGCCCGTAGTCTTAACGTACTTCTCCATCACGCTCTTTAAGTTCGTAGCTACTCCGTTGTAAATCTGTTTTCCATTCTCATCTACTCCCGCCTTTGCAGTAAAGAGCTTCTCTACGCTTTCCGGATCTGTCTCCAGTGCGGAACGGAGCTTCGTCTCATCTATGGACAGCTTTCCATTATCCGTGTAAGAACTGGAAACAGAGATTCCGATTTTCTCCAACTGTGCTACATAGCTTGTAGCAACGGTACGGAGATCCATACTCAGCGACCTCAAATCACTATCGCCGTACAGCAGGCCGGCCTTTGCCTTTGCCTCCCACTTTTCAACTTCGTCATCGGACAGCTCGCTCTTCTGCTCAGAACTAAGCGGAGTGTAGTCTTTTTCATGCTTTGTTGTCAGCTCTGAATTGACCAGGTCAACAATGGCATTGTATTCCTCAACAAAGGACTTGATTGTATCTATGACTTTGTCTGTGTCTACGGATGCGCTGATCTCTACTGCGTTGTCTTCATCTATCTCCCCTGCGTCGTTTGTCAGCAGATTGCCATCCTTATCGAATCCAAAGGTTCCCTTGATTCCGATTGTAAGTCCATCTACCGTAAATGTATTGGAATCACGGGTAAGTTCTACAATTTCATCAGAACCTGCGTATCTGACGGCAACAACCGCATCCTGACCACGGTGGGATAGCTCGCTCTTAGCCGTTCCGTCATCGTTTACCAAATCCAGTCCGAATGTCTTCTCAAGAGCGCTCAACGTAGCATCGCTATTACCTGAGAAATTAATCACTCCGCTTGCTCCGTTGTCATTGGAAACAAACGTAAATTTATCGGCAGCCTGCTGATAGGTTACGGTTACGTTGGCCTTGCTGTTGTTGATTGCGTTCACAATATCGTTTGTGGTAGCATTATCTTTCACTTCGACAAACTCGCCGTTCAGCCGGAATCCCTTTTTCGTTACATCCTTCCCGTCCTTATCTTTTACGGTAATGGACTCGCTCTGAAGAGCCGCCAATGTTGCGGAATCCAGCTTCGCTCCCATCTCTGTCCGGGTGGTCTGTCCTGCGTGAAGGCCCAAAACGCCTTTATTGGCTCCGGTCAGGGCAATGCTTCCTCCTGTAAGTGTAAGAGAAGACGACTTATCTTCTGTCGGAGGATCGCCGGGAAGTGTTGTCTGGAAGGAAAGCGTGCCGTCATCGTTACCCGTAACTTTTATCCTGCCCTTCCCAAACGTACTGCTGAGCTTTTCTTCAAGAGCCTGCGCAACAGCTTTCGTTGCTGCCTGTTCGTCAGTCAATGCCGGATCGGCAGCCTTGAATGCGGCCGCACGGTCTTTGAGATTCTGCGCCCCGGGTAATGTCACTGTACCGCTGGTTCCATTATAAGAGAATGTCAGCGACTGGCCTCCGATATATTCATAAAAATCCTGTTCTGTTGTGATTTTTGAACTGATCGTTCCTGTCAGCGCCTGGCTCACTGAATTTCCGTCGTCATCAGTCTTATGGAATTTTCCGTCATTTACAATATTTTTTCCCTTTTCGTCTGCCAATCCCAACAGATGGAGCGCAGAACCGCCGGCCAATTCCAACGCGTTGCCGCCGCTGCCTACATCCTCAAAAGAAATCTGGCCGTCTTTTCCGGTTGCCTTGACAATATCAGAAAGTTTCTTTCCGTCACTTGTGGTCTGCTTCGCCAAAAGGTCGTTAATCGCCTTTGCTATATTCTCCTCCGCAGACTTGCCGTTCGCCTCCTTATAGTTCACAGTATCAGACGCGCTGAGAGTAATAGAATAGCTTGAGCCGCCATATTTAAATTCAATGGTCTTTCCTGCCAGATTTTCCTTTAAGAATTTGCCGTCCGTACCATCTCCTGTCATTTTGAATGCATCTGAGGTGAGCGTGCTGTTTTTATAATCAGAAACCTTTCCTGATGAAGTCCACTTCGCATTCTCGGCCTTCCTCTTCACACCCATAATGGTGATGGCGTCTGCAGTGTTGGCTGTGCCGGACACGGACACCTTATTGCTGTACTTGCCTGACGTGGTGATCTTGTTCCGCCCCCAAAGCATGGCACTGAACAGGTTCGTCGGAGAAGTCAATGTCTCCGTATATTTTCCATGGAAACTGATCATCTTATCACTAATGGCGCGGACTGCTTCCTGCTTCCACTCGAGCTGCTGCTTCTTCTGCTCCTGCTTGTTAATCTTGGTCGTCGTGCCTATGGTCATGCCTTCGATTAATTCGTCTCTGTCCAGACCGCTGGCCAATCCGCCGTAACCTCGGATACTTGTACTTGTTGAACTGCTTAATGAACCTACTGATGACATTCCTATCCTCTCCTTTTTCTTATTTCTCACAATGCCTCACTGCCGGATGCCCTGCAAAATAACGGCAGTAAAGCAGTTACATGCTAATAAAATTAAATTTTATTCTGTACTTATTTATCGGCATATAGTATACTTTAAATAATAGGCAAACGAGTTTTTTTACGAATGGAGGATTTTATTTTGGCTACTATAATCGTACTTACCAATCAGAAGGGCGGCGTAGGCAAGACGACTACATCCACCGCCCTGGCTACCGGTTTGGTTTCGTTTTATCATAAAAAGGTACTTGCTGTTGATCTCGACCCTCAGGGCAACTTAGGTTTCAGCCTTGGGCTGGACATTGAAGAAGGCCGCACCATACATGACGTGCTGACGGCAAAGATCCCGGCGCGTGCCGCAATCCAGCAGACCGATTATTGTGATGTAATTACTTCCAACATCCTTTTGAGCAGTGCGGAATTGGATTTCAATTATTCTGACAGGGAACTTCGATTGAAAAAAGCACTGGCCTCGGTTGCACCCCTGTATGATTATATTATCATAGATACTCCGCCTGCTCTGAATATACTGACTGTGAACGCATATGCTCTGGCACACTATCTGATCATTCCGATGGCGCCGGAGATCTTAAGCCTCCTGGCCGTGACACAGATAAAGGAAACGATAGACTCCGTCCGTGAGAGCCTGAACCCACATTTGGACGTGCTGGGAATCCTCCTTACAAAGTATAACAAACATACGATCCTTGCACGGGAAGTAAAAGAAATGGCCGAAAATATTGCTTCCCAGATTGGGACATGCGTGTTTGACACCAAAATCCGTCCCAGCGTTGCCGTGGCGGAGGCTCCTGCACATGGCATCAGCTTATTTGACTATTCTCCTCATGCAAAACCGTCACGGGATTATGCTGATTTCATCAAGGAAATTTTAATTATGATAAGAACAAACAGACTTCACAGGAGGTAAGATAACAATGGCTAAGAAAAGTAATAAAACAGCACATGTTTTAAATCTGCTTGCCGGACATGACGCTGTAAAAGAGACAGAGGAATCCTCCGCTGCTGCGGAAGAAACGATTTCTGACGATGCAGCAGAGCAGGCTTCTGCTGCATCTCCTGCCGAAGCAGAAGAATTCTCCAATGAACCTCAGGAATCGGCCGTTTTGCCGACAGCCTCTGCACCGCAGCCAAGCCAGGCTCCAACAAAAGCGGCACAGACAGCATCCCAAAATAATATTTCTCTCATCGACAAGACAGAAGATGATCCTCTTGCTGACTTGATACAGGAAAAACTGTCCAGTGAATTTGAGAAACAGATGCAGGAATCTCAGGCCGATCCTTCCGCAACGGGTCAGGGGCGGGAAAATGATAGTACTAATTCTGCAAACGATCAGGCCGCGGCTTTTGACGCCAATTTAAGTTCTGGAGAATCCGATCCATCCGTTTCTGATCCTGATTCTGGGGTTCTGGAAAATCCAGGTACTGAAGAGAGTTTAAATCCTGAGGAAAATGGATCCCCAGATTCCAAAAAGAGTCTAAATACGGAGGAAAATGGATCCCCAGATTCCGAAAAGAGTCTAAATACAGAGAAAGATGGAGCGCCAGATTCCACAGAGAGTTCAGGTTCTGAGGATGATAAAGCCCCGGATTTCACAGAGAGTTTAAATCCTGAGGATAGTGGAGCCGCAGACTCCGGGACAAGTTCGGACTCCGCGGCAAGTTCGACTGCTATGGAAGCTGAAGCTATAAGTTCCGAAGATAACTCGGATCTGCAGGATGCACTGGAACAGAACACGATCGAAAGCGCCCATTCCCTTTCTGAAATGGAAGAGGAAATGGAAGCAATGGCAGAGATGGATATAGATCTGAAGGCCGAGCCAAAAGCAGCAGAACCAGCCGCTCCCGAACCCGAGCCGGAACCCGAATTTGCTGCGGTGAATGTAATGGAACGGATTGTTAATGATAAGATTATTTATTTTATGCGCCAGTTTGATGTCTGCACCTGTGACCGCTGCAAAGCGGATGTCATTGCTCTGACATTGAATGGCCTGCTGCCGAAATATATTGTCACCATGCCCGCCGCTGTTGACCCTCTGATTAGTTATTACACAAACAGGCTGATCTCTGATGTGACGGTGGAAGCGACGAAAGCATGTATGATTGTGAAGGAAAACCCGAGGCATTAGATGAAAGTCAAAGCCCCCGCAGCAAGCTGCGGGGGCTTTGGTCTGTACTCCGTTTCGGTCATTGCGGAACAAGTGCCGCTGGAACTTAACACCCCCGCGGCATCCGTCAAATGAACATACAAAAACAGGTCCACTTGACCCGTTGCTTCACGGGAATAAATTCTGCTTCTTCTAAAATATTTTTATCCCATCTACTCAGCCGACGGATTTTCCCCTGATTTTTCCGGCGTCTTCCATGTGGAAGGCTCCATATAAGTCAATTTTGCAAAATATCTGCGTCCCAACATCACACAGATGGAGATCATCGCAAATGGGAATCCGGCATAAGGAGCGCCCACTGCCGCAAAAAACGGCTTCATGCCTGCACAGAATATGACGCTGACGATGGACAATATGCTAATCATCAGGAAGGAATGCCTGCTCATCCTGAACGCCCTTCCAAATAGTACAAGGCTTAACAATACTGCATTGTAACCATACAATCCCAGCATAATATCACTCTGAACCAGCCCCAGCAGGACGGCTGTACCCGTTGCTAAAAGCGCGGCATAGATCGAAATCAGCGCATCAATCCGGGAAGCTGCCAGAACACCGATGAGCAGGATGATGCCGCCCCATGCAGACCCCGGAACATCATTGAGCCAAAGAACCTGAGCTAATCCATTAAGAACCGCAACAGCAAACTCTTTTACGCTCCAGACCGTCTCTGCCTGCTGCTGTAGCACTGCAATGTCCGGGCTCAGAAGAGGCTGCGGCTCCAACGCAGTCATATAATATGTAGAGGATGAAATCAGCATCAGGGCAATGGAATAGGGAGCTGCCAGCGGGGAAGCCTGATATTCTGACAATACCCGGCTCAAAGCGGCTGTAAACAGCAGGGAAAGTACGGCGCCAACGGTAGAAAACAGCAGTATCCCAGGCAGCGCTTGTACGTCATTTACATAGGTGACCGCGGAGACTGACAGCCCGGCCAGTGCAGGATTGATTGTATAAAGACCGTCTTTTGCCTGCTCTATGGGAATCCCAAGCGCATAGATAAGAAGGGCGGCCACAAAGACTGCCCAGATTCCGGACAGGAGCTGGACAGGAGAGGCCACGCAGACTGCTATAAGCAGGATTATACCGCATAACGGGTTCGTATTAAGCGTAATCTGGGAAAATCCCATCAGCATAATATTAAGCAATTCCAGTAATTTATTTCCCTCACAAAGCTTTTTCCATTTGAGTATGATTGACGGCATATTACTTGCCCCTCCTTAATCATTTTATCATCAGATTCCCCTGAAAAAGCACCTGGCGGCAGGATGCTGCTTCAATGAAAATAATTGCTCAGCCTGGCAAACTCCTCCAACGTCAGGGCTTCCCCCCGGATCCCGGAGCCTTTGCCCAGTTTTTCGACGGCTGTCTCAATCTCTTCCTTTGTAAACTTCAAATCAACAGAATTCTTCAGTCCATTTGCCAGCGTTTTGCGGCGCTGGTTGAAAGAGGCGCGGATGATCTGGAACAGAAGTTTTTCATCCTTCACAGATACCGGCGACTCTTCATAGCGCTCCAGACGGATGACCGCAGACCCTACATTAGGACGTGGGATGAAACAGTTAGGCGGGACATTTGCAACAATATAAGGCCTCGCATAGTACTGGACTGCCAGAGACAGTGCGCCGTAATCTTTGGTTCCCGGAGCCGCCTGCATCCGGCCTGCCACTTCTTTTTGCACCATCACCGTAATGCTTTTCATGGGTACATGGTTTTCAAACAGCCCCATGATAATTGGAGTGGTAATATAATAAGGAAGATTCGCCACAACTTTGATCGGGCGGCCTTCATTTTCTCTTTCCACGAGTTCCCTGATATCGATTTTTAGAATATCCTTGTTGATGATCCTTACATTCTCATACCCCTCCAGAGTATCCTCCAGAATAGGGATAAGCGCCCTGTCCACCTCCACTGCTATCACTTTGCCCGCGGCACAGGCAAGATACTGGGTCATGGTTCCGATTCCGGGACCGATTTCCAACACCGTATCTTCTCTGGTAATCTTTGCTGAACGGATAATCTTATCCAGCACATGGGTATCGATCAGGAAGTTCTGGCCAAACTTTTTCTGGAAGGTAAACTGATATTTTTGAAGGATTGCAATGGTATTCTGCGGATTTCCCAGCGTCGGTTCTTTCATATTTAAAAATATATCCTTTCTGCTTGTTTTAGCCCAGAAGTATAAGAAAAAATGGAAAACTCCTATTCTCTTCAGATGATAGTCTATAGATTATAAAACGCTTTTGCAGTCTCCTCTGTCACCCGCACTACTTCCCCGGCCTCCACGCCTTTCAGATCGGCAATCGCCTGTGCCACATAAGGGAGGTTGAGGGAGGAATTTCGTTTTCCCCTGTTGGGCTCCGGGGACAGGTAGGGGCAGTCAGTCTCAAGAACAATGCTCGAAAGCGGAACTGCCTGTACCACTTCCTTTAACTTTTTTGCATTCTTGAAGGTGACCACCCCGCCAATCCCTATGAGATACCCCATTTTCACATATTCCTCTGCCATCTCGCGTGAATAAGAATAGCAGTGCACGATCGCGTCCATCCCCTGC
>CATKXE010000057.1 GCA_949840465.1 uncultured Lachnospiraceae bacterium | reverse complement strand
GAGAACGAAATATTAAAAAAAGCGACCGCCATATTCGCAAAAGAACAATAGCCGAAATTGTGGCTTTTATCCAGGATAACCTGACCGATTACTCTGTATCCCAGCTTTGCAGCGCTCTGAAATTCCCAAGGAGTACCTATTACAAAGCTCTGGTTTGTGTACCCTCGAATAAGCAGAAGGCATACGCAGAATCCGGCAGGAAAGTGAAGCAGGCATATGATGACTCAAAACAGAGGTATGGGGCTGTCAAAATATGCCGTGTGCTGAATGATAATGGTACACCTTGCAGCATCAAGCGGGTGCAGAGGCATATGGCAGAGCAGGGACTGCGCTCTATCGTAGTAAAGAAGTACAATCATCATTCCAACCATGGCAGCATACCGGAGGATAAGAAAAATATCCTGGGGCGTGATTTTGGGACGGAGACCATCAACCAGAAATGGTGTACGGATATCACTTACATCCATGTACAGAAAGAAGGATGGACCTATCTGGCTTCTGTCATGGATCTGTGCAGCCGAAAGATTATCGGGTATGCCTATGGTACATCTATGACGGCGGAACTGGCGGTTAAAGCAGTAGAGAATGCGTGTCTCAATGTCAGGGATACAAAGGGGATCATCCTTCATAGTGATCTTGGAAGCCAGTATACGAGCCAGGCATTTGAAGATTGTCTGGGCAGTAAAGGAATCCTGCATTCATTTAGCCGTAAGGGAAATCCATACGATAATGCCTGTATTGAATCCTTCCATTCTGTACTGAAAAAGGAAGAAATATATCTTCATACATATCAAGATTCAAAGGAAGCCCGCAGAGCAATCTTTGAATACATAGAAGGCTGGTATAACCGTAAGCGGATCCATAGCTCTATCGGTTATCTAACACCGCAGCAAAAGGAGGATGAGGAACTTAAAAAAGCAGCATGATCTTTCAACTTTTTTTGTCTAAAGTATTGACTTAGATCCATACTTTTTGCAGCAGGATAAGAAGAAAAAGGAAGGCGCCTTCATCAGCTCAATCCTCATTCCGGATCCGGTCTACAAGAGACGTCCTGTTCTGTTCCTTTAAACCCACATATGAGATTACCAGCGGAATCAGCACCATACAGGCAGCATAGAGTACCACCGGAACCATAGGGAACCTGTAGTTCATATAGGACGCAATTTTCTGTAAAAACAGAACCGCTCCATATCCTGCCGCGCCTCCGGCAGCGAAGGTGATCAGGATTGCCGGAAATACCAGCATAAGGCTCTCCCAGAACAGCATTTTTCTGATCTGTTTCTCCTCCATACCAATCGATTCCAGCATAGAAAGCTCCCTTTTCCGCGTAACGACATTCCCGGCCAGCATATGAATCAGGTTTAAAAGACTGAATAAAATAACAAATGCCGAAATCCCATAAATCTGTACTCTGATCTTATGAATATTTGATAAATCATCCAGCATCTTTTCCCGCAGTGTCTCAAGGGACAAATCTGAGTATGGCTCAATGACAGCACGGATTTCCTGCTCTGTCTGGTCTCCATATTGTTCATAATCTTCGACGGAAATATAGAAGGAACTGATTGTGTTCATATTGCCCCATAACTTCTCCATGGTTTTATCCGCCATACAGATATTATATCCATGGTTGGCGGGTTCCACGTCCTGCGTTACCGCGGCGATTTCTAATTGGGCAGAATGTTCCTCCCCGTCAAACCAGCGCAGCGTAATTTTGTCTCCCGCCTGAAACGATACGCCATTGATTCCTGCAAGAAACTCACTGTTGGTGATCAAAAGTCCGTCGTGTTCACAAAGATACTCATAGCTGCTGTTCCCCTCCGCCTCCATATGAAAGTATTCGTCAGACTCCTTTGTCAGCCGGTAAAATCCCTGCCCCCAGGTGGCGCCCTGATACTCCATATTTCCAAAGGCCGTATTTTCCGGTTTTATGGACTGAATATGGGGAATGCCTGACAGCTCCTTTTTCAATCCCTCATTTAAATGCCCGGTAAGCTGCATCTCTGTGGGGCCATATGTAGACGGCACATGGGCATTATATAAGTAGGAAACAATATATTCCGCATCGGCAAACTCACCCTCCCTTGAAAAGGCAGTTTCGTCCCATGCATACAGATAGGAGGATGCGATCATAAAAATGATTCCGCCAAATGCGATCGACGCAGTCATAAGCCTCTGCTTCTTTCTGTTCCTCTTCTGCCCCACCTGTGCCATAACAAAGGCCGTCAGCCTTTTATGGGGTTGGTCGTCTTCCTTTGTACTTCCGGCACAACCAGAATTTCTCGCCGCCTCGATGGGTGAGACCTGTGCGGCAAGCGCAGCCGGTTTACCAACAGATACCTGCACGGCCAAAACACTGAAAATGCCTGCTAATGCTGCCGTCACCGCATAATTTGAAAAGCTCCAGCCCTCCGGCTGCAGAAAATACGCAATCACGCCGCCCAAAACCAGAGCCGCCGGAACAGACACGCTGCATAATAAAACGCCCTCCCGGCGCACCATCTTTTTTATTTGTTTTTGCGTCATCCCGATTGTCTGAAGCTGGCCGATCTGCTGTGTACGTGACGCGACAGACAGATAAAAAATACTGTAAATGACAATGGCGCTGGCGGCCAATATAAACAGGGATATAAGAAGGATCGCATACAGGGCCGTGTTCCCGGCCTGCAGGGATTCTTCAAACCTTCCGTTTATATTAACATCATATCGCCGGATCCCGTAGTCTGCCGCCATCTGATACACAGTGGTTTCAAAAACAGACGATTCCATATCCTGCGCGTCTGCGATCCGCACAAGCGCGGTATATCCCATTTCCTTCATCAGAGGGCTTTGATCCGCAAACTCTCTGGACACATAGACGGAATACACCGACATATCGTACTGCCTGTCTGTATATCCGCAGATCTCAAATTCCTGCTGTGTGCCTTTCACATCCAGCAGTATTTTCCCTCCAACGGCGCATTCCTGCCCGATGCTGTCCATGAACCGTTTATCCACCACAATCTCTTCGTATTTTTCCGGTTCCTTTCCCTCTGCCGGTACATAAGTCTGTATTTTGTCCCTCTGGCTTTTCATATAATTGAAACTGTATTTTACACCGTTGGTTTTGAACTCCGTCCCGCTTTCTTTATATGGAACCATCATTTCCGTTCTTTCATCCGCGGCAATGGCTTCCATCTGTTCTTCGGACACATTCATAAACATAACCTGCTGCATATGATCCAGCATACGTTTTTCCACAGTCTGCGTCCCCTGCAGGAACAGCGCCATGGTAGTAATGAATGTCGTGGCGAGGGTGACTGTCAGAAGAGAAAAATATGTATACATCCTTTTGCCCGCCAGATTACTTCTGGCTATCCGGTAAATCATTCCGCCGTTATTATTTGAATCCAGTTTCACAGCAGCCACCTGCTTTCTGCAATCCGGCCGTCTTCAATGCGGACGGCCCGGTCCGCAACCTGGGCGATCTTCTCATTGTGCGTAATCATAACCATGGTCTGGTGGAATTTCTTACCTGTTGCACACAGCAGTCCGATCACCTCCTGGCTGGTACGGCTGTCAAGGTTGCCCGTGGGCTCGTCCGCCAAAATGATTGCCGGTTTTGTGATCAGCGCCCTTGCGATGGCCACCCTCTGCTGCTGGCCTCCGGACAGTTTATTCGGCCTTCTCTTAAGCTTATCTTCTAATCCCAACACGCCTGCGATTTCGTCAAAATACTGCC
The DNA here is from genome assembly GCA_949840465.1 of uncultured Lachnospiraceae bacterium. GTDB lineage: Bacteria > Bacillota > Clostridia > Lachnospirales > Lachnospiraceae > Schaedlerella. Next base: position 17,550 of record CATKXE010000057.1, on the reverse strand, counting down.
TGTCGATCCTCCTCCCGTCCAGTTCCACCGGAAGGACGATATTGTCGTAAACCGTCAGATTCGGGAGCAGATTGTAGTTCTGGAAAATAAAACCTATTTTTCTTCTGCGGAAAATGGTCAATTCACTTCTCCCCAGTCCGCATAATTCCTGCCCGTCTACCACCACGCTGCCGCCTGTCGGTGTGTCTAAGCCTCCCAGCATATGGAGCAGCGTACTTTTTCCTGAGCCGGAGGTCCCCACAATGGCCGTAAAACTGCCCTGTTCAATCTCCAGCGTAATTCCGTCGAGAGCCCTGACTGCAAACGGCTCTTCGCCATAAACCTTTGTAAGGTTACTGGTCTGTAAAATATTCATGCAAACCCTCTCCTTTCCGTTATGCTTTCATTTTAAAAGGAGATTTTATCAATCCTGTTTCAATCTGCCCTGAAATATTATCAAAATTGAAACAATGATACTCTTGAGTACTGAACTCTGCCGGAATCGGAAGCGTACCCTTTTATGGCAGCGGTTTCAAACCGGCATAACAGCGAATTTTCAGTCAGGCAGGAATAATGAAAAACAGGAGCCTTGCCCTAATACGGAATGCACCATAATATACCCGCCCTGAAGCGTGATAATATTTCTGGCAATATATAAGCCCAATCCCAGGCCCTCGTCTTTAGATGCCGAAGGCTCCCTGTAAAAGCGTTTAAATATATCATTATAATGCTCTGCTGCGATCCCTTTTCCTGTATCCTGAATTTTTATTTCTACATACATCTCTCCCCGGATGACGTCTATGCGTATCTTTCCCCGTTCCGGCGTGTATTTCACTGCATTGTCTAAAATATTTTCTATTGCCTCTGATGTCCATTTTACATCATGCGCCGCCTTGATCATGGGATGGCAGTGAATGGCTATATCAATCTTTTTTCTGTCCGCCTTTTGGACAATGCCATTCACGGAAATTCCCAGAGTATCAAAAACACTGCCATTCTCCATGCTGAGTTTTATCATATCGCTTTCCAAACGGGATGATTTGATCAGCGAATCAATAAGAAATTCCAGTTTTTCAAGCTGCTGCCGTATGATCTCCATAAATCTTTCTTTGTCGCCGCCTGCAATATCCGGATCTGAAAGAATATCATGATACATACGGACGTTGGATAAAGGCGTTTTTACCTGATGCGCTATCTCAGAAATCGTCTTTTGCAATTTCGCTTTTCCCTGCTCGCTTTCCGCTAAACGGTTCCCCAGAATATCTTCCATCTTTTCCAGTTCCATAACCACTTTGGAGGTAAGCGTATCTTTATTGAGCTGGATCCCGTCTCTCTCATTGCGCATGATCCGCTCGGCATTACGGCACACTTCCTCTGAAAACATCACGAATCTTTTACGGAAATACAGAAAATATCCTATGTCCAATGCACAAAAAAGAAGCAGTATGATCAGGAAAACCGTTCTTTCCCTGCTTTTTGGCGTCTGCGTAAAAAGAAGAAGGCTGCCTGCAGCGGGAAGCAAAATATTCACTGTAAGCAATACATATTTACAAACCCTCATTCTTAATTCTGCTCGGTTCCGATCCATTTGTACCCCATCCCATAGATTGTCTTAATATAATCAGACTCCTTGTCGGCAATTTTATTCCGCAGCCGGCTGATATTCAGGGAAAGTGTATGTTCGTTCACATAATTTCCTTTACTGTCCCATATATTTTCCAGCAGGATTTCTTTGGTCAGAATCTGCCTGCGGTTTTTACAGAAAAATTGAAGAAGTTCGAACTCTGTGGGAGTGAGCGGTAAAATATCTCCGTTTTTCCTCACGGTTCTTTTTTCATAATCAATCGCCAGATTGCCGCATGAATATTGGTTATTCTCCTTTTCGCCGCTGCATCTGCGCAAAACGGCCTGGATTTTCTCCATAACCACCTTAATGCTGAACGGTTTTGTAATATAATCATCCGCCCCTAAATGATACCCCCTGATGATCTCATCGTCCAGATGATGCGCTGTCAGAAAGATAAACGGTGTTTCATGACATGTAATTGTATTTTTTGCAAATTGAAAACCGTCGCCATCAGGCAGATTAATATCAATCAGAATCAAATCATAATTCTCTTCTGATAATCGCTTTTTTGCTTCCTCTATGGTGTAGACGGGAACCGGATCGATCTCCCTTTTTTGCAGATTGTAGCACAATCCCCCGCTGAGGATCTCATCATCCTCTATGATCATTACTTTTTTCATCGTACTGCTCCCCCTTTATTATCCCCGTGTGGGCATGCATTACGGGATGCCCGGACGGGGATATTTTTATCCTGATCTCTTTTGATTTTGCCTGTCCCTATTTTACACGTTTTCTTATCCTGCCGCAACTGTCTCAAACGCAGGAGAAGCAAGTGGATTTTATTCTGCCGAAAGTCTCTGAAAAAGATTTCCTGCATAAATGGCAATCATAAGGGATACAACGCCGGAAAATAAAACAACCGCATATTCAGACCCTTCGCAGATTTCAAACAGGACGCCGTAGAACGCATTGCCCAATGGCTGCGCGCACATGGAAATAGTAAGGATGACGGCAATCACCTTTCCGATTAAATTTTGCGGGGTTTCCGTCTGGATAAAAGACATCATCTGTACGGTAAAGATTGTGGAAAACAGCATAATCGCAGAACAGCATACGGTTATGACAATATAATTGATGGTTCCCGAGGAAAACAGCACCAATGCAGCGCTGACAGGAAACACGCATACCGCGCAGGCGATCACCAGATTTCCCGATTTATGGATCGCTAATTTATCCGCGAAAACGCCTGCGCCAATCCCCCCTGCCAATCCCCCTGCCGCCATCGCTCCCTGGGCAAATCCGTAAAGCCTGTTGGCCTGTAAAGCCTCCAAATGGAACACCTCCGTTACCAGATAGGGCAACGCAACAATAATCATTGCAGACAGGAACAAATTAATCCCACAGATTACAAGAAGCGCTTTTCCGATAACAGGCTTCTCCTTCCAGATAAAATGGACGCTTTCTGCAAAATCATGCCTGGCCGTCTTTAAGATGCCGCCGTCTGAATCCTGTTTCGAAAACGGTATTTTAATGAAAACCTCCATAACCGCCGACAGAAGGAAACATACCGTACAAACCCACAATACAGGCTCCAGTCCATATGCGCTGTATAGAACGCCTCCAAGAACAGGGCCTGTCAAAGATGCAAAAGAACTGATCGTATTAATAATCGAATTTGCCGCCATAAAATTGTCCCGGCTGGTAAGCGCAGGGATGCTTGCCTGCACGGACGGCTGGTATGCACCCGCAATTCCATACAGAATCATCAGGACAGCCGTCAGAAGCAAAACCAGATGGTCTCCGTTCATAAGCAGGGTAAAGGCCATGATCACCGCCGCCGTAAAGAAATCCAGTATGACCATAATATTCCTTTTATTTACCCTGTCCGCGACGATGCCGCCAACGGGCGAGAGCAGGATAGCAGGAATCAGAGCGCACGCTGTAACCGTTCCGTAAAGCGCCGATGAACCCGTCAGATTTAATAAATACAGCGGCAATGCAAATCTGATGGTTGCATTGCCGAACAGGGAAATAATCTGGCCGATGACAACGAGTGTAAAATCCTTTGAAAATAGTTTTTGATTCATTCCTGAAACCTCCATTGAACAATCACCTGCATAGTATCCGTTTTAATACCGTTGTTTGGTATGTATATAGTTTTAAATGAAGCCGCCCATTTTTCAGGGCAGAATTTTATACCCACGTATGAATCCCCGCAGCCGGCAGCTGTCTGTTTCTTCGAATGCATTCCTGCGGGCCGGTTTATTTATTTTTTTGATAGAGCGACGCCAGCTCCTGTAATCTTTCCAACATCTCGCTGTCCACAATATCCAGTCCGAGACCCTGCATCATCTGGCTGAATACCATAAACTTGCGGCTGGATTCTTCCTCGGTGCTGTCAAAGATCATCGGATTCATCCAGACATTCGCCGTAAGTAAAATCAGTTCCGCCAACTGCTTTGGGTAATCTGTTTTAATCGAACCATCAGAACGCCCCTGCTCGATAATCGGCAAAATATAGTTTGGCGCCGCTTCTTCTATGGTATCATGCAAAAGGCTGAAAAGAAGCTTCGGGTTATTGTGGAAATCCGGAGCCACTGTAAAAATATCGTTCTGTACCGGCCGGTTGATGGATTCCCTGAAAATTGTTTTCAGCTTTTCCCTGCCGTTCAGATCTGCGCGGTCACGGATAGCGGCAAGCATCTGGTTCGATTCCGCCGTCATTCTGTCTGCAACGGCAACCAGAATATCCTCCTTTGACTTAAAATGATGATAAATAGCGCCTTTGCTAAGGCCGCCCAAATGGTCAATCATGTCCTGAATCGAAGTATGCTCATACCCTTTTTCCATAAATAACCGAAAGGCAACATCCAATATTAATTGGACAGTTTTTTCCGGATGCTTATTTCTTGCCATTGTTCCCTGCCTCCAATACATACTTTTGGTATGTATTTATATTATCATACCGTCAGTATGTTTGTCAAGCCGAATCATCATACCGCTTTGGTAATAATTTCGCAATATCCGTAAAGCCGCTTTTCTTTTCGGGAAATTATGCTAGACTGTATCCGCTAAAACGATTCGGAACAAAGCCGTTTGGGACAACTTATGAGATGGTGGACAAATGAGAAGCAATAAAAAGAACTACAGAAAACAGGGAAACTACATCACCGGTATTGACGGGCTGCGCTCTATTGCGGTTTTCATGGTACTTGCGTATCATCTGCAATTCCCTTTTGCAAAAGGCGGCCTGCTGGGCGTCACCGTATTTTTTGTAATATCAGGATTTTTGATTACGCGTATACTCGTATCGGAACTTGACGGCACCCATAGGATTGATTTAAAAAAGTTCTGGAACCGGCGGATTCGGAGGCTGCTGCCGGCAGTCCTTGCCATGGCGGCGGTTCTGATATTGGTAAGCGCCTTATGGAACCGGGTTCTTTTTACGAAGGCCTGCTCTGATCTGCTTTCCGCAATTTTTTGTTACAACAACTGGCATCAGATCTTTCGCAATATTTCTTATTTTGAAAATGCAGGTATGCCGTCGCCGCTTACCCACTGCTGGTCTTTATCCGTAGAAGCCCAGTTTTATCTGCTGTACCCGCCGCTGCTTATTTTTTTTGCAAAATTTCAGAACTGGAGAAAACTATCTGCTTTTGCGACGCTTTTACTGGCAGTACTTTCCATGGGAGCCATGTGGATTCTGTTTGACCCTTCCACAGACCCCAGCCGGGTATATTACGGGACAGACACCCGAGCGTTTTCCCTGCTATTCGGAGCCTTTCTGGCCTTCATGACAACAGACAAACTCATAAGGAGAAAGCGAAGGGCGGCGCCCGCTGCCTGTATGATGAGTGATGCCGCAGGAGCAGCGGCGCTTCTGGTTCTTTTCTATATGATGGCCCGGGTGGACGGATACAGCAGCTTCCTGTACCGGGGCGGACAGGGGCTCGCCTCTGCCTGCACGGTCCTGGTGATCTTTTCCCTTCTCAATACAGACGGAATCTTAAGCAGAATCTTAAGCATAGCCCCTTTAAAATGGATCAGCGAACGTTCCTATGGAATCTATCTGTGGCATTATCCAGTGATACTTCTGATCAGCAATGGCCAAAAAGCTGCCTGGCAGGTCCATATTCTGGAAATCCTGCTGACGCTCCTGATATCTGCTTTATCATACCGCTTTATAGAAACTCCCATCCGTAACGGGATGATCGGAAAAAGCATTGCCATACTCCAAATGGAACCTGAAACAAGGCGAGAACGCCGGATGCAGATCCGCACACTGAAAAAAAGTATACGCGCAGTGTTTGGTATCTTTGTGATTGCAGCAGGCGTACTGCTCTGCATCCTCTTCGTCCCCCGTGTAAACGCTTTGGACAATATTGAGGAACTGGAACGGCAGGAGGAAAAGGCGAAAGAGATCGCACGGCGTAAAACATTAGAATTGAAAGGATCTTCCAATCAGAGCCCGGGGCAGGACAGCGCAAACGGGTTCCTGCCGGACCTTGCCGGGAAAACCATGGAAAGGCTGCAGACGGATGCGGCAGCGGACAGGAAGGAAGCGCCTCAGTCGGCCAGGGTACAAGCCAGCGTAATAGCGCCTCGATCGGAGGAAGAAATCCTGAATGGGCTGAGCCTGCTGCTCATCGGTGATTCCGTTGCCATGGGGGCTACGGATGAATTTTACTCGGCTTTTCCAGAAAGCATCAGTGACGTAGCCGTAGGACGGCAGACAACAGAAAGTATCGACATCTATGACACTTATGCCAACGGGAACGGCTGGAATGGAGACGGCGTGATCTTTGCCCTGGGGGCCAACGGACTGCTCTACCACTCCCTTGATGCACTGCGGGAAATGCTCGGCCCGGATAAGCCTCTGTTTATCGTCACAGTCAGAGTGCCCTATGTAAGCTGGGAAGAGCCGAATAATCAGGAAATCTATGCATTTACGCAGGCAACGGAAAATACATATCTGGTAGACTGGTACAAGATCAGCGAAGGGCACGGGGAATATTTTGCCGGGGACGGGATCCACCTGACTTATGAGGGCTGTGAGGCTTATGTCAACGGGATTAAAGAAACCGTATGGGAGGTCTACAGAGACAGAGAGCGGTGAAAATACCGCTCTCTGTCTCTGTTTTCCGGGAGGTGTCCCCTTAAACGACGAACCCACGCTCTGATATTTCATTGTGTTTTTCCACTTCGTCCGCAAAACAGCGGATCACTTTACAGGGATTGCCCACCGCAACACAATTCGCAGGAATGGATTTGGTTACAACGCTCCCTGCCCCAATCACACTGTTTTTCCCTATCGTCACCCCTGCTAAGATTATACTTCCCCCGCCGATCCATACATTGTCCTGTACCTCAATGGGACGTGCATACGTCCTGAAAAAGGTGGTTCCGGTTTCTTCCCAGTCCAAAACAAGCCGCTCCTGCGGCAGAACAGGGTGGGAGGATGTATAAAACTGGACGTTAGACGCAATCATGACCTGACTGCCAATCCGTATCGGCTGATTGTCCACAAATGTGCAGTTCATGTTGATAATGATATTGTCACCCAGAAAGATATTTTTTCCATGGTCACAATGGAACGGGACATCAACGGAAACATTTTTCCCGACAGCGCCCAATAATTCTTTTAAAATTTCATTTTTTCTTTTGGTATCACTGCAATCCGTAAAATAATACTCCCTTGTAAGCTCTCTTGCACGGGTAATAACACGTAATGTTTCCTCATCTGCGGTTTCTAAAAAATCGCTGGCTTCGTAATACATATCTTCTCCTTCTGCTTTTCATAAAATCTGTACCCTTTTATAATTATAACGCAGGATTTTTTATGAATCTATTTTATTTCGGACATAAGATATCACTATCCTGCCATTTTTTCCGATATTCCATAGGAGTGCAGTTTTGATATTCCCGGAAAACACGGCCAAAATAGCTGCTGCTCCCCAATCCGCAGGCGTGTCCGATATCGGTAATTGTATCCTGCCCGTTTATAAGCATCCGGCAGGCCGCCTGTAAACGGTAGCTTTGGATATACTTTGCAGGCGTTGTATGCAGATAGCTGTGAAACAGCCTGAAACATTCCCTTTCGCTTAAACATGCCGCTTCTGCAAGCTCTGAAGCCAGGATTCTCTCCGCGAAATGCTCATGTATGTATACCAGCATGTTTTTCAGCCTTTCATCATTTTTGTCATATTTCCCTTCCCTGTCCAATGAAGCAGAAAACAATTCAAAAAGTTTCAGCCATATTTCAGACAGTGATTCCCTTATCTTTATTTCATATCCAATGTCGTTCTCGTTAAAACAAAAAGCAGCCTTGATCAAATTTAATATCTCTGCCTGCCGGTGATTCCCGGGATGGAACGCATATATATCAATCCGGGGATTGACACGGATGGGCAGCACGTACTTTTTATCAATTCTGCTCCCATCATTTCCAGAAATAAGCGCCGTGTCAAAAATATGAAGCCGTTGTATATTTTTTTCTGTCTGCGATACCGCCTTGGTCATATGAAGGACGTTTGAATTGACAAAGCCTCCGGTGCCTGCCGAAAAGGAGAGCTTCTTTTTCGGGGTATCGTATTCCAACATGCCGCTTTCCATATAAAAAATTTCGATTGCCCTGTGCCAATGCCACGGCGCAGAACGCCCCGGATATTGATCAAGTTCCGCATTGGTTGCAATATACGGAAATTCGGCTTCGAAACCGGGCAATAATTCCTCTTTGCTCCCTGCATGAAATTCAAGTTTTTGCACATTCTTCATACAAAATCCCCTCAGTAAATGCGATCCTCGTCTGGATTGTCGTGTGACGCCCTCACAGGCTCCATAGTCCTTTTCCTCCAATCTGAACCGATGATCAGCCCAACCACCCCTGGTAAAATGCGATTGCGCCTAAAATTGCGCCTGCGGCCATCGCGGCCAATGTTGAAACAATGACGACGGGGTGTTCTTTCATCAGTTTCACGAATTCTTTTAAGTCGTTCATTTTATATCTCTCCTGCTGTTTTTATTCGTTATCAGTATCTCCCTGCATAAACTTTTTTCGCTTCCTGTGTCCATTTCCGGATAAACTCTGTCTTTGCATCGGTATACCCGTCCCTGTTATGTTCAAATAATTTCCACAGTTTTAATTTTAACGTTTCATATTCCCTGGCTACCTCCGTATGTCCATTCAGATAATCTCTGAAATACAACTCATCATTATCCCCAACATAGCGAAGGTGTACATGAAAAACTTTGTCAGCAAACCCCTCTTTCGTATATCCACGGTTAAACGATATTCTGCCTGTTTCTGCCGACATACGAATAAATCCGTTCTTTTCTATTACCTTTGCAGTCTCCTCTATATCGGAATCCCTCGATACTTCTATCAGTATATCAACAATATCCTTTGCCCATATTCCGGCTACAGCAGTACTTCCTATATGGCTGATTCTCTCAATCTGGCGCCCGGACAGTATCCTTCTCAGAAAAGCTTCTGTTTCAGCATAATATTTTTCCCATTTCTCATTGTATGCAACAAGGGATATGGGAAACAACTCCCATAATTCTTCTAAAGACAGTTCCGATAGTTCTTTTAAAGCTTTCAATCTTAATCTCTCCTGTTCCATAAGCGGGATTAATTGTTACCATTCATTCTCCGTGCCGCTGCAAGTACCTCCGCCGCCATTTTCCGGTATCTATCCTGCATGGAATATCTCTGAATTGTTTCTTTAAGAAAAAACCGTATGCCGCCGTCTGTATGTATCATTGTCTTTCTGCCTTAATTCCTGCTCTACCTGCGCCAGTTTTTTCTCCAGTTCCCGGATTTTCTTTTCATCCCCGGATGCAGACGCCGACTGGATCTGCGCTTCTAACTGCTGCTTTTTCTCCTTCAGCTTCTTGATTTCCCTTTCAACCTTGTCCGTATTCCCCTCGCATTTCTCTGCACGTTTTCCCTGATTGTTCCCGCTTACCTTCGGCTCCTTTCCATTCCCATTCCCGCCTTCGCGGTGCTGCCCGGCAGATTCTTTCCCTGATTTCTCACTTCTGATAAATTCATCCCGGGGATCGGACAGCTTATTAAGCCCTTTCGGTTCTGTTTTGCTGTCAGTCTTCTTTTCTTCTTCCCTGGCCTTTTCCTCCATTGTGGAAGCCTGTTTTTCCTTTACCCGTTCTGCGTAAATGCTCCCATCATGTCCATAGTTTCCACTAATCTGCATTGCCATAATCCTTCCTCCTTTTTATAATGCCGGGCAGCAGTGTTAAAAAGGCTGCCCTTTTTTCTTTTTCGGCTGTGAGAAGCAGCGGATTAATCTGTTTGCCGTGAAATGTTTCCCGGATGCTGTGGAATGTTGTAGAAAGGCTGATCCAGTTTCTTCACAATGACGCCGGCGTCGGCTTGCCGCGGGGTCTTTGGCTCTTCTGCATCTGTCAGGTGATATCCCGTTTTTGATATACCTTTACCGCAATCCTATATGAGAGAAAAAACCAGATAACAGAAATTATGAGCACAATCTGGAACGCCAAAAGGATATGTTCTTTCACAGGGAAAACGAAGTTTGTAAGAAGCACAAGCCCCACAATCATTCCCGTTGACGCCATGAAAGACATCATAAAGACAATCTGCGATTTTTCCGGATCAAATAAATATGCACACGGCAGGCTGATGCCGCCCGCCAGCAGAGTGGCGCTTATCCCGATAGAACCGTACAGGCATAAAGAGTACGGCGTTACATCCGCACCGAAAAAGATAAGGACGATACAGGGAACGAACGCTGTAATCATTCCCATGATGGCAAGCAGAATATAGAACAAAAATTTTTCGCCTATAATCTGGCTTCTCGATACCGGCATTGTGATTACATTTTTATTCCATTTTGAAGCCGCGTCGCTGGTAATGCTGATAAAGGCCGCAGTTGTAGAAGCAACCGGGGCTAACACCAAAAGCGCGCTGGTTTCAAGCAAAAACGACAGCCCGAAGCCTAACACAATCAGGCTGACGATGGTGACAAGGATATTGTTCCCTGCAATATAAAGGTCTTTCACTAAAACGCCTTTCATCACTTCTCCCCCTTTACATAAAGCAGCATGATTTCGTCAACCGATGCCGGGACAATCATGGTTTTCGGATATTTTTTCTGCATCTTCTCCCGGTCGGAAATCAAAACCTGCCATTCATAGTCCCTCTTACGGTACACAATAATGTCGGATTTATCCAGTGCGTCAAATTGTGCCGCACCGCACTTGATCATACCGTATTGCTCTGTCAATTCATCCTTTGGTTTAGAAAAAACCACTTTTCCCTCGTGGATAAAGACGATATAATCAGCGATTTTTTCTAAATCACTGGTAATGTGGGAAGATATCAGTATGGAGTGTTCTTCGTCCTGCACAAAATCTAAGAGCATATCCAGAATATCGTCCCGGGCGATCGGATCCAGACCGCTTGTAGCTTCGTCCAGAATCAGCAGTTTAGAATGATGTGAAAAGGCCGCCGAGATGGCCAGCTTCATTTTCATTCCTTTTGAAAACTGCTTAATCTGCTTATCGATCGGCAGGGAAAACTGTTTCAACAAACGGAACCACGTCTGTTCGTCCCATGATTTATAAATATTTTTCATAACCCGATTCAATTTCCGGGGGGAAAGGATTTCGGGATAATTGCTGCCGTCGAACACCACGCCGATCTGTTCTTTTATATCCCCGTCCAGCTCCTTACTCCCTAAGATTGATACAATGCCGTCTTCTTTCTGAATCAGCCCTAAAGCAGCATTGAGCGTTGTACTTTTTCCCGCGCCGTTTTCTCCGATCAGTCCCACAATGGAGCCGCCTGGGACAGTAAATGAAACATGATCCAAAACAAAATCTTTATACGTTTTGGTAAGCCCGGATATCATGAAAGCATTCGCCATTACTAATCCTCCTCATACAATAGTGTTAATAAATCAAGCAATTTTTCAAGTGTTATCCCGCTCGCGCGGGCTATTTCGATGGCGTCATTCAAACATCCCTCTATCTTTTTTTGCTGTTCCTCTAAATAAAAATCCTGATTTTGGGCAGAAACGTAGCAGCCCTTCCCAGCCGTTGTTTCAATAAAGCCGTCTGCCTGTAGGAGGTCATACGCTTTTTGTACGGTCAGAACACTGATCTGCAGCGATCTTGCAAGGGAACGGATAGAGGGAAGCGCATCCCCGGCTTTCAGTTCCCCGCTCATAATCTGCGTTTTAACCTGTACCACGATCTGCTCATACAGGGGACGACTTGTCTTATTACTTACCACAATCTCCAAACCGTCACCGCCTTTTCGTCCTATGCTGTATTGCATTTGCAAGTACAGTATAATACATAATAATGCAGTTGTCAAGATCATCTATATTTATTTTTTTAGCTATTGTTTTCCAGCAACCTCCTATGCGATGAAATCAGTATTGATAGCGTTTCCGGTATTTTATAAACATGAATGCAGACAAAACGAACGCCAGAAATTCCGCCGCAGGAGTAGCCAGCCAGACACCGTTCACACCCAGAACAGCAGGCAGTACGAGCATTGCAATCAGCATGAATACAAAAGACCGTGAAAAAGCAAGCACAGCAGACACAAGACCGTTAGACAAAGCCGTAAACATTCCGCTGGCAAAAATATTAAAGCCGACAAAAAGCAGCGCCAGAACACAAATTCGGTTTCCGGTCACAGCCAGCCCATATACCGGATGATCCGGCCTGGTAAATATGGACACCAGCGCTTTTGTCGCTACAAATGACGCCGCCGCTGTTACGATTGAGATCATAGAAATAATTTTTAAGCTTGTTGAAATAAGTTTTTTAAGCTTAGCACAGTTTTTCTCCCCATAATAATAACTGGCCATAGGCGCAACGCCATAAGCGTAACCGGAATAGAGGGAACTTGCAAATGTCAGCACATACATCATAATCGTCACGGCTGCAACACCATCCTCTCCAACATAACGTAACATCGTCCAGTTGAACATCATCGTGATCAGTCCGGTAACAAGAGCAGTTGCCATTTCAGAACATCCATTAGAGGCTGCATTTGCAATCATTCTGAAACGGAATACAGGCTTTGTAAAATGGAGCAGGCTTTTCTTCCGGGCGAAGACAAACAGGCCGGTTACGGCGGTTACAGAATAGCCCAGGCCCGTTGCAACAGCGGCGCCGCCAATCCCCATATCAAAAAGGGCAATGAAAACATAGTCAAGAACCATGTTCAACACGCCACCTGCAACGGAACAGATAAGAGAAAGCGAAGCTTTTTCAGAAGCGATCATATAGAGGGTAAAATTGTTCATTAACAGGATTGGTACCGTAAACAGCAGATAGCGGCTAAGATAGGAAGTACAGTACCCCGCAACCTCTGTGGAAAGTCCCATGCCCTTGAAAACAGGTTCCATCAGGGAATATCCAAGCGTACACATAACCAGGCCTGCCAGTATATTTACCAAAATCAGGAATGTAAAATCTTCTCTGGCCTCTTCCTGTTTTTGTTCCCCCATTTTTTTCATGACAACTGCGCTGCCGCCCGTTGCCAGCATGGTAGAAACCGCTGTTACGAGCTGAATCGCCGGAGCCGTCAGGTTGATTGCAGACAGTGCGCCCGTGCCGATCAGATTGGACACAAACAGTCCGTCCACCATTGTGTAAAAAGCCATAAAGACCGACATGGCGATTGTAGGTATGGCAAATTTCAGGATATTCTTCAATGTGACAGGTTTGCTGTAAGCGTTTTTTTTCTCCATAATTTCCTCCTTATCTGCTTGTCCTTTTCCGGTATATGCCTTATAATAGTCCGTACAGTAACTGTACAGTCAACAAGGAGTTTGAAAATGGAGAAAAAAAGTAAGCTGCTTACTATTGGACAATTCGCATCCCTGCACGGCATCAACAAAAAGACCCTGATGTGGTATGATGAAATTGGACTGTTTCATCCGGCAGCCATCCACCCCGAAAACGGATACAGATATTACAGCTATTACCAAAGCTCGATACTGGAAACCATCCTGATGCTTCGGGAACTGAATGTATCCATAGATGAAATCCGGGCGTTTATGGAAAACCGTTCCGCTGCCAGCCTGGAACAGCTCCTGTGTGAGAAAATGGAGGATTTAGACCATGAAATGGCGCATCTGAAGGCAATCAGAAAAACAATGTCATACCACCGCCAAAATATGCGCACGCTGCTGACGATGGATTTATCAGAAATCAGCATGATCGAGAAAAAGGAACGCTGTTTAGTCACTGTAGAGATTAACAGGGATACTCCTTTTGACAAACAGGTAGAAATGATCATTGACGAAACAAAAAAATATCAACTGCGCCGGCTGCATGACGCCTCCTACGGAACCATGATAGCCGCCAAAAGTCTATATCGTGGAGATTTCGAGGATTATTCCAAACTTTTTATTGAAATCCCATTTCCGATAAAGAAAGAAGGCTTGCATATACAGCCCTCCGGAAAGTATGTCCGGGCGTTTTATCAGGAATCCGACGGAAACGCCGCATTCTGCTACCAGAGGATATTTGAATATATGGAAGTACACGGCCTCGCAGCGTTAGGCTTCTCCTATGAAATCATCATCAATGAAAACGTGATTGACCGGACGGAAGATGCCATTGTCCAAATTGAAATACCTGTAACGCCGTCCATTTTTGAAACAGAACAAAAATAAAATCGTTTTTATTTCTTATGTGCTGTAATAATCGTATAACTATGCCCATTGACTGTTAAGATATAATTATCTACATTCACGTACCAGTTTTCCCCATTTCGCGTAATAACAGCATTAGCAGAATTGATTTTTGTTTTACACCAGTCAACCACATCCTCTGTATCTAAAGACAGATTTCTTTTCATACGTACTACGCCTAATTCGGTTGTATGCAATTTATCCAAATTTTTTAGTAATTCATGATCTGCATTCATTTTATAACACCACTTCTTTTCCTTCAATGATTTTGACTATTACTCCGCAAAACTTCCCCTGGAAAGCGGCTTCTGCAGTACATTGTCATAGTACGCCAGCCCCCTTTGCCCTTCTCCGGGCTTCTCTTCCGTATAGGGCTTTCCCGGAAGCGTGGAAAGCTCATTGAATAAATTTTGATGATAAAAATCCAATAATATCATTATATATTGAACTTCCATCAAGAATGGTTCCAAATGTATCAATCCAGAATGGTATATATCCACACCTGCTTGCCACCATCTGCGAACCAAGATTTGTTATAGAAGCAGAATAAAATGGAATAATATTTCGTGCCAGCAATTCTTTCGTCAATCCTCTGACTAAATAGGTTCCCAATCTGGCATTTCTATATTTTTCCATTACATCTACACCTATTTCCCATACTCCATTTACTGATGATTCCGCAGCGCCTGCTACTCCAATAATCCGATTCTTGTCCCTAGCAATGTAAACAGCTTTTGTTGATGTAGAACCATTTTCGTCAAATACTAAAGAATTTTCAAAACCCGTCAATCCAGTAAGAGATAAAATATCTCTGTGAAAAAGATACTCACACTCGTAATCCAATGATACAAATATCTCTTCTGTACAGGTATCATCAGGAACATAATGTATTGTCTGCCCGTAAACTAATGGAAGTTCAAAAATTTCATCTCTGTTCTTGTGTTGTAACAATTCTTGCACTTTATAATGCAAATCCTTTGTTGTGCAAACTACAACACAATTTTTATATGCCAGTATTTTGATATATGGCTGTTCCGCATTGGAGTTAACAGAATACACAGTCGCTTTTCCATTTAATTCTTCTGGACTGCAATAAAATTCCTTTGACAATAATTCTTCAATTTTACTCTTAATAATCCTCTTCATATTCATCCCTATAGTTTTAAAGTTGTGGAACTTTATTTCATCACTTTCTGCATTTTATACTGACCTTCCAGTGTATTGTCTTGATTATATTTAGTTAAATCAATTTCCCTCTATGGGACTAAATTTAGGATAGAGCGACACCAACTTAGTTCTGGCTTTTCCAGTAGTGAACTGCCATTGGATACAAGCTGTATGTTCATTGCGCTCCCTCTCCCATGCCGCCAGTTCCTGACAGAACAAATCCATGTCCTCAATTCTGCGGGACAGACACTGTCGTGTCATTACATTTCGCTTTATTTCGGCAATGTCCAACCAACTCCCATGTTTCGGAGTGTAATGGATTTCCGGCTTTTTGGCAATCCTGCGGGCTTCCGGGGCAGGAAATGCCCTGTACAGGGAGGAAAGGGCATGAGTGGTGCCGTTCCGGACATATTCAGAATCGACTTTCCTGGTGTCCCCTGGCCGCATGGGCAATGGTTCCCTGGCCTCCCCGAACAGTTGGCAGAGCTTTTCATCCATGCGTACCACGGGAACTGTTGGATTATAGGGCATCTCATAAATGTCCGGGATATCCTCCATGCAGGCTATGAATTCCGCATTTTCTTTGGGAGGGATACACCAGCAGGCATTTTTGTGAGGTCAAAGTTCATTTTTTTAGTGCATGGCGTATGGCATCCTTTCCGACCGGGACATCCAGTTCAACACGGGCTTTTTCTTCTAATAGCCGGAGAGTCCAACGGGAATGCCCTTTCGGCACAGGCCCACAGGCCATCTGAATGATACGCGCCTCAGTGCGCCCATCCAGTTTCCGCCGTGCGGCACCGGAATTGGGGCTGATATTGTAACGGACAATATTCGTTATGCCATTCGTGACATAAGACTGAACGATATTGGTTATGGTGGCAGGGCAGACCGCATATCTATGGGCAATCTGGGCATGGGTAAGTCCTATGCCATGGACTTCATCCAGCTCAAGAAGTATCTGACACCGTTTTAAGATCATCCTGCTGGTTTTCTTATTATGGATCGTTTTCAGAAGTTCAGCCCTTTCATCATCCCTGAGCTTAATAATATAAGTTTTTGGTCTTGCCATAGTCGCCACCGCCGTTTCTTTTTATGATAACATGGGATGGCATTTTATGGAAGAATTTTTTACCTGAATGTAATACAGACAGTACGCTAGCCTGTTTTTGGGGTTATCCATTTTAATAATATGAAAACCGCACTTATTGACATAGAAATTATAATTTCTGCTCGAAAAAACAGGCGTTTCTGTTTCCCAAACTTCTGTATCAGGATATAATTTTTCAAACATATTCCACACTTGTGTCTTCATCAAAAGCCCGCTCCATTATTTTAGTTAATGTGTCTATCTGTGATTCCTCTAATCTAATGCGTTTTAGTTCCATATTTCCCCCCTCAGCCTGGTAATTTCAATGTTTCATCCGAAATAATTTTATCACATATCGACGAAGAATTCATCTCGCTTTTTATGATATTCTTTGCCCGGCTGCGGATACTGTCCATCCGGCTCAAAATCCAAATTTAAAAAAATCCAAACTTTGACTCCTGACCTCCAATGCATGCGGTGTTTTAAGCGGACAAAGTTTGGATTTTTTTCTCAATCTTCTTTCCTGGAATTCCCTATACTTAAATTATCCAGTATTTTATAACCTTTGTTATCATCATTCACAACTTTATAGCATCCTGCAGACTTTTCATGCTCTGCCTTTTCATATATATCGAACTTATTATGCATAACAGGCTTTCCGCCTTTTTCCTCTTGTTCTTCTTTGGCTGTCATTATCTCCACCGTTTCTTGTCGGTTTGCCTCAATCTCTTTTGTAATTTCCTCAAGCTTCTTTTCTAACAACTCAATATTCTCTTCTGAACTCCCGGCATCACCAGAGGTTCCTTTCATAAGTAACAAGGAATTTTGAATCGACTGTTTTTCTGCTTCTAAGGCTTTTCCTCTCTTTTCTGCCGTTTGAACCCCCTCTGAATAAAAAGGTTTTCCCTGCTTTTCCCTGCCGCTCCTCACCATAGATAAAGGATTCACATAACCCGGTTTTACATTGTTTATCATATCATCTACCTCCGTTTATTATAAATAGGCTCTCGGAATCTCAAAGCCCTATTTTATGCGGCTTCCGAGAGTCGTTT
>CATKXE010000056.1 GCA_949840465.1 uncultured Lachnospiraceae bacterium | reverse complement strand
TTAAGACATCGCCCTTTCACGGCGGTAACACGGGTTCGATTCCCGTCGGAGTCATTTGACAGAGATGTTGTACAGGTTATGTTTTCCGGTTTGAAGCAGGAAGGCTGGAGGCATGGCAGAAAAGATGTTCGTTCCAGAGTGTGATTTGCCGATGTGGCTCAATTGGCAGAGCAGCTGATTTGTAATCAGCAGGTTATCGGTTCGAGTCCGATCATCGGCTTTGTTCCTTTAAGGGACACATTATTTGGACCTTTAGCTCAGTTGGTCAGAGCAATCGGCTCATAACCGATCGGTCCTGGGTTCGAGTCCCCGAAGGTCCATTCCTATCTCACCCTATAAGTCCAGGGAGGGCTTTGTAAAGGATGAGATGTATCGCACGTAAGCGTCGAAAGGACAGACGCTAAGTGTCCATAACGCCTCACCTTGTAAGCGCGTGAGAGACCTTGCTAACGTCGGTGAGATGTATCGCACGTAAGCGTCTAAAATACAGACGCTAAGTGCTCATAACGAGGCCCAGTGGCTCAGTTGGTTAGAGCGCCGCCCTGTCACGGCGGAGGTCGAGAGTTCGAGTCTCTTCTGGGTCGTTTTTATATATTCGGTGTTTTATAGATGCCGGGTATATATGCAGTATCGATATATCCGGTATTGCAAAGAAAAATATATGGGGTCTTAGCTCAGCTGGGAGAGCATCTGCCTTACAAGCAGAGGGTCATAGGTTCGAGCCCTATAGGCCCCATATCATAAGCCGCAGTGGCGGAACTGGCAGACGCCCGGGACTTAAAATCCCGTGGGTAGTGATACCCGTACCGGTTCGATTCCGGTCTGCGGCAGTTCTCAAAAGTGGAGGAAACGTTTTAAAATGGACGTTTTCTTTCTTTTTTTTATTTCCGCGAAACAACGAGCCAGGTGGATATGCCGGCGTGCCCATTTGGCGGCTGCCGCGAGAATCAAATACTTTGAACCGTCTTTTTAAGTCGGCTCGTCACTTTAATATCGGAAACTGTATGGCACAGGCGGTTCTTCAACAATATGATTTTTTGCCTTGTCAAAAAAAGATTCCTGTTTTATACTGAATTCAGCGTAAAATTAGTGATTAGCAGGTGTGTTTTCTTTATTTTACACATTTTTTGACGGTTTTGTACAACTGTATGCGGGGAACCACAATAGCGAAAAACGGGGGAGAGAAGATGCAAAAGATACTGGTGGCAGACGATGTAGAGATTAACCGGGAGATTTTGTGTGAGATTTTGAGCGGCGATTATCTCATTGAAACAGCAACGGACGGGGAGCAGGCCATACAGAAGCTGTTGGAATGTGAGGGCAGGCTGGCGGCGCTTCTTTTGGATTTACAGATGCCCAATATGGACGGCTATGCCGTAATGGAGTGGATGAAAAAGAATCACTGGATGGAGAAGATTCCGGTACTGATCACAAGCGGCGAGGATTCCGCGGAGATCGAGAACTACTGCTTTGAAATGGGCGTGCTGGATTTTATACATAAGCCATTCGAGGGCTCTATCGTGAAAAATCGTGTGAAGAATATCGTAGAGCTGTTTGCCAGTAAAAACGGACTGCAGCAGAAGGTGGAGATTCAGACAAAGGCTCTGGAAGAGCAGGGGCGTATCATCCAGATTCAGGCGGAAAAGCTGAGGGACACGAAACGGTTTAGCCATCTGATGATGCAGTACCAAAGCGCGATCATGGTAGTGGAGACAAAGCTGAAAGTGCTGAATGCAGAATTTTCTCAGGAGTATAACCGCAATCCCTTTGAATCCATTAAGAGCAGATTAAAGACGCCCAAAAGTATTTATGAAAAGCTGGAGCGCAAGGGATTTCCTATTTCGGTGAAAAGCATTGAAGAGAACCTGACAGATGTTGCAGGGGTTCGTGTCATCTGCTCTTTCCCGGACGATATCTACCGTCTTGCAGAACTTGTTGTGCGGCCCAATGACATCATCCTTGTGCAGAAAAAGGATTACATTGAAAATCCAAAGTCGAACGGCTATAGGAGCCTGCATCTTATATTGGACGTACCGATTTTTCTCTCCCACGAGAAAAAATATGTAAAGGTTGAGATGCAGTTCCGTACGATAGCAATGGATTTCTGGGCAAGTCTGGAGCATAAGCTGAGATATAAGAAAACTGTGGAAGATATGGAGGAGATCGAGAGCCAGCTCAGGATCTGCGCAGATTCTATCGCCGTGCTGGATCATCAGATGTTACAGATACGTGATAAGATCGACAAGACACACACGGCGATGCTCCATGAAAATCAATTTTTATAGCTGCGTTATTCCCGCGAAGCAACGAGACGGGCGGATTTGCTTTTGTATGTCTATCTGGCGGCTGCCGCAAGGGGCGCTAAGTGCCAGCGGCGCTTGTTCAGCAACGACCGAAACGGAGTGCAGACCCAATAACCCGCAGTTTGCTGCGCTGGAAATTTGCCGCCCCGTCGGCTTGCTGCGGGATCTTTGACTTAGAGCCTGTTTTTCAGGCTCTTCGATGCATTTTGTGAAAAATAGCAGAATTTGGTAAATGTGGGTTGCTTTGTTTGGAGGGAAATATGTCGGAAAACAGCAGAGAATATACTACAAAGGAATTAATGAAGAGGTTTCTTCCTTATTATACGAATCATAAGGGGGTGCTTGCCATGGATCTGTTCTGTGCGTCGCTCACTACCTTGTGTGAGCTGGTGCTCCCTATGATCATTCGTTTTATTACCAATACGGGATTGGAGGATCTGGCCTCTCTGACCGTTGAAATTATCGGGAAAATGGCGCTTCTTTATCTTGTGCTCCGTGTCGTCGACTGTCTGGCTAATTATTATATGGCAGATATGGGACATGTCATGGGCGCGTCCATTGAAACGGACATGAGACGGGACGCCTATGCACATCTGCAGAAGCTGTCCAATACATACTATAACAATACAAAGGTGGGACAGATCATGGGGCGCATCACCAATGACCTGTTCGATGTCACGGAGTTCTCCCACCACTGTCCCGAGGAATTTTTCATTGCGGCGGTAAAGGCAGTGATCTCCTTTTTTATACTGGCCTCGGTCAATCTTGTACTCACCCTGACGATCTTCGCCATCGTACCGGTTATGGCTTTTGTATGCATCAAATTAAACCGGAGGAGCCGCAGGGCATTTGCCAAACAGCGCGTTCAGATCGGGGAACTCAATGCCTCTATTGAAGACAGCCTATTGGGGCAGAAGGTGGTAAAAGCATTTACCAACGAAGCCATGGAGATTGATAAATTTGAAAAGGGCAATGTGAAATTTTATGATATCAAAAAAGAAACTTACAAATATATGGCTGCATTCCAGACGTCCACACGCGCATTTGACGGGCTGATGAACCTGACTGTGATCCTGATGGGCGGTATTTTTCTTGTAAAACACTATATTACCGCCGGAGATCTGGTTGCCTATGTGATGTATGTCTCCACTCTGATTGCGACAATCCGCAGGATCATTGAATTTGCCGAGCAGTTCCAGAGGGGGCTCACAGGGATTGAGCGTTTTTTGCAGATCATGGATGCAGATGTGGAGATTTTTGATGAACCCGGGGCAAAGAAAATGGGCGTTCCCAGGGGAAATATTTCATTTGAGGATGTTTCTTTTGAATATCCGGATGACCACAATACCGTATTCTGCCATTTAAATCTCACGGTACGTGCAGGAGAAAAACTGGCCATCGTGGGGCCGTCCGGCGGAGGAAAGACGACGCTGTGCAACCTGATTCCCAGATTCTATGATATCAGCGGCGGCGTGATACGTATTGACGGGGAGGATATCAAATCGTTCACTCTGGAAAGCCTTCGGAAAAATATAGGGATCGTCCAGCAGGATGTGTACCTGTTTTCCGGTACGGTTCTGGAGAATATTTTGTATGGGAATCCGGATGCCTCCAGAGAAGACGCGGTGGGAGCCGCAAAAAGAGCGGGTGCGGATGAATTTATCCGGGAATTGAAAGACGGTTATGATACCTACGTGGGGGAGCGGGGCGTGAAACTATCCGGCGGACAGAAGCAGCGCATCAGTATTGCCAGAGTCTTCCTGAAAAATCCGCCTATCATGATTCTGGATGAGGCGACCTCGGCTCTGGATAATGAAAGTGAATTTGCAGTGGCGCGTTCTCTGAATGAATTGTCAGAGGGCAGAACCACGATTACGATTGCACATCGGCTTTCGAGTATTAAAAATTCAGACAGAATTCTTGTCCTGACAGATCAGGGAATTACAGAGGAGGGCAATCACGAGAGCCTGATGGAACAAAAGGGTACTTATTATCAATTCTATACAATGGCGGAACAGATGAAGTAAAAGGGGCGTAAAAATCAGATAAAAGCAGGGGCGTGGGAATATTCTTTCCGGCAGGGAATAGAATATACAGAGAAAAGATACAGGTGACGTCCTATGGAACCTGCCAACTACCCAATCTTAAACAAGATAAAGAATAATAAGGCCATTCTCCTGCATATCGGAAAACTGACCATGCTTTTTGTGGGAGCATTCCTCATCGGGCATTTTGCCGCTAAATTTCAGGAGCAGAGGCTTCTGGAATCAATTCCCCACGAAACCGCATCCATTGGATCGGTCATGGAATCTGCTGAAGGAAACTGGGGATTAAGCTTTCAGGAAGAGGGCCGGACGCCTGTGGGCAATGCCACGACCGAGGAACTGAAAAAATATGACGCATACTATGCAGATCCCACCGGAGACAAGGTTATTTACCTGACGTTTGACGCCGGGTTTGAAAACGGGAACACTCCGGCCATACTAGACGCGCTCAGAAAGCATCATGTTCCCGCGACGTTTTTTGTGGTGGGAACCTATATCACGTCCAATGCAGATCTGGTAAAAAGGATGGTCAGTGAAGGCCATACCGTCGGTAACCATACATACCACCATCCCGATATGTCGCAGATTGCAGACAGAAAATTTTTTGAGAAAGAACTTAAGGAGGTAGAAAATGTCTATAAAGAAACCACAGGGGAGGAGATGACGAAATTCTACCGTCCGCCGCAGGGGAAATACAGTGAGAGCAACCTGCAGATGGCAAAGGAACTGGGATACAGTACATTTTTCTGGAGTCTGGCTTACGTGGATTGGTATGAGAATAACCAGCCTTCCAGAGAAGAAGCATTTGATAAACTTTTGGGACGAATCCACCCCGGCGCGGTCGTCCTGCTCCACAGCACTTCGAAGACCAATGCGGAGATTCTGGATGAACTCCTGACAAAATGGGAAGAGATGGGGTATACTTTCCAGTCATTGGATCAGCTTGCCAAAGCCGGCTGATTTATGCTCAGGAGCATACCTGTTAGCCAAATGAACCGCTGTGCTTCTTGAAATAATGAAAATCTTCTGGCAGGCCATTTGGTTTACAGGTATAAGAATGCCGGTTCCGATCTCTGTATACGGGGCGTTCAGGTTCCATAGATTCATAAACTGACGCCCCAGTACTGATGAACCTTATCCCTCACTGTCCGGACATTTGCCCGGCTGATTTCCAGCATGTCTCCGTTATTCATATGTACCTCTTTTTTGCAGATCTTTTCGATGTGCTCCACATTGACAATGCTGCCCCGGTCAATCAGGATGAATATCGGCAGGTTTAAAGCCTGTTTTACTTTCATGATCGTAGTCCTGTCCGTATGTATACCGTCCTTTGCCGCGAGGATGCAGTTTTTCCCGTCTTTTTTGACATAGATGATATCGTGGAAGCGGATCCTTTCTGTACGGTACTGATTAAAAATATAATAATATTGATCCTCTTCCCGTATGCATTGCTCGAAAATATCATCCAGCACTTCCGGCAGCCTTTTTTTCATGGTGTCCTTTAAAATATACTGATATGCGCGGATGCTTTTATAATAGCTTTCCACTGCAAATTCGGGATGTGAAGTCAAAAAAACGATATACCCCTCCTTCTGTATGCTTCGGATGTATTTTGCAAGATCCAGCCCGTTTATCACCGGCATTTTTGTCTCCAGAAGAAAAATATCAAAATAGGTTCCTTCGCGCAGTTCACACGCGATTAATTCTGACCTGTTAAATACATGAATCTCTGCCTTTCCGCTTTTTAAAAGCCTTCCCGCGCACTTCTCAACCATGCTCCTTGTACTCTCCGCTGCCTCTGTACCATCGTCAACAATCGCCACTTTAATCATGTTAAACTCCAGTCCATTAGGAACTGTAGAAAAATAACCGAAACAGCCTGCGCCGGTTATTTCCGTACAGCTTCTTACTATAAAAACTTAAAAACCAGCACCATCAATCAGATAACGGTGTATGTTATGGTAAATCATACCACTTTTTTTTGCGGAATGCACGGGATGTCCTCCAATAATCAGACTTTGTCCTCTTATTGGCTGCTATGGGCGGGCTGTACGTAAAAAAATGGTTGGAAAATACCGTGCCAGTTTGTTAAAAATACAGGCTGTTTCCGAAAACAGAGGGCAGGCAGACAGGCAAAAATTCAGAAATGGCGAAGTTCCCAAACAGTTACGAATATGAAAGGAATAAAAACAGAGGAAAATAAAAACTGCCGTATAAACCACATACGACAGTTGAGCGGAGAGGGTGGGATTCGAACCCACGCGCCCTTGCGGACAAACGGTTTTCAAGACCGCCTCGTTATGACCACTTCGATACCTCTCCATCCACAATATTTTTCTTTCCTTTGAGATTGAAACGTAAGTATTTTATCACAATTATTTTTATTCGTCAACCACCAAACCTGAAAAAAATTCAAACTTTTGAATGCGGATGTTCCAGGCCATACGCAGACGTCAGGCGGCTTTTCAATGGGCTTACAATTCGCGGTCGGCGGTCGTAAATTGTAACATGACATTTTGCGACATACGGATGGCTGCTGACGGGCATATTGACATAAAAGCAGAGCCGTGATATTTTAAGACACGGCAGAAATATTTTTGTCGTGCATATAAAATCAGCTCTGGAAATTTGGACAGGAAGTATTCTGTAAAAGTTTCAGATAAAAAAAGAAAGAAGGAGACAGGAATGAGAAGAGCGGACAGGGAAATAAAAGATTTTGATGAGATGGTTGAAATCATGGAGAAATGTGATGTGTGCAGGCTGGCGTTCAATGATGGCGGATATCCGTACATCCTGCCCCTGAACTTTGGATTGAAAGCAGAGGGAGGCCGGGTAACCCTGTATTTCCATGGGGCGGATACAGGTAAGAAGTATGAGCTGATGGAGAAGGACAGCCGTGCGTCATTTGAGATGGATTGTTCCCACAAGCTGGTGTCCGATGAAAAGGAAGGGCACTGTACGATGAAATATGAGAGCGTGATCGGAAGGGGAAAATTGGAAATTGTACCGGATACAGAGAAACTGGAGGCGCTGGCAATCATGACAGACCATTATCATCAGGGGCATTTTGAATTTAATACAAAGGCGGTGCCAGGAACTACGGTTATGCGGCTTGTGGTGGAAAAAATGACGGGAAAGAGACGTTAGTGCGCGATTCCCCCCTTTTCAAACAGGATCAGATAGGGTATAATGCGTAATATTGGACAAAAGTATGAAGCAGGAGGGGCAATAAGATGAAGTATATTACGTTCACAATTCCGTGCTATAATTCGGAAAATTATATGGAGAAAGCGATCCAATCGATCCTTCCCGCAGGCGAGGATGTGGAGATTTTGATTGTAAATGATGGTTCTTCGGATGGGACGGAAGAGATTGGAAGGAAGTATGCGCGGGAATATCCGTCCATCATAAAGGTTATCAGCAAGGAGAACGGCGGCCATGGGGATGCGGTCAATTCAGGGCTGTCTCAGGCAGCGGGAAAATATTTTAAAGTGGTGGACAGCGACGACTGGGTGGATGGGGAATCTCTGTTGAAGATTCTGGAAAAGGTCAAAGAATTCGACCGGGAGGGTACAGATGTGGATATGCTTGTATCCAATTATGTGTATGAGAAGGTGGGGATGGAGCGGAAAAAAGTCATCCATTACCGTAATGTCCTGCCGCAGAACGAGGTCTTCCGGTGGGAGGATATCGGGAGTTTCCATCTGGATCAGTATATCCTCATGCATTCTGTCATGTATCGTACGGAGATCCTCAGATTGAGCCAGTTAAAGCTGCCGAAGCATACTTTTTACGTAGACAATATATATGTGTACTATCCGCTGCCGCATGTGAGGAAGCTCTACTATATGGACGTAGACTTTTACCGTTACTTTATCGGCAGGGAAGACCAGTCAGTCAATGAAAAAATTATGATCAGCCGTGTGGATCAGCAGATTTATGTCACCAAAAGCATGATTTCCATGTATGACCTGCGGATGATCACGGATAAGAAGCTCAGGAAATACATGATCAATTATCTGGCGATTATGATGACCGTCTCCTCCATCCTCTGTATCCGCTCTAAAAATGCGGAGAACCTGGAGAAGAAAAAAGAGCTTTGGATCTATCTGCGGCAGAAGGATTACAAGACATTTTTAAAAATCCGCTACGGCATCCTTGGACAGACGATGAATCTGCCGGGACGGTCGGGGAGGAAGGTATCCTCCATGGCGTACAGCGTTGCAAGGCGTCTGATCGGATTTAATTAGGAATCTTACGTCGGTTCCCTGTGCAAAATATCAAAAGTTTTGCTTCGGCCTGTTTGAGCCAGGGCGTGCGGATACTGTCTACATTTATTTTACAAAGGAAGTATATTTTACCAGCCATAGGACAGACTACCTAAAGGATATCCAGAATAAGGAAAGGAGTCTGTACTATGGCTGTTAATTTTGCAGAAAGTAAGACAAAAGACAATCTGATGCGGGCATTTGCCGGGGAGAGCCAGGCCAGGAACCGCTATACATTGGGAGCAGAAAAGGCAAGGGAGATGAAAATGTACTCCATTGCAGATATGTTTGAGTACACGGCAGATCAGGAACGTGCCCATGCGGAGCGGTATTATGAATTGCTCAAAAGCCTGTCAGGGCAGACCATTTTTATTGACGGCGGTTATCCTGTGGATCAGCAGGAGAGCCTGACGGAGCTTCTGCGGGCGGCGGAACATAACGAAAGAGAAGAGGCGGAAGATGTGTATCAGGAATTCTCAAGAGTTGCGAAGGAAGAGGGGTTTTTAGAAGCGGCATCTGCTTTTTCACTGATTGCCGAGGTGGAACGTTCTCATCAGCTCCGGTTTGCGGAAGTCGTGGAAATGTTGGAAAAAGGTGAGTATTTTGCAGGTGAAAATACGGGCAAATGGATCTGTACAAACTGCGGATATATTTTTGAAGGAAAACAGGCGCCATCGTCCTGCCCTTCCTGCCATCACGAGCAGGGATATTTCCTGCCCTATACACTGGCGCCGTATAAAGGGAAAAATGTGTCATAAGGAACTGTAGGAAAATACTTTAAATTGCGCAGGATGTTTCAATCAGTGTGCAGGTCAAAAAATGCAAGGTTACGTGGGATTGCATGGGGGATTTTTGACCTGTACAATGGTTGGGACAGGCCAGTCAGGATGTACCTGTTTTTTTTGCGGCAATTCCTTCGTACATTTTCGTTTTGGGAACATATTATAATAGAGAGAACTGTCTGGCTGAATGTCTTCGCACAAAGGCAGACCGGAGGGATTATGAACAGTCAAAAAGCGGATAATCTATTGAATCTTGCATTGGATGCGACGGAAGGGGAACGCATGAAATCTCTGGAGTTGGATGTGGGCTACAATCCAATAGAACAGGAGTGGGATCTGATTGTCAAATATTCCGGTTCACTGGATGCCGTCCGCTCGATCGCCGTATCTGTGACCGAGATGGCAAATGAATATGCAGTGGTGGTGATACGGGAATCTCTGATCCCGCAGCTTGCGGCCTTCCCGGAGATTGAATTTATCGAAAAGCCTAAAAGGCTTTTTTTTCAGGTGGAAAATGGAAAGCAGGTTTCCTGTATGAATCCCGTGCAGCAAGCCCCTTTTTCGCTGAGAGGGAGGGGGATATTGATCGGGGTGGTTGACAGCGGAATTGATTATGCGTTAGAAGATTTTCGTAATCCAGACGGGACAACGAGAATCCGTGCCTTATGGGATCAGACGATTCCGGGAAATCCTCCCGAAGGATATACCATTGGAACGGAGTACACTCAGGAGCGGATTAATGAGGCTCTCCAGGCTAATCAGCAGGCCAGATATGATATTGTGCCGAGCAGAGATGCCTCCGGCCATGGAACGGCTGTAGCCGGAATTGCAGCCGGGAACGGACGCAGACGGACAGACACGGGAAGTATCGGGCAGAATGCAGGAGCTGCGCCGGAAAGTGAGCTGCTGGTCGTGAAAATGGGCAGCCCGCGCGCTGAAGGGTTTCCCAGAACGACAGAGCTGATGCAGGGGGTAGATTATGTAATAAAAAAAGCGCTGCAATATCGGATGCCGGTGGCATTGAATATCAGTTTTGGGAATACGTATGGTTCTCATGACGGAACCTCTTTGATTGAACGTTTTTTGGATGATATATCTAATTTCTGGAAAAGCGTAATCTGTGTTGGAAGCGGAAATGAAGGAACCAGTGCAGGACATACGGCCGGAACACTCTCTGAAGCACGAAACGAGGAAATTATGCTTGGCGTGCAGACGAATGAGCCTGCTCTCAACGTGCAAATCTGGAAGTCCTATGTGGACGAGGTCGATATTTCCCTGATCAGCCCGTCAGGTGTCAGGGTCGGGCCGATTCAGGAGATATTGGGAACGCAGCGTTTTGTGCTGGGAAATACAGAAATTCTGCTTTATTATGGAGAACCCAGCCCGTTTAGTGTGCGGCAGGAAATTTATCTGGATTTCCTGCCGCGGCAGTCTTACATCGACAGCGGAGTATGGCGGATTGTCCTGACGCCCAGAAGGATTGTCTCGGGGGAGTACCAGATGTGGCTTCCCAGCCAAAGTGTGCTGAATGTGGGCACTGCATTTTTATTTCCGGTAAGCAGGACTACGTTGACAATACCATCTACGTCATCCAGAGTTGTGACCGTGGGCGCATATGATCCTTTGACTTTTACTTATGCTGACTTTTCCGGCCGAGGGCCGGTCAGTGGATTTGAAAGTGCGCTTTCATCGAAACCGGATATTGCGGCTCCGGGGGTAAATATTACAGCCCCGGCAACAGGAGGCGGCTATACAAGTGTGACCGGGACCTCATTTGCGACGCCGTTTGTGACGGGGGGTGCGGCGCTTTTGATGGAGTGGGGGATCGTGAATGGGAATGATCCTTATTTGTATGGGGAGAAGGTGAAGGCTTATCTTAGGCGCGGGGCGAGGCCGCTGCCGGGGTTTGACGTATATCCGAATCCGCAGGTGGGGTATGGGGTGCTGTGCGTTAGGGATAGTATACCAGTTTGAAAAACTTTATTGAAATTAAGAAAATGAAAAACATAATCTTCTAAGTTCAGAAGAATAATGGTATACTGGACTTATTACGAAAGAAGCGGTGTAGACAGATGTTAGGGCAGACAACATTAGCTGAATTTCTTATTAGTATGTATAACGTAGTTAGGAAGGAGAACGATATGAAACGTGAAGAATATATTCCTGATGCGGCAGTTGTGAAACGTGCAAATGCGGCGGTAAAAATTGAGTTGGAAAAGAAGAAAGCATTAGATATTCCTATAGTTGTTTATGATAGACAGACACAAAGGATATATCATGAGAGTAATGATGGAACGAGAGTAGAGATTGGAACAAAAATGAGAAAGGGGCGTTACAGTGAACGTATTGCAAAAAAAGCCTGAAGTAGTTGTATTCGCCGGACCTAATGGCTCAGGAAAAAGTACGTTTACAGAGTTGTTAAAACCTCCGATGGATTATATTAATGCCGATGAAATAAAGAAGAATCTAAAGTGTTCAGATTTGGAAGCGGCGCAATTAGCAGAAAAACAACGGGAAGAACATATTGAGCAGATGAATGAGTTTTGTTTTGAAACGGTGTTGTCTACAGAGCGTAATCTGAGGTTATTGGAGAGAGCGAAAGAAAAAGGATACTTTATTCGTTGTTATTATATCCTCACCGCAGATCCTGCAATTAATATTTGGCGTGTGAAATCAAGGGTAGAATCAGGAGGCCATGATGTTCCAGAAGAAAAAATAATTTCAAGATATGATAGAGCGTTGGGCTTAGTGAAAGATGTAGTAAGAGTCTGTGATGTATGTCATATATATGATAATTCTGGAAAGCGACCATTTCGCATATTTAAGAAGAGAAAAGATAAACATTTTTATGATGAATGCAGCGATTGGTATTTTGAAGATATTCAGGCATTGACAAGTATAGAGGACATAGAGAAAATAAATTTGAACTGAAATGGATGCAAAAAGGCTGTAAGTAGCCTCTGAAGGTGGTTTCACTGATGAAAGAATATAAAGTGATAAGTAAGATGGTGGGATAAATGAATGTAGAAGCATACAATTTAGATTCACTTCGGAAGTTAGTGCGTAATCTCCAGAGCGAAAATAAAAGATTAAAAGAGTTATTGGATAAAGCAGATATTGCTTATGAACCAGAGAATGTATTCGAGGAGAAGATAGAAACAAATGAGGAGTACGATCCCGACCAGGGAGGACGCATCCAAAGAAAGTATATTACCGAAGAACTGGCGAATAAATATTTTGCAATGTTTTGGGGAAGAATGGATGTTTACGCCAAAAGAGGTACGAAAGGGGGATATTTTCCACAGTGTGATCACAGATGGAATGACCGGATATGCCCGAAACAGCGCGGTGAAAAAATCAATTGTGAAGCTTGTGAGCATAGGAAGTGGACAGAACTTAAGCCTAAAAAAATTATAGAGCATCTTCTTGGATATCGGGAAGACGGTGCAGATGTATTAGGCGTATATCCGCTGTTTCCGGATGGTACATGCCGGTTTATCGTTTTTGATTTTGACAATCATGAGAAAGGTGCTGAGAAAACAGATTTTGCCAATACGAATGATGAATGGCATGAAGAGGTTGATGCGTTGAGGCTTATCTGCGAAAGAAACGGGATAACACCGTTAGTAGAAAGGTCTAGGTCAGGCAGGGGCGCACATGTATGGATATTTTTCAAAAAGCCGATATCAGCATCTCTTGCAAGGAATTTTGGATTTCTGCTGTTGGATAAGGGTTCGTCTCTGATTAATCTAAAATCGTTTCATTATTATGACCGAATGTATCCGTCCCAGGATGTTGCAAGCAGTATCGGGAATCTGATTGCATTGCCGCTACAGGGACAGGCACTGAAAAATGGAAACAGTGCTTTCGTTGATAAAGACTGGAATGCATATCCGGATCAGTGGGATATTTTGCTCAATCATACGGAAAAACTGTCAAAGGAAGACATAGAAAAGTATATGGCAAGATGGCAGGGAGAGCTGGCGGAAGAAAAAGGAATGCTGGTTCCTTTCATTTCTCAGAATCGCCCAAAGCCCTGGAAGAAAAAAGAAGGTTTCGTTAAATCCGATGTTGTTGGGAAAATGCATATTGTTCTTGGAGATGGCGTATATGTTGATACATTAAATCTGATGCCCCGTCTCCAAAACCATATTCGGAGTATGGCGGCTTTTGACAATCCTGTGTTCTACAAAAATAAAAGACTGGGATATTCCAATTATTATAATTTTAGCGCTGTATACATGGGAAAAGATACAGATGGTTATATCTGTATTCCAAGGGGGCTTCGCGATAATCTACTTACTGTATGCAGGGAAGCGGGTATTGAGTATGACCTTGCTGACCATAGGGAAAGGGGAAAACCTATCAGAGTTTCTTTTAATGGGGATCTGAAAACTCAGCAGGATTTGGCAGCTCAGCATCTGCTTGCATTTGATCATGGGATTCTCAGTGCGGCCACGGCATTTGGGAAAACTGTTGTCTGCAGCTATCTCATCTCGGAAAGAAAAGTGAATACACTCATTCTGCTTCAAAGCAAAGATTTATTGGAACAGTGGGTAGATGAACTAAATAAATTTTTAATCATAGATGAGGAGCCGCCGGTTTACAAAACGAAGAGCGGAAGGGAAAAGCGCAGGAGCAGTGTTATTGGTATTTTACATGGCAGTAAAAATACTTTGACTGGCATTATTGATGTTGCTATGGTCGGCTCTATGTATAGCAGAGGCAAATTCAATGATTTTATTAATTCCTATGGTATGGTTCTGATGGATGAGTGCCATCACTGCGGTTCCAATACATCGATTGAAGTCATGCAGAAAGTAAATGCCAGATACGTTTATGGCGTGACGGCAACACCCAAAAGAGGAGATAATCTGGAGAAAATCATTCATATGCTTTTAGGGCCGATCAGGCACAGCTACACGGAAAAAGAGCGGGCAATAGAACAGGGAATTGGTCATTATGTATATCCACGTTATACAAGGATGATTGATACAAATGAAAGTAAAAATGATATTAATGGGGCATATGCTCTGATTAGTACAAATGTTGTCAGAAACGATTTGATTCTTGAAGACACAAGAACTTGCGTGAAAGAAGGAAGAACACCTGTGCTCTTGACAAGGTACAAAGAACAGGCAAAATATTTGTATGATCATTTGCAGAAAGATGCCGATTGTGTGTTTGTTTTATATGGTGATAACAGTGATAAAGAAAATTCAGAGGTGAGACGAAGATTAAAAGAAATAGACAGGAATCAGAGCCTGATTTTGGTGGCAACGGGGCAGAAGATTGGTGAAGGATTTGACTATCCGAGGCTGGATACCCTGATGCTGGCGGCGCCTGTTTCTTTTGCAGGCAGACTTGAACAGTATATTGGAAGATTGAATCGTGATTATGAGGGTAAAACGGAAGTTATTGTATATGACTATGTAGATTCGCATATCCGGGTATTTGATAATATGTATGCAAAAAGGCTGCGCACATATAAGAGGACAGGTTTTCAATTGATGACAAACCGTGTTCTTTCAAAACAGACAGCAAATGCGATTTTTGATTCTGGAAATTATATGGATGTATTTGAGCGAGACATTGTTGAGGCGGAAAAGAGAATTATCGTATCCAGTCCAGAGCTTACACAGGATAAAACAGAACGATTTATCTATCTTGTAAAATCAAGGCAGGAAGCCGGAATAACAGTTACGGTCATCACATCGGAGCCGCAGAATGTATCTTACGGAAGCCCGGAATTTTGTCAGAGATTAATACAAAGTATGCGGCAAAGTGGTATTTATGTAATTGTAAAAGAGGAAGTAATAGAGCACTTTGCAATCATAGATGACGAACTTGTCTGGCATGGGGGAATGAATTTGCTGGGAAAAGAGGATGCATGGGATAATCTGATGCGGATTCAATCTGCCCAGGTTGCGGCAGAATTGTTGGAGATTGCAATGGAGGAATAAAATGTTGAAGATTTTGGAGACAGAACAGGCCGGATTTTATTGAGGTATATAATTATGTAAGCAATATAAGGCATTGGTTTGAATTAAAATAAAAAAGAGGCTGCCGGAAATAGCAATTCTGGCAGTTTTTGATATTAAAGCTTAGAATAGATGTAAAATCTTAAAAAAGTATAAAAAAAGTTTAGTCTTAGCTTGACACAATCCTATGGGGCGCTGTGCGTGAGGGATAGTATACCGGTGTAAATTTAGTAAATTACAGAATCTCTAAAAAATGTTCAATAAAAGCTGTAAAAATTTACGTTGAATATTACGACTTTTTGCGTATAATAAAAGAAACAGAAATAATATGAAATCAAGGAAGGAGCTAAAAGAATATGGCAAATATTTTACCAGTATCTGATTTGAGAAATTACAATGAAGTCCTGAAGAATTGTCATAAAGGAGAACCGGTATTTTTAACCAAGAATGGAAGAGGCCGTTTCGTAGTCATGGATATTGAAGATTATGAGAGTGATCGTGCAGAGAAAAAGCTTCTGTTGAAGCTGCAGGAAGCCGAAGAGGCAGTGAAAGATGGTGAAGGCTGGCTTGATCTGGATGAATTGAAATCACTTGTGGGGGAATAGAATGTTAAAACTGCGGATTAATCCGATTGTTGTAAAGGATTTGAAGGACATCCGAGATTATATTGCCGAGGATAATGAAGAATATGCTGCAAAGACCATAAAGGAAATTTACGGTAAGTTTGAGAATCTTCAGATGTTTCCAGGAATGGGTCCGGATCTTTCCAAAAGAGTCAGCTTTCGGACAGATTATAAATATGCGATATGGGAAGATTATGCGATCATATATAAATTTGGAAATGAGTTTGTAGAGATTTATCGTGTGGTCAGCAGGTATCAGGATATTACGCGAATCTTTGAATGAAAATATTGAACATAATTAGTATATGAAATTTGGAAAAGAAAAATGAGAATCCTATTTTGGAATACACATAAGAATAAGGCTATTAATCCATATATTGCTAGTCTTGTTTATGATAATAATATAGATATTCTTGCACTTTCAGAGTATGATGCAAATATAGATGAATTGAACAGGATGTTTAGTGATAATAATCAGCGTTTAGTCAAATGTAATACATTAGGTTGATAGGATTGACGTGTGGAGTAGCTATGCTAATATAAAGCCGGGAAGTCAGGAAAAATATTGTTCGATTCAAATAATAGACGATGGTTTTGTTTTATGCTTCATACATTTGTGTACTGATTTGTATGGAGACCATAGTGATGAAAGATTGGCTATCATTCAGAGAATAATGTATGATGTACATAAGAGTGAAGATAAAATCCAATCACAACGGATAATGGTTATAGGTGATATTATTGAAATGCCTTATGGAAGGGGATGTTTAAATGCAAATGGTTTTCATGGATTACCAGCGTTAAATATATCAGATAAACCTACAAGGACAGTAAATGAAATTGAATATCGAAAATTTTACAATCCGATGTGGAATCTTATGGGAGATTTTTATGATATACAAGATGATCTAGGGGAACAGAGTAAGGAAGATCATAGATATGAAGTTTTTCTTACTGTAAAAGGATTAGAACACTATAGATATAGGATGATGTTTGTAGATTATGGGGCTATATCTTACCCTGCAACAATTGTGCTGAATGAGATGTTAGCAATATAGTGGAAAGAGCAAAAATAAGAAATGATTACAGAGGAAATGATGAAATACCTTTATTTTTAGAAGATCTTTCGCTATTTCCTCTGTATTTTATATTTTTTGGCAGTATTTTCTCAAAAATAAAACTTGCATTAATTTGCATAGTTTTTGTTATGAATTTCAATTGGTAATTGCAGTTTGATATGACTTATAAAGAAAAAATAATGAAATCTAAAAAAGGTATAAAAAATTATTAGTCCTTACTTGACAGCACCATATGGGGAGAAAGTGAAAGCGTATCTTAGGCGGGGGGCAAGGCCGCTGCCGGGATTTGATGTGTATCCGAATCCACAGGTGGCGTATGGGGCGCTGCGCGTGAGGGATAGCATACCGGTGTGAATCTGAAGAGTTCGGCAATAGTATAAAAACATGCCTGTCTATAAAAATGAAATAAGGGAGAATTTAAGAGGATTTTGATAGAAATATGAATGCGGTTGTGGTATTCTTGAAAAAAAGCAGAGAGGAATAAGCCGATGAATACTTGTTATTGGATCTGGTATTATGGGGACTTTGAACTATATCATGCGATGAAGCAGAATTTCAGCCGGGTAGAGCGGGGCTATGGCTGGCCGGCGTTCTGGAAGAGCGAAGGATTCCGGAACCGCGTTGTATTCCGCAAGGAGTATACGTTGGAAAAGGAGACGGAATTTTGTGTATATTCGAAAGCAGTTGGTTATGTGCTTGTGGACGAGGAAAAATATCCTTTTGGCACTGACATTTCCTGCGGCCCGGGACAGGTAAAGATTTCAGTTCATGCAGGGCGGATAGACGCATTTCCAAGTATCTATATTAAGGGGGACGTCATTTATTCCGACAAGACCTGGCAGGTGGATGATTACGCGGGTTCCCCGGTAACAGCCGGCTATAGCAGGTATTTTACAGATGTGGGGCAGGATCCTTCTGCATGGGATTATAGTGAAACAGCCTATATGCCGGTCAGCGCGGAAATCTTTGAAGACGGTATTTTATATGAGTTTGAGACAGAACTGACAGCGGCCCTGGAAATCGAATATAAAAATGGTTTCCGCCCAGTGACGGTTTATTGCGGCGAATCGAGAGAGGAAGCCCTTGACAGGGAGCATTGTTACTATAGCTGGAACCCAGATCCGCAGACAGGCAGGACTCCCAGATGTGCGGTACGGTATGCCTATATCCCGGACTGCCGGATGGAAGAAGTCGGAATGAAAGCCATCCACCAGTATGTGGATATTCCGGTGCGGGCGAAGTTTTCCAGTAATGACGCGCTGCTCGATAAAATATGGTCCGTGGCAGAGCACACGTTTCGTTTATGCAGCG
Source organism: uncultured Lachnospiraceae bacterium (assembly GCA_949840465.1). GTDB lineage: Bacteria > Bacillota > Clostridia > Lachnospirales > Lachnospiraceae > Schaedlerella. The sequence continues at coordinate 2,894 of CATKXE010000056.1, read as the reverse complement.
GTGTGTTCTTCATAGACGGGATTAAACGGGACAAGTGGATATGGGGCGGTGATGCATACCAGAGTTTTTTTGTGAACCAATATCTGATGGCGGATGCGGATATTAATCGCCGGACTCTTCTGGCCCTGCGGGGGAATGACCTGATGACGACACACATCAATACCATTCTGGATTATACGCTTTATTGGATACTCAGCCTTAAAATACATGAGGAAGCATATGGGGATCTGGAGTTTTTGGAGAAGATATATCCCAAAATGTGCTCATTGATGGGATTTTGTGAGGAACAGCTGGATGGGCAGGGCTTCCTGACCGGTCGCAAAGAGGATTGGATCTTTATCGATTGGGTGGATTTGGATAAAGAAGGTGCTCTGTGCGCGGAACAGATGCTGTTTGCCGAATGTTACCATACGATGGCTGTATTAAGCCGGAAGCTGGGTGTGGAAGCCGATCTGTGTAAGGAGTACCGGAAAAAGTACGAACGCCTTACAGAAAATATCAATGCGTTTTACTGGGACGACGAAAAGGGAGCCTATATTGATTCCTTTGTATCAGGAAAAAAACATGTGGCAAGGCATGCAAATATTTTCGCAATTTTTTTTGATATAGCAGATGACGGGCAGAAAAAGCGGATTGTGGAAAATGTCCTTTTTAATGAAGAGATACCTCAGATTACGACACCGTATTTCAAGTTCTTCGAAATGGATGCGTTGTGCAGGATGGGGCATCTGGAAGAAGTGCTGGCGCGCATCAGGGAATATTGGGGCGGCATGCTGGAACGCGGCGCCGTGACCTTCTGGGAGGAGTATGATCCTGCGGTTCCGAAGGAGGAGCAGTACGACATGTATGGGGATAAATTCGGAAAAAGCCTGTGCCATGCATGGTCGGCGAGCCCGATCTACCTGCTGGCAAAATATTTTGTGGGGCTTACAGTCACAGATCCTGTAAAGGGAACTTATGAGATCCGTCCCCATCTGGAATATTTTGAAAGCCTTCATTGTACCCTTCCGGTGGGGGAGAAGGATATCCACATTATGTGGGATGGAAAAGAACTGCGGATTGAGGAATAGATAACCGGAAAAAGAAAGGATGGATGATATGATACCACGGATCAACGGTAATGTACAAATGAGGGACGGCGTAATCTGCATTCCCAATCCCATAACCATCAGAAATGATTTTACAGAAAAAGCTGTCCATGCATTTTCAGAGAGGGCGGCAGAAAGCGGGTTTCAGTCAGAGACGGCAGAAAATGGATTTATCAGCATCGTGAAAAACGAAGTTCTGGAGAAGGAAGCATATGTGCTTTCCATCAGGAAAGAAGGAATCCGGGTTGAGGCATCAGGAGAACAGGGCGTTATCTGGGCATTGACCACATTGCAAAAAAAGATCGGCCAGAATGGCAGCGTGCAGGCGGAAACGGTTACGGATGCGCCACGTGCGGTACATAGAGGCTTGCATTTAGATGTGGCAAGACATTTTTTTGATGCAGGCGAAGTGAAGCGTATTATTGAACAGATGTCGCTGGCAAAAATGAACGTGCTGCACTGGCATCTTTCGGACGATCAGGGGTGGAGGATTGAGAGCAAACGTTTTCCGAAGCTGCATGAAACAAGTGCAGATTATTACACGCAGGAGGAAATCAGGGACGTGGCGGCATATGCCGGGGAGCGCGGCGTGGAAGTCATCCCGGAAATTGATATGCCGGGACATACGAGAGGGATTCTTGCGGCATACCCGGAGTATAGCTGTAGCGGCAAAAAGACAGGACTGGCAAAAGCAGGCGGGGTCTATCGGAGGATTTTGTGCGCGGGCGCGGATAAAACATATAAATTTCTGGAAGAACTGCTGGACGAGATCTGCCCGCTGTTTCCTTCAGAGCGTTTCCACATCGGCGGGGATGAAGCTCCGAAGGCAGAGTGGAAATCCTGTCCGGCATGTGGGGCAAAGATGAAGGAACAGGGCATCACAAGCTATGAGGATCTACAGGGCTATTTTTCCGTGCAGATAGCGGAAATATTAAAAAAGCATGGAAAACGTCCGATTCTCTGGAATGACAGCCTGGAAAGCCGGATCCGGCCAAAAGATATGCAGATGCAGTACTGGTCTGTGGACTACAACAAGCCTTCGGCCGAGTATATTGCGCAGGGAGGGCAGTGGATCTATTCGGATATGTTTGAATTGTATCTGGACTATCCCCATGCCATGACCTCTGTGAAAAAAATGTATGAGAATCAGATCGATCTGGGAAGCTGTGCATATGACGCAAAAAATTCCCCGCTTGGATATGAGGCCTGTGTCTGGACGGAACAGATTACTACGGTTGAGGAGCTGGAAAAGCGTATTTTCCCACGGATGTATGTTGCGGCGGAGCTGGCATGGTGCGGTGCGGGTGACTATGAAGAGTTTGAGGACAGGTTACGGGACGAAATGAAAGAAACAGAAAAAAGGGGAATTTCCATTACGCCCTATAAGGACTGGAATCCAGAAGGGCAGAAGCGGCAGCAGGAAGCCTCTGCATTTATGGCGGCAATGCATGCGAAGCCGTCGGATGAGGAAAAGGGAGAGGTCGCAGAGTCATCGGAAATGGGCGAGGATTTCCAGAAGAAACTGCTGTCCCGTTTTTTTCAGGAGGAAGGCAAATGCGAAGCATTTTACTAAATGTCTTCCTCTGACTTGCCCCCGAACCAATTTGAAGGGGCGTTACATTATAATCAATCGGCTTCGCCGCCAATTTTGAGCGATTTGTCAAGTGTTTTATGAAAAAAAGTGGGTGTTTTTTTGAAATGGAGTCTCAAAGCCTTAGAAAATAAGGCATTAAGATTCCGAGAAGTTTCATTATAGGCTCTCGGAATCTTGAGCCTGCTGACCAAAGCCCAGCGATTAGCTGAACA
>CATKXE010000055.1 GCA_949840465.1 uncultured Lachnospiraceae bacterium | reverse complement strand
TGCAGGTGTACGTGAATACTGGATCGTGAATCCCAAATTTTCAAGTACCACCGTTTATAATTTTGAGATTGGTGAATCCTCTTCTTATTCTTTTAGGGAATCAATCTCAGTTGGGATATTCAATCATTTACAGATTACTATATCTGATTTGATACATTAATTAAAAAACCGCCCCTGCGCCAACAGGAACGGCTTTCACGTAAATAAAGAAATGCGCCCTCGCCCGCACAGCAGGCAGAAGGACGGCTTTACTATACTGTGCCCGGGACACGTGATATAGCTTACCACCAATCAGATTATATCACGCCCGTACCTGCCATGGCAAGGTGCTATTTTTATACCATTTTTTATATACTTTACAAGGAGCGTGATAATATGCCATCTAAAAAAGAGCGTTGTGCAATCTATATCCGCGTATCAACAACAGAGCAGATGATGCATGGGAAATCTCTGGAAGCGCAGAGAGACTTTCTGATCCACTATGCTGAAGATCATAACATGGAGGTTATCGGTGTCTATGCGGATGAAGGGAAGTCCGCCCGTAAGGAGCTGAAAAGAAGAAAAGCAATCCAGAATTTAATCAAAGATGTGCAGATGGATAAAATTGATATCATCCTGTTCTGGCGGCTTGACCGTTGGTTCCGTAACCTTTCTGACTTCTATAAGGTTCAGGATATCCTTGACCAGCATAAAGTCCGCTGGATCTCTGCCTCTGAGCCGGGAATTAATATGGAAACCCGTGACGGCCGGCTGCAGCTTAACGTAGTCCTGTCTATTGGACAAAATGAGGTTGATACTACCTCCGAACGTATCAAATTTGTAAATGAAGCATCCATCCGGCAGGGTAAAATTATTTTCGGCGATACGAATATGCCGTTTGGCTACAAGGTCGGCATTGTGGATGGCAAGAAACGTATGGTGAAAGATCCTGAAAAAGAAGAAATGGTGAACGATTTCTACAGATATTTCAGAATACATCAGTCTAAATGCGGAACCATGAAATATATGCAGAAAAAATACGACCCGAATTTTTCATACAGCATACTGCGCAATATGCTGCAAAGCGAATTTTATCATGGAACCTACCGTGGGATTCCTTACTGTCCCGCGTACCTGAATGATGAAGAGTGGAAGGAAATTCAGGATCTTTCCAAGCGCAATATCAAAAAAACCCGCTCCGGCAGAATCTATTATTTCTCTGGAATGATCCGGTGCCCTGTGTGCGGACAGCTTCTTGTCGGGCACGGCAGCGCTTCCATTATCAACAGAAAAACCGGAGAAAAAAGATCCTACTGCTATTACAGATGCAACCGCGCCTGCAGAGACTTTATATGTACATTCAATTACCATCCCAGCCAGAACCTGCTTGAATCATATCTTATAGATAATCTTGAAAAAGAGTACAATAAATATAAAATACACAGCCAGAAGATCGCAACGAGAAAAGAGTGCGATAAAAAAATGCGGAGCCCTGAACAGGTAAAGAAGGAAATGCAAAGATTAAATGTCCTCTTCCAAAAAGAGCGTATTGAATGGAATTATTACAATGATGAATATGAAAAGCTCTCTGACGAGCTTTCAGAACTGACAGATAAGAAGCCTGCTGCCGAAACGGACCACAGGAAAATTGAAGATATGCTGAAAGGTGATTTTCGGAATACTTATGATGGGCTTGATCCAGAAAGCAAACAATCCTTCTGGCGGTCCATACTCAAAGAAATCCATATAGACGCCGACCATAATATCACAGGCCTTGATTTTTTATGATCTGTCTTGTACTAACTATAGCACTCCATTTGGAGCAGACAAAGTAATGACCGCCGTACTCTCCGGGGAAGCGGATATTGGATTCATGGGGTCAGAATCTTCCATCTACACGTATAACGAGGGTGCGAATGACTATGTCGTTAATTTTGCACAGCTTACTCAGCGGGCAGGAAATTTCCTTGTTGCCAGAGAAGAAATGCCGGAATTTACGTGGAATGACTTGAAGGGGAAATTAGTTCTTGGTGGGCGGAAAGGTGTGAGACATCACATAATGTAAATTTAGAATCTATTGACGCCGTAGAAGATTTAGATATCATCTACAGAAACAGCGGAGGGATGTTGAAATGAAACTGTACCATCGCTCAAATGTGGAAATACATAAAATTTATTTGGCTAAATGTCGGCCTTACAAAGTGGGGAGTATCAAATAAGCCGTGATGATTTACGCAGATTATTTGACACTCCCCATATGAACACATCCGCCTATTATTTTAGCCGAAGAAACTATACTACCTTGCCATACGATAAATCTCTTCCATATCGTCCTGATACAGTTTTTTTGCGGAACCCTTACTGCCTTTGCAGGCTTTTGCACAGCAAACCGCCATTTCATGAATCTGCCCGTCCGTCGGAGCAATGCCCAGTTCCGTCATGTTTATCGGCATTCCAATCGAATGATAGAATTCTTCCATTGCCTCGATTCCCTTTAATGCAATCTCTTCATCCGTGCCTTCTGGTTTCACCTGCATTACATTCACTGCAAAACGGACAAATCTCGGCAATGCGTTTTTGTATACGTATCTTGCCCATGCAGGCCATACCGCCGCCAGTCCCGCGCCGTGCGTTACGTCAAACATCCCGCCGATCTCATGCTCCAGCATATGGCTTGCGAAATCCCCTCCATCGTTTCCGCATCCGGTCAGGTTATTGTGAGCCAGAGAGCCGGCCCACATGATTTCAGCCCTGGCATCGTAATTCTGCGGATCACTGTGCACGATTTTTGCATTTGTAATCACAGTCCGCAGTAGCCCCTCTGCGATAGAATCTGTAATTTCCATATTTCCGCCGTTTGTAAAATAGCGCTCCATCGTATGCATCATAATATCCGTACATCCGCTTTCCGTCTGATAATCCGACAGAGCCATGGTCAACTCCGGATTCATAACCGCAAATTTGGGGCGCGCCAAATCATCATCATAGGCGCGTTTCTCCCTTGTACTTTCATTTGTAATAACCGCCCCCATGCTGGTCTCGCTTCCTGCCGCCGCAATCGTTAAGACAGACGCCACCGGAAGGCATTTTTTTGCAGTACGGGTATGTTCAAACAGCGTCCAGACATCCTCCTCCGGTTCAGCCATTCCATAGGCAACCGCCTTTGCGGTATCGATCACAGAACCGCCGCCGACCGCCAGCAGGAAGTCCGCCCGCATCCTTTTCCCCAGTTCAATCCCCTCATAAACCTTCGAAAGATGCGGGTTTGGAACAACTCCGCCTAAAAACGCATATGTAAGCCCTTCTTCTTCCATAGATGCCGTCACTTCATCCATCAGGCCGTTCTTTCGCACACGTTCGCTGCCATACACAATCAAAACCTTCGTTCCTTGATACTTTTTAATATATTTACCGGTTGCCTTGTGCGTCCCTTTTCCAAAAATAACTTCTGTCGGTGAATAAAAGTTAAAATGATTTGCCATGATGATCTCTCCTTTTTTTATGATGGAATCAGTATAACAGAAAATCAGGATTGAAAATATTATTTTCCTTCCCTATACTATAACTATAAAGACAAAAAACTGATTATTTTTATAACTTTTTTATCGGAGGAAATATTAGATGGAACTTTCATTTATACAAGATGAAAATGCTGTGGAACAGATCGATGGGATTCTGTATGAATTTCCATATACCATGCACGAAAGGGATTTGGGCAGAGATACGATCCCATGGCACTGGCATGAAGAATTAGAGTTCAATTACGCCTATAAAGGGTCTATTGTTGTTGAAACGGTAAATCAGGCTTATACCATTCGCCAGGGCGAAGCTTATTTTATCAATACGAACGTAATGAACACAAAGAGGAAAGCGGACGGAGCTTCTGTCGCAGTGGAACACGCCCATTTATTTCATCCGATCCTGCTTACAGGGCATTACCGAAGTATTTATGAGACAAAATACTTGAACCCGGTTTTGAAAAACCAGTCCATCGAAGTTATGATTATTAAGGAAGAGACCAAAAGCGGGAAAAAATTTTTAGAGCTTTTGTATGCATTATCCAGATTAAACAACATGGAAAATCAAGAATTCCAGATACGGATCCTGCTGTCACAGGCATGGCTGATTCTCATAGACGAGATAGAGATACAGCGCCAAAAACATGTTTTCCATGCTTCACATACCCTCGAACGGACAAAAGACATTTTAAGCTTTATACACCAGCATTATCAGGAAAAGATTACGGTTGCCGACATATCCTGCCATGCCAATATCAGCACAAAGGAATGTGTCCGCTCTTTTAAAAATACATTTCACCAGACTCCCATGGATTACCTGATCCATTACCGGATTGAGCAGGCCAAGAGGCTTTTACGAGAGACCGATGAACCTGTCACAAATATTGCGTTTATGACGGGTTTCCAGAACAGTGCCTATTTCGGCAAGGTGTTTAAGAAATTTCTGGAAGTTACGCCAAAAGAATTCCGTGCATCATGCAAGGCGGATCTGACTCTGTAAATTGAGGAATACGCAGGAGTGGCGTACAAACAGCCTGCAGGAATTTTTCAGGTGGGACAGGCACAGCAAAAGGCAACAGCGCATATATTGATTCAAAAGACACAGCGGAAGTGATGATACCCTGCGGAAACCAACCTATTATCTTTGGTGCGGCAGCGATGTTCCACCAGAAAAATATCACTATCTAAAAGAACGGTATACCAAAATGGGATTCCGGGTCGTCACATTTAAGGATGGCCGAAACAGTCACGAGATTCAGGAAGGAATCAAAGCCGTGATTAAAAATCATATTGCATGTTAAGGAGGGCGCGGGCCTATGAACGCAGGATACGTCCGCTTATCCAGAGATGATGAGAAACGGAATTATTCTTCAATCGAAAACCAAAAATTGATTATCAAGCAATATGCTGCCGAACATGGCCTTGTGATTGACCGCTGGTATGAGGACGACGGCGTTTCTGGCTATATCTTTGACCGCCCCGGTTTTAAGCGGCTAATGGACGATCTGGACAAAGAGATTGATACTGTCTTTGTAAAGGATTTTTCCAGGTTAGGCAGACATAATGCGAAAATACTGCTTTTGCTTGATGAATTTCAAGAGCGGGACAAACACCTCATCGTAATTGACGACCATTACGACAGTGAAGCGTCCGAGGATGACACGATCGGTATCACAACATGGTTTAATGAACGTTATGTCAAAGATACAAGCAAGAAAATCCGCCATGCATTAGGCGCAAAGCAAAAGGAAGGTACGCTTATGACGCAGCCGCCCTTTGGATATCGGAGAACAGGAAAAAAGAAAGAACGTTTTGAAATCGTACAAAAGCAAGCAGAAGTTATCAAATTAATTTACGATTTATATATTCAAGGCTGCGGTTATCGAAAAATATCTACTTATCTTACACAACAGGGAGCGCCTACTCCTTCCATGAGCCGCAGAGAACGAGAATTGGAAGAAGGCAGAAACACAAACCGTCATGTTGCTTCTTTCTGGTCTGACGGTATGGTGAAGGACATCTTGGATAATGATTTTTATATCGGTACTTTCCGTTTGCGGAAAAGAGCCAGAAATACCGTTCATGGGAAGGACAGGCGTGTCCCGAAAGAAGAACAGTATATGTTTGAAAACCATCATCCGCCGGTCATTGACAAAACGACCTATGATCTGGTACAGGAATTAAAAGAAAAACGTACAAAATCCCGCTATAAGGGTAGCCGTAAGCAATGGATAGGTTCTGAAATACCCAATCCTTTTGGAAGTTGTCTTTACTGTAAGGATTGCGGCAGTAAGCTGACGCCAATCTGCCGGCAGACATCCTCCGGAACGCGCAAATATTACATCTGCAGTACTTACAACTCGAAAGGAAAGCGTTATTGCCCTAAGGCACATTTAATTGAAGAGCAAGACCTTATGGAAGATGTAGTGAACTATATCCGTATGTGTCGAAATGCCCTGGAGGAAGCGATAGCTTCCTATGATATAAGTGATTTTACAGCAGAACAGAAAACCGCGGAAGAAAAATGCTCTGCGATCAAAGAAACTATAGCGGCCGCAAAAAAGCAGTTGCGGATCCTGTTTACACAGAAAATCAAAGATCTTGCCGATAACCCGGGCAATGAAGATTTAATTAAAGAAAGTTATGACTCCATACAGCAGGATCTAACAGCACGAATCCATGCTCTTGAACGAAAGCATAACGAACTGAAGCACACAAAACCGGAAACTCCTGATAGAAAAGCAACGCTACATACATCGCTCGAAGTGATAGACGATATGATTCAGAAAGGAATTTTGAACCGCAAAGATATCGAAATTTTAATAGAACGGATTGAAGTTGATGAAAATGGCATGCCCGAGATTGAATTAAAATATGGTTTATCCGGTTGGGTCCGTTATTGTGCAGCTGAAGAACTGAACCGCCGCGAAAACGAAATTATCCTTGCAGCTATGCAGTTGATCAGAGTCGACGACCGTGGTTTTACCTCTGCTAAATATCTTTCAAAGCAGCTTACAGAGATGGGATATCCCAAATCCACAAAATCTGTGCAGCCATATATTTCGATGATGATTAAGACAGGGATGCTTCAGCCTTGCGAAAATAAGCGAACGCCTTATGTGATTGTAAAAAGCGCAGAAGAAATTGAGAAACTTATTAAAAATTTCCGCAAAAGCTGCGAGCCACGCCAGATGGAAGTAATGGACGATACCGGGAACCTGCTTGCAAGTAACAGCACATTACTGACGGACAACAGGGCGGCAACCTGTAACCAAATGGCCGCAGAGTCTGGGATGAATGATGGATAAATCAAAATTTACATAATCGTGGTGTCAACAGGCGGCATGCCCGAAATGGTATTTGAGTATATCCTGAAAGAAAACGGCATTGATCCAGCGGCAGATCTGGAAATCAACCAGAGTATTGATTTCGGCTCTACCGGGGCTGCCTTTGCGGAGGGCCAGGGTGATTTTACAGTTGAATCCGCCTGATTACTGCACCCATGAAATCGAGTTACACTTATGTGTGTTTCAAGTCCGCAGCACCTGTTTCCATCTTAGATTCTGTCATAAAGTCAAAATGAACGTTTATATCATGACAGCTCCTTAATTATGCCATCCCCAGTTTCCGTCCTGAATGGCCTGATCGAAGGGAATGGCCGCCCATCCGATGTGTTACGAATACCACATGTCCGTCCATCCACTCTCCTACTTTGCCGATGACTTTTCCCATTGTAAACGCGCTCAGAAGTGTTCCGATTCCAAGCCCGCTGATTCCTCCAAGGCAGACAAATGTAAGGATTGCTGTAGCTGCCACGCAGACCAGATCGAAGGAAACCTTAATTCTGGAAAATGCGGTTCCGGTAATATCGGATAACTCCTTCGGGAACAGATCTGTAGGGATAATCGGCATTTTGCAGCGGTTAGAAAGCGCAACGCCTACGCAGATAATCAGGTAGCTCACGATAAAATAAAACGCCCGAAATGCCGCAGCTGTGGGCAGCACCTGAATCCAGTCTTTATGTACATCCACCATCAGGCCGAATGCGAACCCCACTCCAAAGCTCAACAGATACTGAGGCATAAATTTTTTCCGCAGCGTCATCAGGATAACAATCAAGACGCTCTGGAAAATGTAAGTCCATGTTCCCAGAGAAAATACAGGAAGCACCTCGCTTAACGCATAAGTCATACTGGAAATAGCCGAAATCCCTGTTCCGGAATATAACATCAAAACCACGCCAAAACTGTTCATAAGAATAATAAACGGCAACACAAGCTCGCCTCTGAGAATTGTTTTATTTGAATTCATTTCTGATTCCTCCTCATAACTTCTGCCATTAAACTATCACATCTCATTACATAAAACAAATGAATAATTTCTATTTATTCATAGACAATATCTATGGATTATTGTAATATAGTTCCATGAACCAAATGCCGGCAAAAAATTCCCATTATTTCAAGAACGCTGACAGAACGGAGGTTAAAATGAATTTATTTCAATTAAGGTATTTTACAGAACTTGCACATGAACAGCATTATACGAATGCAGCCTGGAACCTGAATATCTCACAGCCCAGCTTAAGCCATGCCATTTCACAGCTTGAGGAGGAACTGGGGGTGCAGCTTTTTGAGAAGGCAGGGCGCGGAACCCGGCTCACAGAATACGGCAACGAATTCTTACAGTGCGTGGAGCGTTCCCTGTCCATTCTGGACAATGGGATCGAAGACATGCAGCGCCATGCAAGAGGCGAAGGCCTGATACGTTTGGGGTTTCTTGCGCAATTAGCGGTAGAATTTATCCCCGGTCTGGCCTCGCGTTTCCTCTCGCAAAATCCAGAGCTCAAGATAGATTTTACATTCCACGCTGACCGGACCCCTGACCTTTTAGACGGATTGAAACAGCAGAAATACGATTTGGTTTTCTGCGCGCGGCCCGTTGAGTCCGAATTTTTTTCCTGTGTCCCCATTGACCGGCAGGAACTGGTCCTGATCGTCCAGGAACGTCATCCTTTGGCAGTGAAGGATTCTATTTCTCTGAATGATACATTACAATATCCCTATATTTTTTTTGATAACAGCACAGGGCTTAGGCCTGTAATCGATGAATTGTTTGAAAAAATCGGAAAGCGGCCGAAAATTGCCTATGAGACAGACGAAGAACAGATTATTTTCGGGCTTGTCTCCCATGGGTTTGGGATTGCCGTCACCCCGTACCGGGAACTCCTGCTAAAATTGAATGTAAAAATACTGCCTATCCTATCCCCGTCCTGGGAGGGAAATATTTATATGGTCTCCAATAAGCTGAGCTATCTCACCCCGGCAGTCAAAAATTTCCGGGAATTTATACTGCACCATCTTCTTATGCAATCAGAGTCCCCACGCGGAAGGTAAAGCCTCAATCTAATCCAGCCGGCAAAAACAGTTTTCTTAAATCCAATAAGGAAGAGGCTGTCAGGAAATGAAGTTTCCCGACAGCCCCTGAAACATGTTTGTAAAATCCGTCACAAGCTGTAAGCTTTTGAAAATATGTTCCTGAAACCTGTTATGATAATATGGCAGCCCCGAACGGCATCAGCGCCAGCTTTGCCAGTTTAAAATGCTGCATGCCAAAAGGGATTCCAATAATCGTGATGCAGAAAACTCCGCCGATAACCAGATGCTCGATCGCCAACGGGATCCCGGACACAAGCAGCCAGATCACATTCAGAAAGAGAGAACCTGCGCCCCCGCCATACTGTACATCCTTCCCAAACGGGAAAAAGCTGAGCTGGGCAAATTTAAAGCACTGCATCCCTACTGGAATCCCTATGATCGTAATGCACCAAAGGCACCCTGCAAGGCACCAGCTCAATCCTGTCAATGCTCCGCCAAATACAAACCATAACAAATTTCCTAAACATCCCATATTTTTCCCTCCTGAAATCATTTTTCCATTACTTCTTAAAAGCTCCGCAAAATATGCGGACCTTTCCGGCGCCCTGCACACCTACAACCCTTTTTCCGTCCGTACATTGCGCTGGCCTTTTTCATCAATGTTTCCATGCAGCCTTATGCCATTATATGATAAGATGGGCGTTTTTTATATCCCCGTCTGTCTTATACTGATAAGATATAAAAAAAGACTCTTATCATGACACTGGGCACAATAAAAGTCTTGCTATCTCATTTGATACGGATACCTCCCGGTATCGACTGACGGTTTCAAACCCATCCGGCTTCGGACGTTCAGCTACTCCCTTTCCATTGCTTGAAAAAAATATAGCATTCATACTCCCTCCTGTCAAGCATCTTAAGGAAATCTTTAGTTTTTACTACACCTTTTATCGTCTGGCAGATGCGTTCCGCAGGGATGGGCCTGCCCGGCAAATCACCCTTTCCTCATGCAGAGCGGAAGTTCCAGCCCGTTTTCTTCTAAAAGGACCTGATCTGTGAGGATTTCCTTTGTGGGGCCGTCGGCTGCAATCCTGCCTTGAGATATCAGAACGGTTCTTTCACAGGTATCCAGGATCAGGTCAAGGTCGTGGGAAGCAATGATCTTGAGATGTTCCAATGAATTTAAAATATGGATGAGGTTTCGTCTGTTTTTCGGATCCAACGCAATAGACGGCTCGTCCATAAGAAGAATGTCCGGCGTCATGGAAAGAATCGTGGCTATTGAAATCAGTTTTTTCTCTCCGCCCGACATCTTATAGATCTGCTTCTCTTTTAAATGCATTGTTCCGGTCATGCGAAGAGCCTGCTCCACCCTTTTTTCCACTTCCTTCTCCGGCAACCCGTAATTTCTCGGGGCAAATGCAACATCCTCATAGACCGTATTCATGAACAACTGGCTGTCCGAGTCTTGAAATACATACCCGATCCTGGATCGGATCTGCGCCAGCGTACCGGACTGCACCGGAATCTCTTCTATACGTATAGAACCGGTAAAATTCAGGTTCAGCCCGACCAGCATTTTAAGAAATGTAGATTTCCCCGCCCCGTTGGCTCCGATCAGCCCTACTGAATCTGTCTCGGACGCATGAAACGTAATCTGCCGCAGGATTTCTTCTCCTTTTTCATAGGCAAACGATACATTTTCCATATCAATATGTATATGGCTCATGAAATACCTCCCTGTTTGATTAAAATATTGATCCTATGACCAGAATGACCGGACACGCACGAAACAACGCAAACACTGCCATCCAAAAAATGAAATAGCGTCGATCCTGCCTGCCTGGCACGGCATGCTCCCGCATATACCCGTAGTCCCCCTGATATCCGCGGAGCAACATGCTTTCATAGACTTCATTTGCCCGATCCAGGCTCCGCAAGAGCAGTTGCCCGGCAAGAGAGCCCCACGCCTTAAAATGGATTCCTTTCTGTCGGGGAGCCCGCAGCAAATAAGCCTGGGTAATCCGATCCACCTCTTCCAATAAGACCGTAATATAGCGGTATGTCAGCAGAAATTGCGTCACAGCCGCCCTGGGGATATGCAGCATGCCTAATGCATAGCAGAGCTTCTCCAAAGAGGTGGTGGCTATCAGGAGATAGGACGCCAGCACGCTGAACACCCCTTTCATAATCAGCGTCGTCATGGACAATACTCCGGCGCTCACGGGCACTCCCGCCAGCATAACCTCCTGTTTATCCAGAAAAGGATTTAAGATTCCCACCAGACAGACGAGAGGGAGCACAAACCGCAGCCGTTTGAGGCTGTCCAAAAAAGACAATTCCGCCAGAATAAAAACAGCCAACGGATAGACTGCAAACCCCGCCAGACCCGCCACATCATATTTGTAAAATGATACGACTGCCAGAATATATATGACCGTTAAGACAAACTTGACCAGCGGATGAATCTGATTCACCCACTGGTCTCTCGAAGACAATGTTTCCATATAATGGATTTCACGAATTGTGCCGCCTATCTTACTCATATACACCCTTTCCGATAAACCTGATACAGAGAACAACTCCATAAAACGGCTGCCTGGTTCAGCCAAAACCAGCTGTTTACGTTGTCTTTCTTTCCTTCCTGAAAAATTGGAATATGTAGCATGCCCCCACGCAGACAGCAACCACCACCGTTCCCCCGATCAGCCCTGAAAATGCGGTTCCGGCCGCTGAGTCCGAGCCTTTCCATGCATAATCCGGGAGAAGCGACGTGGTCTCCTGAATGGAACCTGCCCTGTCATAAATCCCTCCGGACGCCTCTAGCTCTGTGGAGCCGGTGATTTTTTCGATGGACCACTCCAGACCGTCCGGGTGGGAAGACGCCGCCAGTGACAACAGCCCTCCGATCAGCGCCGCGGATACTCCAAGTATCGCCATGGTATGCTTAAAAGAAAATCTTCCGGCCTTTTTTTCGCCGCCTGCGCCGCAAAATAATAATTCCGGCCTTGCCTCATATACAAATACAAGCACTGCGGCGGTGATCAGGCCTTCCACAAGCCCGATGGCAAGGTGGATGGGCTGCATAAATCCCACGAATGCGGCGAAGGGCAATTCTGTAATACCGGAGGCAAACGTCTCCAGAGCCACGCTGAAAGCGCCCAACTGCAAAGTAAGCATACATCCCAGAACGGATGCCGCAGTAATCTTTGCCTTTGACATTCCCTGCCGCATCATGGGCTTCCAAATCAGCAGGGAGCCCAAAAAGCATCCGTAGAATGCCATATTCCATATATTGCACCCCAGAGCCAGAAGCCCGCCGTCTGCAAAAAGAAGGCATTGTATGGCAAGCACTCCTATCATGGTCAAAAATCCCGCATAAGGCCCAAGCAATGCTGACAGAAGCATCCCTCCGCATAAATGTCCGCTGGATCCTGTCCCCGGAATCGTAAAGTTGATCATCTGAGCCGCAAACACAAACGCCCCCATGACCCCCATAACCGGAACTTTCTTCGGATCTGCGTTCAAACGTACTTTCTTTACTGAATAAGCCGCTGCCACCGCAGAAGAGGCATACATCATGCCTGCCACCGCCGGAGCGACCAGAGCGTCTGCCATGTGCATCTGCCGTCCCCCGCTTTCTCGTAATATAGGTAAATTTTTTAAGGAACTGAAAATAACTTAAGCAGGAGCTAAGTTATTTTCAGTTCCTTAACAGTTTACCACGTCACAGTAACAATTCAAGCCCCCCGGGGGGTTCTATTTTTCCATTTCCCGCTCCGCGGCGGCAAAGGCCTGCCATATTCTATATTGCCATCACTTTCTCACTCTCAAATGCTTTCGCGATCACTCCGATCAGCACTGCCCCCAGCGCCAGCGTAACTCCAAGGGTCATGCCATATTGCACGCCGGTCACTTCCTGCGTCAGGATTCCCTGCAAGGCGAGGGATGTATTATAAACCGGAATCATATAGAACCAGTCCTTCGGGGTACTGGTCGTAAACATGGTCGTAATCCCCAGCACCAGAACCAGCATATACATGGGCATCACATAAGAGCTTGCCTCTTTCACTGTTTTTGCAAATACGGAAACCAGAACGATCACCGCGGAATACAAAAACGCGATTGCCACCAGAAGCGCCGCAAGCATGGCGATCTGCCCTGCGCCAAGGGTCAGGCTGATGCCTAAATCCTCCCCGGAAGAGCCTCCCAGCATCTGCGGCATGAAAATCACCATGGCCGCCACATAAACGACCGACGATACGCCGGAAATGATCATCAGTGCAAATACCTTTCCAAGCACGATGGAACTCCGCTTGATCGGAGATACCAACAGGCTTGCCATGGTTCCCCGCTCCTTCTCTCCGGCCACCATATCGGTTCCGATTCCCATCGCCCCTGCGAATAAGAGGATGGTCACAAAATACGGGAGCATGGTTCCCAGCACTTTTCCTCCGGCCTTCTGCTCATCCTGGATCACCATATCCGGGTTATCGGAATTGACGGTAAATACCGTAAGCTTCTGCATGTCATCCACCCGTTGTGCCAAAAGCTTCTGACGGTACATTTCCAGCACGCCTGTGGATATCATATTATAGGCTGCCCGGGAATACTCCTCAGAAGGATTGTAATACGTCTTCACCTGCACAACCTCGTCGCCTGTCTGATAATCTGACACCGCCTCCTGAAAATTCGCCGGGAACTCAATCCAAAGGTCTGCGTCTCCATTAAGAATACTCTCTTTCACCATTTCCCGGTCTTCCACCGGATAGAGTGTATAGGCGATTTCCGCCTGTTTTAAAAATCCGTCAAATCCGTCCGGAGCATTCTCCACATACAATACAGGCACATGCTCCTCCACATCCTGCTCTGCTTTCAGGCTCATATTGCTGACCAGGCTCATCACCGCAATCATAATAATGACCGGAAGGAAAAATACGGAAAACATCATTTTTACATCTTTAAATACACGAGCCAGTTCCTTGCCACAGATCTGTTTGATTCCCCCCATCATAAGGCCTCCCCCTTTCTTTCCCTGTACAGTTCAAAAAAAGCGTCCTCTAAATCTCCTGTCCCGGTTTCCTGCAGGATTTCGTGGAGCCTCCCTTCCGCCACCTTCTGTCCGTCGATGATCACTCCGATCCGGTCGCAGATCTTTTCAGCCTCGGACATGATATGGGTGGAGATGATCACCAGCTTCCCCTCATTTTTTAGTTTTTTCAGATAATCCGTGACCCCTCTTGCGGTTAC
Source organism: uncultured Lachnospiraceae bacterium (assembly GCA_949840465.1). GTDB lineage: Bacteria > Bacillota > Clostridia > Lachnospirales > Lachnospiraceae > Schaedlerella. The sequence goes on along the minus strand of CATKXE010000055.1, from coordinate 7,597 downwards.
TACATCCAGCCCGTTGGTAGGCTCGTCAAAGATCACGATGTCCGGGTCATGGACAAGGCAGACTGCGATGGCCGCCTTCTGCCCCATTCCCGTTGACAGTTCTTTGATCTTCTTATGTGCAAAATCCCGGATTTCAAAATAATCAAACAGCTCTTCTTTCCTTGCCCGCAGCTTATCCTGCGGCACATGGTGCAGTTTTCCGAAAAAGTCAAACATATAGTCCACGGAAAACTGCGGATCCAGCTTGATATCCCCGGTCAAAAACCCAATCTTCTCCCTCACCTGTTCCGGTTCCTTCTGCACTTCATGCCCGGCCACATAAATCTCCCCTTTGGTGGGCCGGATGATGGTGGAAATACAGCGCAGGGTGGTCGTCTTGCCTGCGCCGTTGGGTCCCAGCAGTCCGTAGATCTCCCCCGGCACGGCACGTAAGCTCAGATCATCCACCGCTGTTTTTAATGGATTCGTTGTCTTGGATTCCTTCATCTGCTTCTTATTCAGCTTATAGATCTTTGTCAGATTTCTAATCTCAATCATAAATACCACCTTCCTTTGTAAACAGGTCTTGATTATACCCGCGGGCATACTTATATGCTTTCCCTACATCTTACGCTCATAAAACAGCCTGCCGACGGCAAACAGCGCACAATACAGCATGATCAGCACCCAGACTGTCCAGAAGACTTCCATGCTGAAAAATCCGGAGACAAGCAAGACCACATAACCTGTCACGATCAACAGCGCCCCTGCCGTATAGTGTGCCTTCATTGTAACCTGAATATTCCGTTCATCCGTCTCTTTCAGCCGATGCATCCGGATTTTCTTCTCATCCTTTAGTATACTTCTGATTTTCAAAAACCAGACCACACAGACTGCCAGAAGGCCGCAGCCCACCCCCATATACAGCCCGGCCAAAAATGCCCGCTCTTCTGATCGGATCAGGAATATGGACGCCGCAATCGCCGCCGCTCCCGCCATGGCCAGCACAGGGATAAACTTCCTTCTCTTCCTCAGCACATCCGCGAACTCTTCGTCTGTCTTCGCCGGTTCCCACATTGATTTAAACCACATATGTTTTCCTCCTCCAGGTCAAATATAAAAATATCTTCAATCTGCATCTCAAAAAACTGAGCAATCTTATGAGCCAGAACCAATGATGCATTATATCTTCCATTTTCCAGGGAAATAATGGTCTGCCGGGTCACTTCCACCGCGTCTGCAAGCTCGCTCTGCGTAATCCGCCACTCTTTTCTCAGTTCCTGAATCTTATTTTTCACATCGCCCCCCCCTCAATTTTTAAGAGTATATTTCCAGTTCTCCCGGAAAATCCACGTTCGCTGGAATCATTGATAAAAATTTCCTTTTCATCACATCTTCTGAGGTTGTTAGGTTAACTTGACACAAAAAGTATAGTATACTTTACTTTTTATGTCAAGCATATTTTACGTTTTTATTTCTGGAATTGTTTTTGGAGGTAAAAACAACTTTTATGCGAGATAGCAAAACATTTGTTCCGCGCTTTCCATTTTATCCAATCAGAAAATATAGTACCACAATCCTGTCTGCATATTGCTTACAAATGCCTGAATGATGCGTCTGAGTGCCTGAATTGCCATTAAATATACTATGCATGATTCCGTTCAAAAAGGCCGCATGGCATCCAGGCCATGCAGCCGCATTATGAACAGGCATCATCTGCCTGCTGTCTGTTCTTCTTTTCTTTCCTGTATCTCCCGCACAATCTGATTATACGCCTTCCGAATCCAGCCGGCAGAAAAACAGCAGTGACGTTCCACAGGATACCCGGAATGGCCGCCGCCCGCTATACCTCTTTATCAATCCTGCGCGATCTTGATTACTGCTTTCACGATATCCGCCTTATTGTTCACGCTGTAGTCCATGGCTTTCTGCGCCTCCTCCAGTGAAAAGGTGTCTGTCACGATGCCCTTCAGATTGACCTTGCCGGATGCCACTGCATCAATCGCCATGGGATAAATATGGCGGTAGCGGAACACGGTCTTGAAGGTCAGCTCCTTATCCAGGGCAAGGCTCATGGGGAGCGTCATTTCCCCGGTTCTGCTGTAGCCTACCAGCACAATGTTGGAACCCTTCTTTACAATCTGGATGGCCTGCCTTGTGGTAATCTCTGTCCCTGCGGTCTCCACTGCCAGATCCATGCCTTTTCCGTCTGTAAGCTGAGCCGCACGTTCCACAACATCCTCTTTTGCAGCGTTGATGACTCCGTCAGCCCCCAGTTCCAATGCTTTTTCCAGACGTTTCTCCATGATGTCCACCACATAGACCCTGGATACGCCTCTTGCCTTCAACGCCATCATGGTAACCAGACCGATACATCCGGCGCCCATCACGACTGCCTTCTGCCCCAGATGCGCATCCCCCTGAATTGCGGCGTGGAATCCCACTGCCAGCGGTTCTATCAGAGCCCCCTCCAGAGTGCTGACATTATCCGGGAGCTTGAAGCACAGATCCGCCTCATGCGCCACATATTCCTGAAATACGCCGTCCACAGGGGGCGTTGCAAAAAACACCACATCCGGGCAGAGGTTGTATTTCCCCTGTTTGCAGAACTCACAATGGCCGCAAGTCTTACCGGGCTCCAATGCCACCCGGTCTCCGACCTGTAGATGCCGGACATCCGCACCGACCTCCACGACCACTCCCCCCGGCTCATGCCCCAGGACAAAGGGCGGCTCCACCACATAATCCCCGATGGCGCCTGTCTCATAGTAATGCAGGTCAGAGCCGCAGATTCCCACATAGTCCAGCTTCACCAGAACTTCATCCGCCCTGGGGGATGGAATGTTCCTCTCCTCAAAGCCCATCTTCCCGATCCCTTCCATGACTGCCACTTTCATTGTTCCTTCCATGATTTCTTCCTCCCTATTGGAATACTTTATTAAATAGTTTTATTATGTATTTAACAATAGAATTAAGTTTGTAAATTGTCAATGGTTTCTTTTGAGAAATTTTATTTTCAGCAAAGTGTAAAAATATATGTCTTTATTTTTGGTAAAGACGCACAAAAAAAGACATCTGCCGTCCCCCACCAGGCGATCAATGTCTTTCCTGTCATTATAATCCTTTTACTAAAGCTGCATTACACCTGCCTGATAAAGGTTTCCACTACCTGCAGCGCCGCTCCCAGAGCCGCGGCTCCTGTTTTATATCTGCATGGCTTTACAAAGCCTGCGTCTTCTGAAAATGTATTTCTTGCGGATATCTTTTTTCTGATCTCTTCTATCTGTTCTTCCAGACAGCTTCCCACATATCCTCCCAGAATGATGTCGCAATCCAGGACCATATGGATATTATTGACTGCAATAGACAGATAGTCCGTGTATTCTTCCCATGCGTCCACCAGCCTCTGTTCCCCCTGGCGCAGCCCCGAAAAGAAGTCTTCCAGTTTTTTATCTGTCAGGTCAGAAAGGCATCTGGCTGAACAGTAGGCGTCCAAACAGCCTGATTTTTTACAATAGCAGAGCCTTCCGCCGGGAACCACCGTCATATGTCCCACTTCTCCGCAGCGGAACTCTTTCCCCTGCATCAAATGCCCTTCCTGATATACGGCGCCGCCCACTGTATTGCTCAGTGAAAGATAGAAAAAAGGCTCTGTTTCCCCGGAACGGATTCCCTCGGCATATGCCCCTGCATTGGCATCATTGAGGAAAAAACATGGATAGGCAAAGCTTTCAGAGATCTCCGAAAGCGGAAGCGCCTTCACATCCAATACATGGGAACCAGAAATCACTTTTTTCTGTAGATCCACAATCCCCGGAAAGGAAATGCCAAGCCCCAGTATCCGTTCTCTTTTGGCTGGGCTGTCCTCTATAAATTCTTCCAGCCTTCTGCTCGTTTCCGTCAGATATTCTTTTTCATTCCGGTAAGGATGATCTGTTCTTTCATATTTTAAAATATCTCCCAGCAGATTGATCAGCACCATTCCGATATGGTTCTGGGTAATATCAAGCCCCAGTGCCAGCCTGTGCCCCGCCGCCGGTGACAATGCCTTAGCCCTCCTGCCGCCGGTAGACCTGAGTTCTCCGGCCTCCTCAATGAACCCGGATTCCAGCAGCTCCTTTGTATTTTGCAGCACTGTGGGAAGGCTCAGTTTCAAAGCATATGCAATATCTGGATTGGACACGGTTTTACATTTGCAGATATACCGGTAGATACGGTTCCTGTTATTCTTTTTTACTTCGATGTTTGTAATCTTCGATTTTGCCACGACTGTCCACCTGCACTTTATCAAAGTATTTTCTTTAGTATAACAGCATCTTTTCTGTAAATACAAGTATAAATTTGTTGCTGCTCATGCTAAAAAATGTTCGAAATAACGCAGGACATTCAGGGTTCGTTGGAAAGCAGAGTCTTTGCTTCCATTACGCACCGGCCTCCACGACCGCTCCGTCAAAAAATAGAATCAGATTTATTAAAATATTATAAATTTTATATTCCTGCCCCCCTATTTTTTATTTTTCATGCACAGAATGACGCTTTTTTCTTCCTCCAGGAAATTTTACTGCAATATTTTGCCGAAGAATCAATGGAAACAGACAAATTTTTCTACTTGAAGGAAAGTGGATATTTGATTATAATGTGCCGCGTGGTAATAGTAATGATAATGAGGGAGGTCATGATATTGAGAAAAATTGTTGCTTTTCTGGGGTGCAGCATGGCAGTACTGGCATCCAGCCCGGTAACGGCGCTTGCGGCGCAAGGAGCCGCCGGGACGTCAAAGACGATATCCCCGTGGTTTTGCATCCCCTTTGCAGGACTTTTATTTTGTATTGCGGTGCTTCCTTTGATAAAACCGGAATGGTGGGAATCCCATCAGCCGCTGGCAGTGGCATTCTGGTCGCTGCTGTTTATCCTGCCTTTTGGGTTTGTATTTGGCGCGGAGACAGCCGCGGAAAACGTTCTGGAATGTCTGGTAAATGATTATCTGACATTCATTGTATTATTGTTCGGCCTGTTCTGCGTAGCCGGGAATATCACGATGGAAGGGGATCTGGCGGGCTCTCCGCGGGTGAATATCATCCTGCTTGCAATCGGAACCCTGCTGTCCAGTTTCATCGGCACTACGGGCGCAAGCATGCTGATGGTCCGTCCGGTCATCAAAATGAACGCATGGCGCAGGCACCGTTCCCATATCATGGTATTTTTTATTTTTTTGATTTCCAATCTTGGCGGTTCTCTTACCCCCATCGGCGACCCGCCGCTTTTGATGGGATTTTCCAGAGGGGTTCCCTTCTTCTGGAGCCTGCATCTGTTTCCGATCATGCTGTTTAATATGGCTGTGCTTCTGTTTATCTTTTACTGGGTGGACAGGAAAGCATACTGCCGGGATATTGCAAGAGGCCGGAAACCGGATATCAGCAGGCCGGGAACTAAAATCAAGATCCGCGGGATCCACAACCTGATTTTTCTGGTCATGATCGTAGCTGCGGTCATCTTAAGCGGCGTGCTTCCGGATATGCCTCTATTTAAGACCGCAGAAGGACATGTACGGGGAATCCCGGTTTTTGGAGAAGTGGTTCTTGGATTCCCGTCTGTCATTGAGATCCTGATCATCCTTGCGGCGGCGTTTTTGTCCTTTAAAACCACCAGCCCGAATATCAGGAAGAAAAACCATTTTACCTGGGGCGCCATAAAAGAAGTGGCGGTTTTGTTTATTGGTATTTTCATCACCATGCAGCCTGCCCTGGCAATATTAAAAGGAATGGGCTCGCAGCTTGGGCTCACAGAAAACTACCAGATGTTTTGGGTGACGGGGCTGCTTTCCAGTTTTCTGGATAATACGCCCACCTATCTGGTGTTCCTCACCACCGCCGGTGCGATCGGCTTTACCAGCGGGCTGGCCACCACCCTTGGGACAGTTCCGGCAAAGATGCTGACGGCAATTTCCTGCGGCGCGGTGTTCATGGGAGCGAACACATATATCGGAAACGCGCCGAATTTTATGGTGAAAGCAATTTCGGATGAAAACGGTATTCATATGCCGTCATTTTTTGGATATATCAGATGGTCCCTGACGGTATTGATTCCGGTGTTTTTACTGGACACACTGTTATTTTTCAGATAGGAGGTGAGTAAGATGTCAAACGAAGAAAAAAACCTGTATGAGCTTGCCGGACGTATCTATGATCTGGACGAAGAGGTCTATCACGAACTCGGCTCCTCTCTGGGGCGTGTCTTCAATGAGAAAAAGGAACACTGCATCGAAGAGACATTTCACCTGATGCAGGAGCGAAACCAGGCGCACATTCTGAGAAATGAGCTGGCTCTGATCAGCAATATGGCGCGGACAATTCAGGATCGCGCTGCACGCCACCGGATCATGGTAAAATATGACGCGATTCTCAAAGAAGTGGCAGACCTGCCTGCCAGTTATATCAAAGGCGATATTCTGGATAAGAAAATGGCAACGCTAAATGCATTAAACTTACGCTCCCGTTTTTCGGAAAACGACCATCTGATCATCTGTATTGGCCGGACCTATGGCTGCGGCGGAAGCGAAATTGGTTTTACGCTGGCGGATTCGCTGAAAATCAATTATTATGATGTGGAAATATTTGACGAGGTATTAAAACGGCTGGAAGTGGAAAAGGAACAAATCCATGACAGAGGCGGCTACCCTTATCAGAAGGGTGCAAAGGACTCCCGTTACCTCCATACATCGCCGGCATTTGCCCCGACGCCCAAATCTACTTTGAAAGAAAAATTCCGGGAGTTCAACCGGTATCACGGGCTGCCCAAAAGAGACGCGGTATTTTTCAACCAAAGCGACCTGATCTGTGATATGGCGCGGAAAGAGGATTTCGTGGTAATGGGGCGGTGTGCGGACGCCATCCTGACGAATAACCGGATCCCTCATATCAGCATTTTTATCACTGCGCCGTTGGAACAAAGGGTACGGAGGGTCATGGAAGTACGCGGATATGATAAGGAGAAGGAGGCAAGAAAGTTTCTGACGAAGCTGGATAAAGAGCATGTGAAATATTATAAATTCTATACCGGCAGGAACTGGGGGAAAGCAAGGAATTATGACCTCTGCATCAACAGCGCCAGCTATGGCATCCAGGGCTCCGTGGACTTAATTATGCGAATGATTGATAAAAAGGAAGAGCGCGAATAAGAAAGTTCCGGGAAAAATCTGTAAAGATGTCCCACCCGGTCTGTATGGGCATCCTTAAAAACGTAGGCCATGAATCTTAAAAAGAGTTCTGGCCTACGTTTTTGCTCTGAAAGCGACTGAAAATTGCTCATGCCCTCAAATCCATTTTGGGCAGGAAAGCCGTGTTTCGGATTGCCGCCGTGGAAGACGCTGTGATCAATGCCGTGGGATTTCCGGCATCCCAAAATTCCGGTACAATATCCGCCGCAGGCATACGTTCTAATGTCTGGAACGGGTTGCGGCTGATTTCCACGGTATCGTAATTGCACCCGTCTGCCACAGAACCTGTAGCTCTTGTTCCTGTATGATCCCCGCTATTTGCAGAAGCCTTTTTTAAATTCCCTGTACCTTCTTTATCCGCGGCATTTTGGGCTTTTCTCTCTGCCGCGTTTTCTGCCGCCT
>CATKXE010000054.1 GCA_949840465.1 uncultured Lachnospiraceae bacterium | reverse complement strand
ATTCATGGGCCAGGATAATCCAAAGCAGATTAGCATGGTGGACTCTAAAAGTTCTGCCATTTTGTTTCCCTCACTTTCTTTTTAAACAACCTTGTGCGCGGAATATTCCGCATCATAACCGCATGCAGTTTTTCCGCAGCATTTACTTTAGCTTACTGCTATAGTTTAGCATTGACGTATGATTATGTCTAATATATAATATTTATAAAATTTATAACATTCATATTATGAATTTGCGAGAGATAAGAAGTGCACGTTAAAAAAGTCAGCAGTCAAAGACCCCGCAGCAAGCTGGCGGGGCATCAAATTTCCAGGAGGATGGATATGGAATTGATGCAGATCCGATATTTTTTAGAAGCAGCGAAGACAAAACATATGACAAACAGCGCGAAAAACCTGCACATTACACAGCCGGCCCTGACACAGGCTATCCGGCGTCTGGAGAATGATCTGGGGGTGCCTCTGTTTGCGGCAAAGGGACGGAATATTGTGCTGACGGAATACGGCAGGTATCTGCAGAACAAACTGGAGCCGCTGATCGCGCAGATCGACGATATTCCCGAACAGCTTAAGATGATGGTTGCTTTAGAAGGGGAGACCATACACATGAACGTGCTGGCCGCCTCCAGTCTTGTGATGGAGGCCATCATCAAATATAAAAAAGAGCATCAGGATCTGAATTTTCAATTACAGCAGAATACAGAGAGCGAACTCTATGACATTGCGGTGACTACAAAGCTTTTTTATCAGGCTCAGGATGAAGAAAACAGTTTTGCCTGCGCAGAGGAGATCTATCTGGCCGTGCCGGAAAATGGGAAATATAGGGACAGGACATCCATCTGCCTTACGGAAGTGGCGGAAGAGGGGTTTGTAAGCCTTTTAGGTTCCCGGGAATTTCGTTATATCTGCGACCGTTTCTGCCAGCACGCAGGATTCACGCCGAAAATTATTTTTGAGAGCGATAACCCGTCTGCCGTAAAAAATATGATTGCGGCTAACTTGGGGATCGGCTTCTGGCCGGAGTTTACATGGGGCAGCATCGAGAATGAACAGGTGCGGCTCTTAAAAATCAAAGAGCCTGTCTGTCAGAGAGATATCATTATCAATTATAACCGGAATAAGACAGACAGCCAGAATGTGGTAGATTTTTATGATTTTCTGACAGAGTTTTTCCAGGAGAGAAAGAGGAAAGTATTTGTTTTATAGTTGTATAAAAGCATTCCTTACAGCGTTGCTGTGGGGAAATCCATTTGTGGTTTGAAGCGGAATCTTCCTGTTGCTTTTCATATTAGTCCACGTATTGTGGCATAATAGAGAAATATACTTTATGAAAAGGATAAGGAGAAGAATATGGAAGAACTTATAAAAGGCACGGATGAAATGAAAATAACCGCCGAAAAAAAGGTCACGGAACAGATGACCGTGAATTTCCTCAAATATTTGCAGCAGGAAGAAAAGTCAGCCGCAACGATTGAAAAATATATGAGGGAGGTGAAAAATCTTGCATATTTTCTGCAAGGCGAGGATATCCAAAAGGAAAAAATAATTGAGTACCGGGAAAAATTACAGCAGGAATATCAGGCGCGTACGGTAAATGGAAAATTGTCGGCAATTAATTCCTACCTGGAATTTTCCGGCAACGAGAAATCGCGGGTGCGCTATTTGAAAGTACAGCACAATGCATTTATTGACGAGGCAAGAGAATTGGAAGAAAAGGAGTATCAGCGGCTTTTGCTTACGGCAAAGAAGAAGAGGAACGGGAGGATGTACTATGTTCTTCTGGCCTTGTCCGCCACAGGAATCCGGGTCAGTGAATTAAGATATATCACAGCAGAAGCCGTGAATTTCGGGCAATCTGAAATCAGCCTGAAAGGCAAAAACAGAACAATCCTTTTATCCAAAGAGCTGAGAAAGAAGCTAAAAGAATATATGAAAAAACACCATATCGAGACCGGGCCCATATTTACGACCAGAAATGGAAAACCTCTGGACCGGTCAAACATCTGCCATGAAATGAAGAAGCTATGTGAGGAGGCCCATGTTGACGCCAGCAAGGTATTTCCCCATAACTTACGTCATCTGTTTGCCAGAAAATACTATGAGATTGATAATAACCTTCCGCATCTGGCCGATATTCTTGGACATTCTTCTATTGAAACTACGCGGATTTATGTGGCGGCGAGTGCCAGGGAATATGAGAAAGTATTGGAAAAAATGCGCTTTATTTAATACCACAGAATTTATATTCTGTGGTAAAAATCAGCATACATCTCAGGAAAACACATCTTACTTTCATTCAGTCATTACAGAGCATATTTTTGTATTCCATTGTAATTTCCCATATGGAAACTGAAAAAATACCGTGCTATAATCAAAGCAGATATCCATATTAAAGATGTTCCTTTGTTGAACCAATTCTGAAAATGGAGCAACGAGGGAAAAGGAAGGAAAAGAGATGGTTAAGGAGATCAAATTTACACCCATCGCTCATATCCGCAGTGGTTTTAAGGAAAAATTCGGAATCCCGCGGCAGAGCGGGCTGGCGGATACGCAGGCCGAAATACGATTTGAACCGGAATACCGGGCGGAAGAGGCACTGCGTGGATTAGAAGCATATTCGCATATCTGGCTTTTGTGGCTTTTTTCGGAATCTGTTTTCGAACCGGGAAAATGGTCGCCCACAGTGCGCCCGCCCCGGCTGGGAGGCAATACGAGGATGGGGGTATTTGCGACCCGATCTCCGTTCCGTCCCAATCCGATCGGATTATCCTGTGTGTGTCTTAAACGCATAGATTTGAAAACCTCCGAAGGACCGATCCTCTATGTATCTGGAGCGGATCTACTGGACGGCACGCCTGTTTTTGACATTAAACCCTATCTTCCTTACGTGGATAGTATCCCGGACGCTTTTGGAGGTTTTACAGAGAATACGAAAGACTACGGGCTGGATGTAGATTTCCCGCAGAGATGGCGGGAAGAGGTGTCAGAAGAAGAGTATAAAACCCTTTGCCAGCTCCTTCGCCAGGATCCAAGGCCTTCCTATCAAAATACCCCGGAGCGTGTCTATGGCATGTCCTATGCCGACATGGAAATAAAGTTTACAGTGGACAAAGGTTTGCTGCATATATGCGGAATATGCCGGAAAAATATCTGATGTATTGTTCACGACACAGGCTTTACAAAGCCGTCGACTATTTGGCTGCAGGCGCCGGAAAAAGGGCTTGCGGACAGATGAAAAGTATTTTCCTGGCACAGCGCCTCAGAGAATGAATCCGGCGGCATAGGTTACTGCGGGAATCGTCACAACGGAAAGCACGGTGCTCAGTGAGAAAATCTCGGATGCATAGGTATAGTTGCGCTCAAACCGGATGGCCATCATAGTCAGCGACGTTGCGGTGGGGCATGCGGCGGCCACCAGAGTGGTATATGCCACATCGCGGTCGATCGGCATGACAGCCAGAAATGCGAGGACAGCCAGAGGCATCAGGAACAGCTTCAGTACACACACCCAGCAAATGCGAATGTGGGAAACTATTTTTTTCAGATCCGCCTGCGCAACGGAAAATCCGGCAATCATCATGGCGAGAGGAGTATTCATGTCCGCAATATAATTCATGGAATCAAGAACCTGTGATGGGATGCGGATCTGCAGGAAAAAAAGTACGGCTCCCATGCATGTACAGACTACGATTGGTGCAAGCAGCCCTTCCTTCAATCGCTTTGCAGAGAATGTTCCATTCAGCAGCACCAGCCCATGTGTCCAGGACAAGATGTTAAATACGGTCAGGTAAGCAGTCAGAAAGAACACGCCTTTACTGCCTAGTACGCTGTTGATCAGAGGGATCCCGATAAAACCACAGTTGGAATAGGCCGCGCCAAAGCGTTCCACTGCAAATTCCGGATTGTCTTTTTCCGGGATCAGGAAATGTGCGATCAAAAACCCGGCTGCATGTGCCAGTACGGCAACGGCAAAGGCAGACAGGAGTCCCCGCACCAGCTCTGCATCATAATCCGTCTGGAACACCGTAATGATGAGACAGGGATTCACCACCATCAAAAGGAGGTTGGACAGATTTCGATTCCCCTCCTGATTGATGATGTGCAGACGGTAGCAGATGAATGCGAGAATCATGATAAAGAGCATTTTTATCAGTTGATTCAGAATCAGGGTAAACATATGATATCCTTTCTATAGGAGTATACCGGTTAAAAAAGGGAGGCAACCAGTTCACTGACCAGCTTCCCGTCAGCCTTTCCTTTTACCTTCGGCATCAGTTCCTTCATGATCCTGCCCTTATCCTTTGGAGCGGGTGCATCTATTCCCAGATCAGATAAAACGCCCGCTATGACAGTTCGTATCTCATCCTCGCCCATCATCTTCGGCGCATACTCTTCTAAGACTTTCAGGCGCTTGGAATGCTCCTCAATGATGTCGGTGCGATCCTTTGGAGTGGTCTCCAGAGTTTCCCTGGTCTGTTTGATCTCCTTTAAGATGACCTGGATTTCTTCCTCCGCGGTTAAGTCTTCCCGCTTATCAATCGCTTTGTTTTTCAGTGCGGTCAGCAGCGCGGACAAGGTTGCCTTTCTCTCTTTTTCTCCGGCTTTCATGGCTGCAACCATGTCTTTCCTTACTTCGTCGATCTTGCTCATAATGTATCCCTCCTGTATGAATTTTTTTACCTGTAATAGACAGGCTGTGTGATATTGAATGGTTTCACCAAACGGCATGTTCAGCGGTTGATCCCGGACTGTAGTTCCTCGGCCCAGGACTGCAGGTTATAAGTATGCCCGTCAAACAGTTTTAAGATCACGCCCGTAGGGTTGTCTTCATTTGCAAATGCATTGGCCTCGTCTGTATCCACATGCATGGCGAGACGGAAGGACGGACTGACACGAACGACCACATCCGAAAAAATCAGGGAGCGTTCGTAGCTTGTTGTGATGACAAATACAATATCATTGTCTTTTACGTGGGCGCGGATTGCGTCTATGGGAGTCATATGGATATGGCGCTTTGCTACGATGACCCCCTCCGTCAATTCGACCTGCCCGCAGGGTCCGATCAACGTACATCCCGGCGTTCCATCGATATCCCCGGACTGCCGGATGATGCCCTTGATCCCAAGCTTTCTGGCATCGGTGACCGAGATCTCCACCTGAGTCCTGGAACGGCATGGGCCGAGGACGATCACCTTGTCAAAACGGTCTTTCGGGCCAGCCACCGTTAGGCGTTCTTCACAGGCGTACTGCCCTGGCTGGCTCAATTCCTTCACATAGGTCAGGCTTGCATCCGGCCCGAATAAGGTTTTAAAATCTTCTTCTGATAAATGAATATGCCTTGCAGAAGTTTCAATAGGTATTGTAAGACTCATAAAAAATCTCTCCATCCTGTGTGGTTTTTGGCTCTTATGATTTTAGCAGAATAAAGAGTGGTTTTCAAGGTATAATTTATGTTATAATCAGATGAAGATTTCTACGATTTTTGGAAAAAAGGATATGACATAAAGAATGTTTGGGGAGGAAAGCAGGGATGTCCCGGAAAGACCGCGTATATATTGCAATCGATCTGAAATCATTTTATGCTTCCGTGGAATGTATGGAACGCGGCTTAAATCCCATGACTACCAATCTGGTGGTCGCGGATTTAAGCCGTACGGAAAAGACAATCTGCCTGGCGGTATCCCCTTCGTTAAAATCTTACGGGATTCCGGGGCGCGCAAGGCTGTTTGAGGTGGTTCAGAGGGTACGGGAAGTGAACCTCGAGAGAAAGAGCCGCGCAGCAGGGAAACAGTTTGCCGGTTCATCCTGCGATGACACAGTACTGAAAGCTTCCCCGGAATTGGCTCTGGATTATATCATAGCGCCGCCGAGGATGGCCTGCTATATGGAATACAGCACGAGGATTTACGACGTTTATCTGAAATATATCGCCCCCGAGGATATCCATGTATATTCCATCGATGAAGTGTTTCTCGATGCAACGGATTATTTAAACACGTATCAGCTTACAGCCCGTGAACTGGCGGCAAAGATCATACAGGATGTATTCTCTACGGTTGGGATTACCGCGACGGCAGGCGTCGGAACGAACCTGTATCTTTGCAAGGTGGCGATGGATATTGTGGCGAAGCATGTCCCGCCGGACAAGAATGGGGTCAGGATCGCAAAATTGGATGAATTGAGCTACCGAAGGATTCTGTGGAACCACCGCCCCTTGACGGATTTCTGGCGGGTAGGCAGGGGATATGCGAAGAAGCTGGAGGAACACGGACTGTTTACCATGGGGGATATTGCCAGATGTTCTGTGGGAAAGCCTGCGGATTTTTATAACGAAGAACTGCTTTACAAACTTTTCGGGGTAAATGCCGAGCTGCTGATCGACCATGCATGGGGATGGGAACCTTGTACCATTGCCGATATCAAGGCGTACAAGCCGGATTCCAACAGTCTGGGTTCAGGACAAGTCCTGCACTGCCCTTATAATTTTGAAAAGGCGAGGCTGATTGTCCGGGAAATGACAGATGCTCTTGCGCTGGATCTGGTACAGAAAAAAATGGTTACGGCTCAGGTGGTCCTGACCGTGGGGTACGATATCGGAAATCTGACGGAACCGGAAAGAAAAAAATCTTTTCAGGGGGAAGTCACGACAGACCGCTATGGGCGCAGGGTTCCAAAGCATGCCCACGGCACGGCGAATCTGGATAAGAAGACTGCGTCTGCCAGGAAGATTATGGAGGCGGTCATGGAACTGTACGACAGGATTGTGGATCCAAAGCTGATGGTCAGAAGGGTCTATATTGCTGCAAACCATGTTACAGGCCAGGATGTAACGGAAGCAGAAGGTTCTTATGAACAGCTTGACCTGTTTACAGACTACGCGGCGCTAAAGAAGGAACGGGAAGAGGAGAAGGAAACCCTGGAGCGTGAACGCAGAGTTCAGGAAGCCGTATTGGATATTAAAAAGAAATTCGGGAAAAATGCCATTTTAAAGGGCATGAATCTGGAAGAGGGAGCCACGGCAAGGGAGCGCAACAATCAGATAGGAGGGCATAAAAAAGGATGAACGGGGATTGGAAAAACGGGAGGAAGTACAATGAAAAAGAAATGCAGAAGTATGATGATATCATCCATCTTCCTCACCATGTGTCCCTGTCCCATGCGCCTATGCCTGTCAGGGATCGGGCAGCGCAGTTTGCCCCTTTTGCCGCTTTAACCGGATATGAGGCCGCAATCAGGGAGACCGCGAGGCTGACGGAAGAAAAAATGGAACTGGATGAGAGCAGCCTTGCGGCACTGGATGGGAAGCTTCAAATGGTAAAAGAAAAGCTGGCTTTTCGGCCTGTCATTACAGTGACATATTTTAAGCCGGACAGGAAAAAGCAGGGCGGGGCTTACGTGGCTGTAAAAGGGAGTGTAAAAAAAATTGACGACTACGCCCGCGTACTGGTTCTGGAGGATGGAGAAAAAATACCGTTTGATGATATTGCGGGGATAGAAGAGGAGTGATACCCATTTTTTTCAAATGATGATCAGGCCTGGTTTCTAAAGTGCAAGGTATAAAATGCCTTCGTTTACAAATAATAGAATTACGACAGAATTTGCAGATGGAGGGATATAAATATGAAAGCTACAGGAATTGTACGTAGAATAGATGATCTGGGAAGAGTAGTGATTCCAAAGGAGATCCGAAGGACGCTTCGGATCCGGGAGGGCGACCCGCTGGAAATATTTACTGACCGGGAGGGTGAAGTGATCCTGAAAAAATATTCTCCAATCGGGGAACTGAGCGCCCTGGCGAAGCAATATTCGGAGAGCCTTGCCCAGACCATGAACTGTACGGTATGCATCACGGACACTGACCAGATCGTGGCGGCTGCAGGAAACGGGAAGAAAGACCTGCAGGATAAGTATATCAGTAAGGATCTGGAAAAAGTCATCCAGCAGAGGGAGCATATCCTTGCAAAAGCGGACAGCAATAAATTCATCCGTATTGCGGACGGGGATGTGGATTATCAGGAGGAGGCAGTTTGCCCGATCCTGTGTGAGGGCGACGTGATCGGCTCTGTGGTCTTCCTGAACCGGGATGAAAAGAAGAAGATGGGAGAGACAGAGCAGAAGGTTGCCATGAGCGCGGCAAGCTTCCTGGGGCGGCAGATGGAGCAGTGACACTTACCGCCTGTACGAGAAGAAGGAATCCGATGTGCCAGAGGTTCTAATCTGTGCCCGGTCATCATAGACTATAATCAGTAGATTTAAGGTTTGTTTCATGGTGCGCTTTCGGAAAGTCTTTGCGTCAGGATTCATGAATGTAGAAGGCTTTTCGGGAGCAATCCCATAGAGTTGGAGGGGATAGAATGGAAAAGAAGGCGAACAAAGGGCAGAATGTGGAACAGGTGGTTGTCTGGATGCTGAAATCTCTGTTGTGTGCGTACATAATCAGCGGAATCCTCCTGCTGCTTCTTGCTTTTCTGCTGTATAAGCTGAATCTGGATGAGGGCAAGGTGGCGGCAGGGATCATTATGATCTATGTGGTGTCCACGTTTGCGGGAGGATTTATCGTTGGAAAGCTGGCAGGGGTGCGGAAATTTTTGTGGGGTCTGACCTGCGGGATCCTTTATTTTGGGCTTCTGCTTCTGGTGTCACTTGCAGTTTACCGTTCTCTGCAGGGGAATGGGGCAAATGTGCTGACCACGTTCCTGCTCTGTGCAGGCGGTGGAATGCTGGGCGGGATGGTATCCTGAAAATTGGATAGAAAATCATGTATTTTCTTGTTGACTTTAGCTTAGTAAACTGATAATATAAGAAAGTATTTTGGGCTGCGTCATGCGGTTTCTATCTGTACAAAATAAATTACGCAGATAAAAGGGACGCATTTCTATGCGGTTCGGAATACGAAAAATGTACAATAAGGAGAAAATGGTTATGAAGAAGTTATTTACCATGATGTTGACACTGGTTATGGTTTTGTCTCTGGCTGCATGCGGCAATTCCGGCGGCAGTTCCGATGATTCTCAAAAGGACGGGGCCAGCAATGCGGCGGAATCTTCTAATGGGCAGGAGGAAGGAGCAGGGGATGAGGCTTCTGAGAGCGACATGGAGTATGTAAAAGATAAAGGCGCCCTGGTCGTGGGAATTACAGATTTTGAACCTATGGATTACAAGGACGAGAACGGAGAATGGATCGGCTTTGACGCGGATATGGCGAAGGCGTTTGCCAGGAGCCTGGGCGTAGAAGTGGAATTTGTTGAGATTGACTGGGATAACAAGATTATGGAGCTGGACGGCAAGACCATCGACTGTGTTTGGAACGGAATGACGCTGACAGATGAAGTGACCAGTTCTATGGAATGCTCCAATGCATATTGCAACAATGCGCAGATCGTGATCGTTCCGGCAGATGTGGCGGATAAATATCAGGATAAGGACAGCCTTTCCGATCTTTCCTTTGCGGTGGAGGCGGGAAGCGCCGGGGAAGAGCAGGTCAGCAGCCTGGGGCTGGATTATACGCCGGTAAAAGCCCAGTCTGATGCCCTGATGGAAGTTGCTTCTGGAACCTCGGATGCGGCTGTGATCGATTCTCTGATGGCTGCCGCTATGGTAGGAGAAGGGACAGGATATGCGGATCTGGCATATACCATCGGTTTAAACAGTGAGGAGTATGGTGTTGGTTTCCGGAAAGGTTCCGATCTGGCCGCAGCACTCAATGATTTTTTTGCAGCCAGCTTTGAAGACGGCAGCATGATGAAGACGGCAGAGACTTACGGCGTAGAAGCGGCGGTTGTAGAGCAGTAGGATTTCGGCAACAACGGGCCGGTTCGTTCTAAGCTCTAATCTGAACCGCAGCTGCCTGGCGGCAAGCGGCTCATGTGGAAAAGGTATGACAAGTAGAGAGTGGATCGTCCGCTCTCTACTTTTCCTTGTAATAATAGAGACAATAAGAGAAAGCAGGAAAAGTACATGGAATTGATTTTAGAACAAATGCCAATCGTGATCCGGGCGCTCAACGTCGGGTTTATCCAGACTTTGAAGCTGTTTTTTGTGACGTTGATCGGCGCTTTCCCTCTGGGATTAGTGATTGCGTTTGGTTCGATGTCCAGTTTTAAGCCATTGAGCTACATAACAAAAATTTTCGTATGGATCATCCGTGGGACTCCCCTTATGATCCAATTACTGATCATTTATTATTTTCCCGGCCTTGTGCTGCATACCCCAATCTGGGGCGGCGGAGAAGGGGGGAGGTTTCTGGCGGCGGCGGTGTCGTTTATCGTGAACTATGCATGCTACTTTTCCGAGATTTACCGGGGCGGCATTCAGGGGGTTCCTGTTGGGCAGGAAGAGGCAGGCTTGGTTCTTGGCATGACGAAGACGCAGATCTTTTTCAAGATCACGCTGCTACAGATGATCAAGCGGATCGTGCCCCCTATGTCCAATGAGATTATTACACTGGTTAAAGATACATCTCTGGCACGTATTATTGCCCTGCAGGAAATTATCTGGGCAGGGCAGGCATTCATGAAAGGCTCCCAGGGGATTTCAGGCGAGATCTGGCCGTTGTTTTTTACCGCGGTATACTATCTCATCGGAAATGGGATCCTGACTTTGCTGCTGGGCCGTCTGGAAAAGAAACTGGATTACTTCAGATAGGAAAGGAGAATGGGGATGTCGATCTTAGAAGTAGAACATATTTGTAAATCATTTGAACACACAGAAGTGTTAAAGGACATCAGTTTTTCTCTGGAAAAGGGACAGGTCCTTTCCATCATCGGATCTTCGGGAAGCGGCAAGACAACGTTGCTGCGGTGTCTGAATTTTCTGGAACAGCCCGACAGGGGAGTCCTGCGTGTCAATGGAGAGACGCTCTTTGACGCGGGGGATGCCGCCACAAGGCAGGAGTCGGAGATCCGCAGGAAACGGCTGCATTTTGGACTGGTATTTCAGTCCTTTAACCTGTTCCCGCAATATACGGCCATGGAAAATGTGATGCTCGCGAAGGAGCTTCTTGCAAAGGAACAGCCAGATTACAAGGCCAGGAAAAAGGAGATCCATGCGCAGATCGAGGCGCAGGCAAGAACGCTTCTGGACGAGATGGGGCTTTCCGGCAGGAGGGATAATTACCCCCATCAGCTTTCCGGAGGACAGTGCCAGCGCGTAGCCATTGCGCGGGCTCTTGCCCTGCAGCCGGACATCTTATGTTTTGACGAACCTACGTCCGCTCTGGATCCGGAGCTGACCGGAGAGGTCCTAAAGGTGATCAAAGAGCTGGCAGTGCAGAAGACGACCATGATCATTGTGACCCATGAGATGGCATTTGCCAGAGATGTGGCCGATCAGGTGATCTTTATGGACGAAGGCTATATTCTGGAGCAGGGGGATCCAGGGCAGGTGTTTGAAACTCCGAGAGAGGAGAGGACGCGCCAGTTTTTGTCACGGTTTACACAAGGGTAGGAGCCCCGCGTGTTATTTGACTTTCCTTTTATATTGTATTATAATCGTCATGTCTTAGTGCATATATAGAACCTGACATTGTAACAATTCACGGAGGCGGGGCCGGGAATTGGAATCTGACGTTTTCTTCCGTATCTTTGGCGGGGAACAAGTAATCAGGGGTGAGGGAGAGATTTCAGGAGTCTGTTGTAAAAGGAGTGAGTTCGTATATGAGTGAATTTGAGAAGGTCAGGACAGGCCTGGGCGAGGAGTGCGGCGTATTCGGCGCTTATGATCTGGATGGCGGCGACGTGGCTGCCTCTGTGTATTACGGTCTGTTTGCCCTGCAGCACAGGGGACAGGAGAGTTGTGGGATTGCGGTGACTGATACGTATGGAAAGCGTAAAGTGCTGTCCAGAAAAGGCCTGGGGCACGTGGATGATGTGTTCAATGAGGAGGCTCTGGGAGGTCTAAAAGGAAATCTGGGCGTGGGACATGTCCGGTATTCCACTGCCGGAGGAACCTGCGTGGAAAATGCCCAGCCCCTTGTCATTAATTACGTGAAAGGAACTCTGGCCATCGCACACAACGGGAATCTGGTTAATGCTGTTGAATTGAGAAAAGAGCTGGAATATACGGGGGCTATTTTCCAGACTACCATTGACTCCGAGGTGATTGCGTACCATATTGCACGGGAGCGCTTGAATGTGAGGAAGGCTGAAGATGCGGTAAAAAACGCCATGAAGAAGCTCAGGGGCGCCTATGCCTTAGTAGTCAGCAGCCCGCGCAAGATGATCGGGGCGCGGGATCCGAGAGGATTAAAGCCCTTATGTATCGGGAAGCGGGACAATACCTGGTTTCTTGCCTCGGAGAGCTGTGCCATTGCCGCTATTGGAGCCGAGTTTGTGAGGGATGTGCGTCCCGGAGAGGTGGTCTCCTTTACAAAGGACGGCGTAAGTTCGGATATGGGCATGGCGGTTCCTTCAGAAAAGCAGACTCGATGTATTTTTGAATATATTTATTTCGCAAGGGCTGACAGCACTTTGGATGGGGTCAATGTCTATCATGCCAGGATTGCGGCAGGAAAGGCGCTGGCAAAGTCCTATCCGGTGGAGGCTGACCTCGTGGTGGGTGTGCCGGACTCCGGGCTGATTGCGGCAAAAGGCTATTCGGAGCAGTCGAACATCCCCTATGGAATGGCGTTTCATAAGAACAGCTACGTGGGGCGGACTTTTATCAAGCCCAAGCAGAGCGACAGGGAGTCCGGCGTGAAGATCAAACTGAATGTGATCTCTGAGGTGGTAAAGGGGAAACGGATCATTATGGTGGATGATTCCATCGTGCGGGGGACAACCTGCGCCAATATTATTAAGATGCTGAAAAAAGCAGGTGCAGCCGAAGTCCATGTACGGATCAGCTCTCCGCCGTTTTTATATCCCTGCTATTTTGGGACGGATGTCCCGTCGGATGACCAGCTGATCGCCCATTCTCATACCACAGAGCAGATCCGGGAGATGATCGGGGCGGATTCACTGGGGTATATGGAAGTGGAAAAGTTAAAAGGGATGGTAGGGGATCTGGGGTACTGCGACGCCTGCTTTACAGGGCGTTATCCCATGAAGGTTCCGGATCACGACATCAGCCATGCCTTCGAGTGAGGTGCGTTGTTTCATTATTATAGCTTGGCAGTGTAAAGCACCGTATGAAAAAAGATACGGGAGGTTACAAATAGGAGGAAACAGTATGAGTACGGATCGTTATGTGAGCCCGCTTTCTGAGCGGTATGCAAGCAGGGAGATGCAGTATATTTTTTCACCGGACAAGAAGTTCAGGACCTGGAGAAAGCTGTGGATTGCTTTGGCAGAGACAGAGAAGGAACTGGGCTTGAATATTACCGAAGAACAGATTGAAGAACTGAAAGCTCATGCGGAAGATATCAATTATGATGTGGCAAAGGAGCGGGAGAAGCAGGTGCGCCATGATGTGATGTCCCACGTCTATGCCTATGGAGTACAGTGCCCAAAGGCAAAGGGAATTATCCATCTGGGAGCCACCTCCTGCTATGTGGGGGATAATACGGACATCATCCTTATGTCCGAGGCATTGAGGCTGGTGCAGAAAAAGCTGGTCAATGTGATCGCAGAACTGGCGAAGTTTGCGGAAGAGCAGAAGTCTCAGCCGACCCTTGCATTCACCCATTTCCAGCCGGCCCAGCCTACCACGGTGGGAAAGAGGGCGGCCCTGTGGATGCAGGAATTTGTGATGGATTTAGAAGATCTGGATTATGTGCTGGGAAGCCTGAAATTATTGGGCAGCAAGGGAACCACCGGAACGCAGGCCAGCTTTTTGGAATTGTTTGAAGGAGATCAGGAAACCATAGACAAAATCGATCCTATGATCGCAGAGAAGATGGGATTTGAGGCCTGCTATCCGGTATCAGGACAGACCTATTCCCGAAAAACAGATACAAGGGTACTTAACGTGCTTGCCGGGATTGCCGCCAGTGCGCATAAATTTTCGAATGATATCCGGTTGCTGCAGCATTTAAAAGAAGTGGAGGAACCTTTTGAAAAAAGCCAGATCGGTTCTTCGGCCATGGCCTATAAGAGAAACCCCATGCGGAGCGAGCGGATCGCCTCCCTGTCCCGCTATGTGATGATCGATGCATTGAATCCGGCCGTCACATCTGCCACCCAGTGGTTCGAGCGTACATTGGACGATTCGGCCAACAAGCGCCTGAGTGTGCCGGAGGGTTTTTTGGCGATTGACGGGATTCTGGATTTGTGCCTCAATGTAGTGGACGGCCTTGTGGTCTA
Source organism: uncultured Lachnospiraceae bacterium (assembly GCA_949840465.1). Classification (GTDB taxonomy): domain Bacteria; phylum Bacillota; class Clostridia; order Lachnospirales; family Lachnospiraceae; genus Schaedlerella. The sequence continues at coordinate 7,952 of CATKXE010000054.1, read as the reverse complement.
TCCAAAGGTGATCGAAAAGCGGCTGATGTCCGAGCTTCCGTTCATGGCTACGGAAAATATCATGATGGATGCAGTGAAAGCCGGAGGGGACAGGCAGGAGCTGCATGAGCGGATCAGGGAGCTTTCCATGGAAGCGGGAAAGAATGTGAAGGAAAAGGGGATGGATAATAATCTCCTGGAACTGATCGCAGCTGATCCGGCGTTTAACCTGGGTCTGGAAGAGCTTCAAAAGGCCATGGAACCTGCCAGATATGTGGGACGTGCGAAGGAACAGGTGGAGACCTATCTGGAACAGGTGATCCGTCCGCTTTTGGAGGATCATAAAGAGCTCATCGGTATGAAGTCGGAGATTAAAGTGTAAGATTTCGTGGGAAGGATTCAAATAAATAGTTCTGCCGCCTCTGTCAGAACCGGCAGGATGCATTTTGTAGATTGTAACGGCTCCTGCAAAGGAATGTTGCTCGCCTGCAATTCTATGTTGCGGGCGATTGCTGCATTCCTTTTTTCTATTGTACAATGCAAAAAAAGTTTAGTGGGACTTTTATGGACGAAAGAGAAAGGCAGGTAGCTTACAAGTGGAAAAGGCAATGGGAGCGGAAGCCCGGGAACCGTCGGTTCGTGGGCTTGCAGGTATTTTAGCTGTTTTGGTGGGGATAATGCTGATTCTGAATCAGGAATTTTTGGGAACTATGGATGATTTCCTGCGTAAACCGCTCATTCCGGTTTCACAAACTACAAGTGCGGCATGTGCGAAAGTACAGGTGAATGTCTTTGGCGGAGACTGTGAAACAGTCAAAAGTGAGGCGGATTTGCTTTCGGCTGCGGCAGCCATTTCACAAAAACCGGATTTGCTTTTGCGGGATGCTGTGCCGAATCCTGCACGGGGAGACTATGCATTAGCGAAACTACCGTTAGAGGGAGAGGTTTTGGTTCCGCCTTTGACGCCAGATCATGTGCAGCCCGAAGCAGAGGGAGGCAATTCGCTTCTTGCAGAGGAGGCAGTACCGTCGGCTGTTATGCCTTCCCTGAAGGAATTCTCTGACATTGTGCCGGAACCGCTGCCGGATACATCCGTGATTGTGGGAGAGATCGTCTCCAAACTGCCCGCCGCGGCTGAGGTGGAGCCGGAAAGGCCGTCGGACATCCGGATTCCCATAGATACCGCGGAAGAGGATGCAACGAAACGAACCCCGATGGAAACTGTAGAGGATACGGAGAAAAGACCTCCGGCAGACTTTATAGAGGATATAAAGATAACAGACCCAATAGAAAAACCGGAAGAAGATACGAAGAAACCGTCCGAGATTGTATCAGAGCAAAAACCGGATTCTACAGTGCCTGTGGAAGATATGACGCCGCCTGCTCCGAAAGAGCCGGATACGGTTGTGCCGGAAAAACCGGCGGACGAGCCCGTAGCGCCGGAACCGATTGTGCCGGAACCCGAGGCGCCGGGTACGGAAATTCCGGATTCGGGTGCGGAGGAAATTCCCGGGGATCTTGTGGAGGGAGATGGTACACAAACTGCTCCGTCCGCCGGTTTCCTTCTGGACGAAGCAGGAATGATGTGCGGATTTCAACCAGAATATGCTGAGATTATTGATGGATGTCTGGAACTTCCGGCAGAGTGTACGGGAATCCGAAGCGGGGCTTTCCTGGGGAGCGGGGCCGGAATTGTGGAGATGTATATTCCGGCAGGGGTTGCCGTGATTGAGGAGGGTGCGTTTGCGGGTCTGGATAATCTGGAATGGATTGAGGTGGAAGGAGGCAATGCAGGATATGCCAGTGTATCCGGTGTTCTCTTTGACAGCTCCATGTCTGTGCTGATGAAGTTTCCCAGCGGAAGGGTCGATGTTTATTCGGTTCCGTCTCAGGTTACAGCTGTTGCGGGCAGAGCCTTTGAAGGGACCGCCCTGAATCGTCTGGATCTAAGAAGGAGTGCTTTTGTTTCTTTCGAGGGAAATGTGTTTGGAGATTCTGCCGGCAATGGGTTGGTGATCGCAGTGCCGGAAGAGCAATACGAAGTGTATGCACAGATGTTATCGGGATATTCGGTTATACTTACAAAGTAAACCTCTAAATTGGTATTACAGATACCATTATGAATGAAAGAGGTTTACTGTGAGCCTCCGGCGGATGCGCAGAAAATGGGAGAGGAAGATGTCACTTCGTGACCCCATTTTCGCGCAGTTCAGCGTATGAGTTTATGTCGAAACAAAAATCTTTGTTGAAGATTTTGGAAAGTTGTTCTATAATAAAAAACATATTACGGTTGTGCAGTGTTTTAAAAGGCACGGCAGAACACTTGCAGGAATTGGAGACAGGAGAAGATGAAAAAGGTAAGAACAAGATTTGCGCCCAGCCCTACAGGGAGGATGCATGTGGGGAATTTAAGGACTGCGCTTTATGCATATCTGATTGCAAAGCACGAAGGGGGGGATTTTATCCTTCGTATTGAGGATACGGATCAGGAACGATTTGTGGAAGGCGCTCTGGATATTATTTACCGAACCATGGAGAAGACAGGGCTTATTCATGATGAAGGGCCGGACAAGGACGGAGGTGTGGGTCCTTATGTGCAAAGTGAGCGCAATGCCTCCGGATTATATTTAAAATATGCGAAGCAGCTCGTAGAGCAGGGAGATGCGTATTACTGTTTTTGTACGAAAGAACGGCTGGATTCTCTTCGAACCTCTGTTTCGGAGGATGGGACAGACATTGTCGTCTATGATAAGCATTGTCTGGGGCTGAGTAAAGAAGAGGTGGAGGCGAACCTGGCGGAGGGAAAGCCCTGGGTGATCCGTCTGAATGTGCCTGATGAAGGGGAGACTACTTTTCATGACGAGATTTATGGTGATATTACGGTTCCGAATCAGGAACTTGACGATATGATCCTGATTAAATCAGACGGATATCCGACTTATAATTTTGCCAATGTGGTGGACGACCATCTGATGGGGATTACCCATGTTGTGCGGGGCAATGAATATCTGTCTTCGGCGCCGAAGTATAACCGTCTGTATAAAGCCTTTGGCTGGGAGGTTCCGGTCTATGTACATTGTCCTCTGATTACAGACGAGGAGCACAGGAAGCTGAGCAAGCGGTGCGGCCACTCTTCCTATGAAGATCTGATCGGGCAGGGGTTTGTATCAGAGGCTGTTGTCAATTACGTAGCGCTTCTGGGGTGGTGCCCCTCGGGTAACCGGGAGATTTTTTCATTGCCGGAATTGGTGGAGGCATTTGATTACACACATATGAGTAAATCCCCGGCTGTATTTGACACGGTGAAGCTAAAATGGATGAACGGGGAATATTTAAAGGCTATGGAGGAAGACAGGTTTTACGAGCTGGCAAAGCCTTATATTCGCGAGACAGTCACCAGAGATTGTGATCTGGCTAAGATTGCGGCGCTGGTCAGGACAAGGATTGAGGTTTTCCCGGACATCCGGGAGCAGATTGATTTCTTTCAGGAAGTGCCGGCCTACGATGTGGCAATGTATACCCATAAGAAGATGAAGACAACCCCTCAGACGTCCATGGAAGTCCTTAAGGGTTTGATTCCGGTATTGGAAAGCCAGGCGGACTATAGCAATGATGCCTTGTTTGAGACGCTGAAAGGCTATGCGGCAGAGAAAGGATGCAAGATCGGTTATGTGATGTGGCCCATCCGTACTGCGGTTTCAGGAAAGCAGAATACCCCGGGCGGGGCTACGGAAATCATGGAGGTTCTTGGGAAAGAGGAATCCTTGCGCAGAATCAAAGAGGCGGTCGCGAAGCTTTGCAGGGAACTGTAAGCCTGCCAATGCAGACAGGTTTTGCAGGCCGGCCCCTTACGATTCATCTATAATCAGGAAGGAGTAAACACTGATTTGAATCAGGCTCAGAAACAGGCGGTCACCCACAAAGAAGGCCCCTGCCTTGTGCTTGCAGGGCCGGGTTCGGGGAAGACCCTGACAATCGTAAATCGGATAAAGTACCTTATAGAGAGGAACCAGGTAAGACCAGAAGAAATTCTGGTCATTACTTTTACTAAATTTGCGGCGCAGGAGATGAAACTGCGGCTACAGGCCCTGATGGAAGGGCGAAGGCTTCCGGTGACCATGGGAACGTTTCATGGGATCTATTATGGAATTTTGAAATGGGCGTATCGTTTAGGACCGCAGAATATTCTTTCGGAGGATGAGAAATACCGAATGCTCCGTGAGATTATATCCGGGCTGGAGCTGGATATTTTTGACGAGGAGGATTTTCTGGAAACCATTGCAGCAGAGATTGGACGTATCAAAAACAACGGCCTGAAACTTCAGGAATATCAGCCAAGACAGTGCTCCCGGGAGGCTTTTGAAAGTATTTACCGGGAATATGAGTTATTTCGTAAAAATGCAAGAAAAATAGACTTTGATGATATGCTGGTTTTGTGTTATGATTTATTCAGGAGGCGTCCGGATGTCCTGAGGCTGTGGCAGAAGAAATTTCAGTATATCCTGGTTGATGAATTTCAGGACATCAATCAGGTGCAGTATGATGTGATCAGGATGCTGGCAGCACCCGAGGAGAATTTGTTCGCAGTCGGGGATGACGACCAGTCGATCTATGGATTCCGTGGCGCTGACGTAAAGCTTATGTTCCGGTTTCTGAAGGATTATCCACAGGCGGAGCAGATGCTTCTGGATATCAATTACCGGTCTACAGCAAATATTGTCCGGCATGCATTGCGCGTCATCGAACACAATGAAGTACGTTTTGCCAAGGCCATCCGGCCAAAAAAGCAGGCAGGGGAGGCCGTGCATATACAGGAGACACTGGATTCAGAGGATGAGGGCGTCTATGTGGCATCTGAGATACGCAGCCGGATCAAAAGCGGGATTTTGGCGGAGCAGATTGCCGTGCTCTACCGGGTGCATACCGATGCCCGTGCAATGGCAGCCCAGCTGGTGAAGCAGAAGATTCCCTTTTTTATGCGGGACTTACTGCCGGATCTTTACCAGCATTTTATTGCAAAGGATATCAGGGCCTATTTCCGTCTGGCGGATGGGAGCAGGGAACGTTCTGATTTCCTGCTGGTCATGAACCGGCCGAAAAGGTATCTGGGGCGCGCCGCCATGTCAGGGAGCGGCAAGGGGTCTTTTGAGGAACTGAGAAAATTTTATTGTGATAAGGACTGGATGCAGGATCGGATCGACCAGTTTGAGTGGGATCTGAAGATGATGGGAAAGATGGCTCCCTATGCAGCCATTCAGTATCTCAGGAAAAAGGTTGGGTATGATGATTATCTGCGGGAATGCGCGGAGGCGAGAGGGATACAGCCGTCGGAATATTTTGACGTGCTGGCAGAACTCGAGGAGGCATCAAAGCCTTTTGCGACGGCGCAGGACTGGTTTGCTCACATGGAGGAATATGCGAATGCCCTGAAAAAGCAGAGACAGCACAGAGAGGTTGGGCGCACAGGCGTGCAGCTGATGACCATGCATGCGTCAAAAGGCCTGGAGTTTGATACCGTGTTCATTATTCAGGCGAATGAAGGGCAGATCCCCTATAAAAAATCCCTGAAAGAGCAGGGAGCTGAGGAAGAGCGCAGGCTGTTCTATGTAGCCATGACCCGTGCCAGGGAATGTCTCAAGATCAGCTATGTGACTGTAAAGAACGGCAAGGACGCCCGCCCCTCCCGTTTTCTAGAAGAGCTTCTCTTGACAAACCTTCAAAACACGGTAGAATAAAGTAAGGTATTTTTTCTTGCAGGGCAGAGAAAAAAGTACTCTGGTATAAAGAGAGGTGTTATATGAGAAAAAGAACAGTCCTCACAGTTTCTACTATACTGCTGGCGTGTATGATGCTAGGAGGCTGTAAGAAGAATGTGGGAACGCCGGAAGATAATCCGGTGGTGGAGGAAGAGTCCGAGGAGGAAGAAGAGAGGGGATATGTGTTCGGATATAGCTGTATTGATATGGACAATCCGTATTTTGACACATTGCGGCGTTCTCTTGAAAATACATTAGGAGAAGAAGAGTATCCGTTGGTTTCCAGGAATCAGGGGGCAGATGCCAGAGTGCAGAACCAGCAGATAGAAGAGCTGGTTGAGGAGGGGATTGACGCATTGTTTTTGTGCCCGGTGGACTGGGAGGCAATTACCCCGGCTTTGGAGATGTTAAGGGAGGAAGGGATACCGGTCATTAACATCGATACGCAGGTGAAAGAAGGAGATTTGGTCAAAGCTTATGTGGGATCTGACAACAGGAACGCAGGGTTTGTATGTGGGGAAGATCTGAAAAAGAAGTGTCCAAAAGGCGGTAAGCTTTTGATTCTCGAATGCCCCTCCATGAGTTCGGTCAATGACAGGATCACGGGATTTGAGCAGGCTATTGCAGACGGCGGATTTGAAGTCTTAGACCGGGCGGACGTCAATGGGGGGATGGAGAAAGCAGCGGAGGTAATGGAAGGATTTTTGGAGAAATACCAGGAGATTGATGCAGTCATGTGCGGAAATGACAGGATCGCACTGGGGGCGTTGCGGGCGGTGGAAGCGTCTGAGGGATCCGTTAAGGAACACATCCGTATCTATGGTGTGGATGGCTCGCCGGAGATTAAGAGCGAGATTGCAAAGCAGGACAGCCCCATGACAGGAACAGGCGCACAGTCCCCGATCCGGATTGGAAAAGAGGCGGCAGAAATCGGGATTGCAATTTTAAACGGTGAGAATTTCGAGGCGGCTACCTATGAAGATACATTTCTTATTGATAAAGGAAATGTGGAGATGTATGGAACAGACGGATGGCAGTAAGAAACAGGATATAAGATACTGTCGGTTTGTCCCGCGCAGCAGTTATGAATCTATTTTTTACAAATTACACACGCAGGTATTAACATTTTACGAAACAGATGGCTAGGCAGTATAGGATGGACTTATAGGAGGAATAGCATTATGAAGAAAGTGGAAGGATACCCGCAGCCGTTGGGTGTGACGACAAAAGAAGACAAGGTGAATTTTGCAGTTTCCGTACCGGCGGGAAAGAAGTGCGAGCTTCTTTTGTACCGTACAGGAAAGACCGAACCGGTCTGTGTCTATGACATGCCGGAAGAAGAAGGGCTGGGGGAAATCCGCTTTCTTGCCGTGGAGGGCCTGAATGGGCGGAAATATGAGTATAATTTTCGGATTCAGGATAAGGTGATGCTGGATCCTTACGTGCGCGAACTTGCGCGCACCAGAAAGTTTGGAGAGACGCCGGATGTGAGCCTTCATGAAGTGAGGGGGCGTTTCCCGTCGTCTGATTACGATTGGGAGGGAGATAAGATCCTGCGTCTTCCTTATCATGAGGTGATCGCGTACAGCCTTCATGTGCGGGGGTTCACAAGGCATGGGTCTTCCAGGGTGAAGCACAAGGGAACCTTTGCAGGGATCGTGGAGATGCTCCCGTATCTGAAGGAGCTGGGAATCAACCAGATCCAGTGCATGCCTATTTATGAGTTTGAAGAGACCTGTGGCCGCCGTGTGAATTATTGGGGATATGGCAGAGGATATTATTTTGCGCCCAAAGCGGCATATAGTGCAGACGGGCATGCAGTGGAGGAATTGAAAGATATGGTAAAAGCCTGTCACAAGGCGGGGATTGAAGTGGCTCTTGAGATGCCGTTCACACCGGATATTCCCATCCAGACTGCCATAGAATGTCTCCGGTATTATATGTTGGAATACCATATTGACGGCTTTATTGTAAATCCTTATAATGTGTCCTGGGACAGCCTGAAGCAGGATCCTCTCCTCAAAGGGGCGAAGATCATGCAGAGGGACGACTGTTTCCAGAATACCATGCGCCGTTTCCTGAAAGGGGATGAGGACATGGTTAACGCGGTGATCGGTGCTCTGCGCATGAATACGGATGACAACGGGAAATGTAATTATATTACCGGACATACGGGGTTTACGCTGTTTGACCTGGTGTCCTATGAGGCCAAGCACA
>CATKXE010000053.1 GCA_949840465.1 uncultured Lachnospiraceae bacterium | reverse complement strand
GGATCGAAGAGAAATATTTTCAAAACCCCGATGAAAGTGCATACAAATATGTATTGGAATTAAAATGAAAAGAAAGCGTTTTTTCTGAAAATCAAAATGGGAGGATAAAATTTTTGGAAGCAATCATGGAATATCTGCGGGATCTGAACATTGCGTCAATCTCACTCCGGATCATTTTGTCCATCCTGCTCGGAGGAATTTTAGGGCTGGAACGCGGGATTAAGAACCGCCCCGCCGGACTTCGGACTTATATTCTGGTCTGCCTGGGATCCGCGCTGGTGATGATGACGAACCAGTATGTATGTATCACCTATCAGACCGGTGACCCGGTGCGTCTGGGAGCCCAGGTGATCAGCGGCATCGGTTTTCTGGGCGCGGGTACAATCGTGCTGACCGGGAGGAATAAGATCACCGGGATTACGACAGCAGCCGGGCTTTGGACCGCGGCCTGCAGCGGCCTTGCCATTGGGATCGGTTTTTATGAGGGAGCGGTATTAGGCAGCCTTGGGATTGCGTTTACCGTATCCGGGCTTTTGAGATTTGACATCTGGATCCGGAAAAAATCCAGATATCTGGATCTGTATATTGAGTATAATGCGGAACAGGGCAGTTTCAGCGGATTCCTGCAGTATGCCAGGGAACATGAGCTGGAGGTGAGCAATATCCGGGTAAATAAAGGATTTTCCGTGTATGAACGCAACGGAAAGCCGGGGACGCTCAGCTATACCGTGACGGTTTCCAGCCAGATCCACCGCACGCATTCAGAGATTCTCGAAGTGCTGGCGCACGAGAAAGGGATTCAGTTTATTGAGGAATTGTAATACAGATAGCGGGAAAACTTTGCAGGAGAAAAGAGAGGCCTGGCAGATACGTTAATCTGAAAGAGATAGGATAATTTTAACGAAAAGGGAGAGAGCATGGAACATCAATCGAAAATAACAATCCTTGTTACGACGTCAGCCCTGCTCCTGGCGCTGCCCATTTTTTTTGCAGTCTGCGCATTCTGCCTGCCCGCACGGTATGAAGACACCTTTTTAGGGGAATTGAAGGAAAAATGCAGGCGTCTGGAAACGACAGAAGGGAAACGGATCATACTGGTGGGCGGCAGCGGCATTGCATTTGGCTATGACAGTGCCATGCTGGAAGAGGCGTTTCCAGAATACAGAGCCGTAAATTTTGGAATGTATGCGGGGCTGGGAACAAAGGTCATGTTGGATCTCTCTGAGGATGGGATGCGGGAAGGGGATATTGTGATTTTGTCTCCGGAACAGGAGGCGCAGACCCTTTCAGATTATTTTAACGGAGAGGCCATGTGGCAGGCGGCGGACGGGGATTTTTCCCTATTGCTGAAAATAAAACCCGATAACTGGGGGCAGATGCTGGGAGCATTGCCCGGCTTTGCCGCGGACAAACTGCGTTACCACCTGAAAAATGAACGCCCAAATCCCGGAGGGGTATACCAAAAATCGGTCTTTAATACATACGGGGATATTGACACGGCTCTCTGTGGGAAAAATAGCATGCCCAATGGGCACGACCTGAATACTCCGGTACGGTTTACGCAAGAAATCTGGCAGGAAGAATTTCTGGAATATATGAATGCCTATGCCCGGCGGCTGAAAAAGCAGGGGATTAAAGTGTGGTATCGTTTCTGCCCGGTGAATGCGCTGGCAGCGGGACAGGAGGAGGTAAATACATATTATGAAACCCTGCAGGAGAAGCTGGATTTCCCGGTCATCGGCAATCCGAACGACAGCCTGATGGACGCTGAATGGTTTTATGATACGAATTTTCACCTCAATTCCAGCGGCAGGACGGTGAACACCATCCAATGCATCCGGGATATCAAAGCAATGCTTGGGGACAGTGCGCGGGTGGCATATGATCTGCCGCAGAAGCCAGAACTGCATGGGGATGCAGGGGAGAAGGATGCTCCCGCAGAGGATGGCTTAGAGGAGCCGCAGATCCTTTATGCGGAAGTCTATGCCGGGAACGAGGATATACGGACGGTTACCGTACCAGAGGAAATTACGTTGATTGAGGACGGGGCATTTGAAGGGTGTACCCATCTGCAGGCAATTATACTGGAAAACGTACATCCGTCAGAAATCCGGCCAGGGCAGGAACTGCTGCGCGGAACAGATGCGGACGTCTATGTAAAGGATGAAGTGCTGTCTGAATACCGGCTGAACTATTTCTGGTCTGTGTATGCAGGGCGTATTCACGGGCAATCTGCATTGGACAGAAGAAAAGAATCGGCTTGCCCTGGGAGGTTTTCATTCTGCGGCCTGTGACACGGTACCATGTACCCAGGCTCATGCAAAAGCGTTTGCCGCCTGTGCGCTTGCGCTGTGCTGAGCCTGCTATATCTTAAAGGTATTTTATTTTTTCCCTTTCATCAAATCTTTTATGGCGGGCGTCCCTTAAATATGGTAAACTATAAAAACAGTTTGTAAAAAAGCAGGAGCGATCCTGAAAAATCTTTTATCAACAGATTTCTATGGGCGCTCAATAATTAAACAGGAGGATGGAACCGTATGGGTGATACAAAAAAATCAAAAGTATATTTTACAGATTTCCGCTGTGCGATGGATGAAAGTCCGATTGAAAAGCTGAAACGGCTTATGAAGGCGGCGGGAATGGGACAGATTGATATGGACGGCAAATTTGTCGCGATCAAGATGCATTTTGGAGAACTGGGCAATATGAGTTTTTTAAGACCCAATTATGCGAAAGCAGTAGCGGATATGGTCAAAGAATGCGGCGGAAAGCCTTTCCTGACAGACTGCAACACCCTGTATCCAGGCAGCAGGAAGAATGCCATCGAGCATTTGTATTGTGCATGGGAAAATGGTTTTACCCCGATGACCGTGGGATGTCCGGTCATTATCGGCGACGGCCTTAAGGGTACGGATGATATTGCTGTGCCGGTAGAGGGCGGGGAATATATCACAGAGGCGAAGATCGGGCATGCCGTCATGGATGCGGATGTCTTCATTTCGCTGACCCATTTTAAGGGGCATGAGTTGACCGGATTTGGAGGGGCGATCAAGAATATCGGCATGGGCTGCGGTTCCAGGGCCGGAAAGAAAGACCAGCACCATAATGGGAAGCCGGTCATCAATCCGGAAAGCTGCCGGGGCTGTAAGCGCTGCATGCGGGAATGCGCAAATGACGGGCTGCTATTTGACGCAGAGAAAAAGGTCATGCTGATTGAGGAAAAGAACTGCGTGGGCTGCGGGCGCTGTATCGGGGCGTGCAATTTTGACGCGATTGATTTCGCACAGTCCGCGGCGGTGAAAGAGCTGAACTGCCGTATGGCGGAATACACGAAAGCAGTTGTCTCCGGAAGAGAGTGCTTCCATATTTCCATTGTGTGCGACGTATCCCCCAACTGTGACTGCCATGCGGGAAATGACGCGCCGATCCTTCCTGATCTGGGGATGTTTGCATCCTTTGACCCATTGGCTTTAGATCAGGCTTGTGTGGACGCCTGCCTGAAACAGACGCCGCTGCCGAACACCCAGTTGACAGAACAGATGACGGACACCAATTTCTGTGACCATCACGATCATTTTGAAAATACAACGCCTAATTCTGAATACAAAACCTGCCTGGCACATGCGGAGAAGATCGGGTTGGGAACAAAGGAATATGAACTGGTTTCTGTAAAATAGGCTGTTTTCCGCAGAGAGGCCGTGCAACGCGGAGGTGGGAATCCCGCCTGTTTGGGATGTGTGAGGAAGAGCCGGAAAAATACGGGATATGATAGAATAGTTCGAAGTGAAAAAAGCAATAGAATCAGAAAGAGGAGAAAATAATGGAGTTTTTAAGCAATTTAGATGGAAATTTGCTGCTGTGGCTTCAGGAATATATCCGCCAGGAATGGATGCACGGATTCTGGAAAGCAGTCACGTCATTAGGAGATTCCGGTATATTCTGGATTGCCCTGTCCTTTCTGCTGCTGATTCCCAAACCAACCCGCCGGATTGGAATTACGGCGCTGGCAGCGCTGGTAATCGGGGCATTGATTACGAATGTAGCCCTGAAACACCTCATTGCACGCACCCGGCCCTATGAAGTGATTCATGGCCTTACATTGCTGATCGAAAAGCAGTCAGATTATTCGTTTCCATCCGGGCACACCTGTGCGTCTTTTGCGGCGGCCGGAGTGTACTGGCGGATGATGCCGAAAAAATACAGTGTTCCATTGCTTATATTAGCGGTGTTGGTCGCGTTTTCCAGGCTTTATGTGGGGGTCCATTATCCTTCGGATGTACTGGGCGGTCTGCTGGTCGGTCTCTTTGCCGCCTGGGCGGCCTGGCATATGCAGAAAATTCTGGCGGAGAAAGCGGATAAGACAAGGTAGAATCATTAAAAGCTTATTCCCGCGAAGCAACGAGCCAAAGATGACGATTTGCTTTGATTTGGTGTAGAATCAGCTATGAAAGTTACGGATCATATTTTAGATCGCATGTATAATACCAATACCCGCTGACGCGGCAATGGCTGCTCTGTCAGCGGGTATTTTCCTACAGTTTCTTATTTTTTTGTTCCAGTGCTGCCTCCACGAATCCCTTAAACAGCGGATGGGGACGGTTGGGCCTGGATTTCAGCTCTGGATGCGCCTGGGTTGCGATAAACCAGGGATGTTCCGGAATCTCGACCATCTCGATGATCCGTCCGTCCGGTGACAGGCCGGACAGCATCATCCCATGCTTCTCCAATACTTCACGATAATCATTATTTACTTCATATCGATGGCGGTGCCGCTCATGGATTTCTCTCGTGCCATAGAGCTTGAATGCCAGGGAGCCGTCTCTGAGCGTGCAGGGATAAGAACCAAGCCGCAGCGTACCGCCGATATTCTCGATACCGATCTGGTCTTCCATGATATGGATGACCGGATGGTTCGTGTCGGGTTTTAATTCCATGCTGTGTGCGTCATGGTACCCGACCACATTTCTGGCAAATTCAACAATGGAAAGCTGCATCCCCAGACAGAGACCTAAGAACGGGATCTTGTGTGTTCTGGCATAACGGATGGCCTCAATCTTGCCTTCGATCCCCCGGGTTCCGAAACCGCCGGGCACCAGGATTCCGCTTACGTCCCCTAACAGTTTATCCACAGTGTCCGGGGTGACGGCCTCTGAATCTATCCATTGAATATTGACGGTGGTGTGGCTGTAAATACCGCCGTGTTTTAACGCCTCCACCACGCTGATATAGGCGTCATGGAGCTGGATATATTTTCCTACCAGAGCGACCGTCACATCCTGGGTGGGATGCTTTAAGTTCTCCACCATCTCGATCCAGTCCTTCAAATCCGGCTTCGGGCAGTCCAGATGCAGGCATTCACAGGCAACCTCTGCCAGCCGTTCCTTCTCCATGGCAAGAGGGGCTTCGTATAAATAATTTACATCCAGATTCTGAAGCACATGGTCGGACGGAAGGTTGCAAAACAGGGAAATCTTGTCTTTCATGCCGATATCCAGCGGATATTCGGAACGGCAGACAATGATATCCGGCTGGATTCCCATGCCCTGCAGTTCTTTGACGCTTGCCTGGGTAGGCTTGGTCTTCATCTCCTGAGAAGCTTTCAGATACGGGATCAGGGTAACATGGATCAAAATGACATTGTCGTGCCCCTTTTCATGCTGGAACTGCCGGATGGATTCCAAAAACGGCTGGCTCTCGATATCGCCCACGGTGCCGCCTACCTCGATAATGGCGATCTCTGTCTGTGTGGCAGCCGGATTGCGGTAAAACCGGCTTTTGATCTCATTGGTAATGTGGGGGATAACCTGCACGGTTCCTCCGCCAAAATCTCCGCGCCGCTCTTTGTGCAGGACGGACCAGTAGATCTTCCCGGTAGTGACATTGGAGTTTTTTGTCAGGCTTTCATCAATAAAACGCTCATAATGCCCCAGGTCCAGATCGGTCTCCGCTCCGTCGTCCGTCACAAACACTTCTCCGTGCTGCACCGGATTCATGGTTCCCGGGTCCATATTGATATAAGGGTCGAATTTCTGCATGGTCACGGTAAACCCCCGCGCTTTCAGAAGACGGCCCAGAGCCGCCGCAGTGATTCCTTTTCCCAGCCCGGAGACGACGCCCCCGGTAACAAAAACATATTTTACTGACATAAAATCCTCCTCGTCCTTTTATACAATTAAAGTGTTATTATAAACCTCCCGCATAGAAAAATACAGTTTTTTCTGAAAAGAAAGGCAGTATCTGACGGCTGCAGTTCATGGGGACCGTTTGCTGCACTCCCGGCAAAACTCATACCGCTTCACAAGTGACCTGTATCCCCAGTTTCTTGAATATTTTGATATCTACATCCGACAGCATTACCGATGTATGCGCCTGGCAGCCCTCCAGTTTGGGAAGCTGTTCCAGTGCAAGCCTTGCATCCTCTCTCGCGGACGCGCTTGCGGAAAGGGCAATCAGGACCTCATCTGTATGAAGCCGGGGATTCCTGCTTTTCAGGTAATCCACTTTCAGCTTCTGGATGGGTTCAATGGATTCCGGGGAAATGATATGTAAGCCGTGGGGCAGCCCTGCAAGTTCCTTTAACGCGTTCAAAAGCAGGGCGGCGCAGGGACCTAAAAGGCTGCTTGTCTTCCCCGTGATGATCCGTCCGTCCGGCAGTTCCATGGCGGCTGCCGGAGAATGGGTCTTTCTGGCACATTCCATGGCGGGGGCTATGACGCGGCGGTCCGCTGTGGTGATCCCGGCCTGGTTCATCAAAAGCTCCAGCTTCCGAACCTCTTCTTCCGGGCAGTTCCCTTTAAATAAGGAATTCAAAGAAGCATAATAGCGCCGGATGATTTCCTGGCAGGAGGCTTCCCTGCAGGCGGCGTCATCGCAGATACAGTTTCCGGCCATATTCACCCCCATATCGGTGGGGGATTTATAAGGGCTTTTTCCATAGATTTTTTCAAAAATCGTATTCAACACCGGGAAAATCTCCACATCCCGGTTATAATTTACCGTAGTTTCCCCATAGGCTTCGAGATGGAACGGATCGATCATGTTGACGTCATTCAGATCCGCCGTGGCTGCCTCGTAAGCCAGATTTACAGGGTGTTTTAACGGAATGTTCCATATGGGAAATGTTTCAAACTTGGCATATCCTGCATGAATTCCCCGTTTGTGCTCATGATAAAGCTGTGAAAGGCAGGTTGCCATTTTGCCGCTTCCAGGCCCGGGAGCCGTGATGATGGCCAGCGGCCTGGAGGTCTCGATATATTCGTTCCTGCCGTACCCTTCTTCGCTGACGATCAGCGGTACATTGGACGGATAGCCGGGAATGTAGTAATGCAGATATGCGCGGATTCCCAGGTTTTCCAGACGATTACGGAAAAGAAGGGCGCTGTCCTGGCCGGAATACTGTGTGATCACGACGCTGCCCACATAAAGCCCGTTCTCCCGGAACGAGTCTATGAGCCGCAGTACGTCGGAGCCGTAGGTGATCATCAAGTCGCCGCGGATCTTATTTTTTTCAATGTCCTTTGCGCTGATGGCAATGATAAGCTCTGCCTGAGAACTTAGCTGTTTTAACAAAAGAAGCTTGGAATCCGGGGCAAAGCCCGGAAGCACACGGGAAGCGTGATAGTCGTCAAACAGCTTTCCGCCGAATTCCAGATACAGTTTGTGGTCAAATTGTTCAATGCGCTGACGGATATGCTCAGACTGCATGCGTAAATATTTTTCGTTGTCAAATCCTGTTGTCATAATGTTTCCCCTCATTCAATATTTTGAGCACTTTATTCCCGCGAAGCAACGAGCCGGGCGGACATGTGGGCATGTCCATTTGACGGCTGCGCGAGGGCCGGATACCCCGCGGTTTGCCGCGCCGGAAGTTTGATACCCCGTCAGCTTGCGGCGGAGTATTTGACTTTTTTACATGCTATTGACAGTATACAATAAAACACCATGTTTTTACAATATTTTCATAATCTTTTAGTTGATTTATGCGAAGCCTGTACTTATAATATAGAAGTGGCAGTGTTTTTTAGGAGGAGCAGGATGGAAAATAACAATAATAATAAAAATAATCCCAGGAATAACCGGCAGGGGTGGGGAGTGATTCTTTTCACGACGTTGCTGGCTCTTTTTATTGTAATGGCGCTTTATTCACTGATGCAGGATAAAGACCCTGAGGAAGTCAGTTATGATAAATTCCTGAAAATGGTGGATGAAGGCCAGGTAGAGAAAGTTAAGATCGAGACCTCGCGTATTTACATTACTTTAAAAGAGGATGCCTTAAAAGAAGGCGAATTGGAGGAATCCAAAGATTCCATGGAAAATGAACTTCAGGATATGAGGGATCAATTACTCAGCCAGATGGACGGGGCCAATGGAGAAGATAAGGAGCGCGCTCCGGATTATTTTACCGGTACAGTGGAAGATGATACACTTTCAGAGCGGCTTTATAAGGCGGGCGTGGAATACAGCCAGGCCATTCCGGATACGGCGTCGGTGATGATGATGGAGATCTTCATCACGGTCATACTTCCCCTGGTGCTGCTGGGAGTGGTGTTCAGCCTGGTGATGCGCAACATGACCAAAGGCGGCATGATGGGAATAGGCAAGAGCAATGCCAAAGTATACGTGGAAAAAGAGACCGGGGTTACTTTTCAGGATGTGGCAGGCCAGGA
Source organism: uncultured Lachnospiraceae bacterium (assembly GCA_949840465.1). Lineage (GTDB taxonomy): Bacteria > Bacillota > Clostridia > Lachnospirales > Lachnospiraceae > Schaedlerella. The sequence continues at coordinate 14,019 of CATKXE010000053.1, read as the reverse complement.
CGAGGCCAAGGAGTCCCTGCAGGAGGTTGTGGATTTTCTCCACAATCCGGGGAAGTATACAGGCATCGGCGCGAAGCTTCCCAAGGGCGCGCTGCTGGTGGGGCCTCCGGGAACAGGCAAGACCCTGTTGGCCAAGGCTGTGGCGGGGGAGGCAAAAGTACCCTTTTTCTCCCTGTCGGGTTCTGCTTTTGTGGAGATGTATGTAGGCGTGGGCGCGTCCCGTGTCCGCGACTTGTTCAAGCAAGCGTGGCAGATGGCGCCCTGTATTGTGTTTATTGACGAGATCGATGCCATTGGAAAGAGCCGTGATACGGCTATGGGCGGGGGCAATGACGAGCGGGAGCAGACCCTGAACCAGCTGTTGGCAGAGATGGACGGATTTGACACGAACAAGGGCCTTTTGCTTCTGGCGGCTACCAACCGGCCGGAGGTACTGGATCCGGCGCTTTTGCGGCCTGGACGGTTTGACAGGCGGATCATCGTAGATAAGCCGGATTTAAAAGGGCGGGTGGATACATTAAAGGTACATTCCAAGGATGTAAAGATGGACGAGACCGTGGATCTGGAGGCTATTGCGCTGGCAACATCCGGCGCGGTGGGGTCTGACCTGGCCAATATGATCAACGAAGCAGCTATTAATGCCGTGAAGGACGGGCGGGAAGTGGTGAGCCAGAAGGATTTATTTGACGCGGTGGAGGTCGTTTTGGTCGGAAAAGAAAAGAAGGACCGGATCATGAGCGAAGAAGAGCGGAGGATCGTGTCCTATCATGAGGTAGGCCACGCCCTTGTAAGCGCATTGCAAAAAGACGCGGAGCCGGTGCAGAAGATTACCATTGTCCCAAGAACAATGGGGGCGCTCGGTTATGTGATGCAGACGCCGGAGGAAGAGAAGTTCCTGAATACAAAGAAAGAGCTGGAGGCTATGCTGGTGGGGATGCTTGCAGGCCGTGCTGCGGAGGAGATTGTATTTGAGACAGTGACCACAGGGGCGTCCAATGATATCGAGAAGGCGACGAAGATTGCCCGCGAGATGATCACCCAGTACGGTATGTCAGAGAAATTCGGCCTGATCGGACTGGAATCCGTACAGCACCGCTATCTGGACGGACGCGCAGTGATGAACTGCGGGGATGCGACCGCGGCGGAGATTGACGCGGAAGTGATGCAGATGTTAAAGAATGCATATGCAGAAGCCAGGCGTCTGCTGGAAGAGAACAGGGAAGTTCTGGATAAGATCGCAGAGTTCCTGATTGAAAAGGAGACCATCACGGGAAAAGAATTTATGAAGATTTTCCGGGAGGTGAAGGGGCTTCCGGAACCAGAAGAAGGCGAAGAAGGCAGGGAGAAGAAGGAGAACCGGATTGCCATGAAGCCGGTAGCCGGTATCGAGCAGAAATCAGATGGCGGGCAGTTGGATGGAAGAGAATAATTTTGATATAGAGGAAGAATTAAAGAAACTCCCGGGTAAACCGGGAGTTTACCTGATGCATGACGAGAAAGACCATATCATCTATGTGGGCAAGGCGATCAGCCTGAAAAACCGGGTGCGGCAGTATTTTCAGTCGAGCCGGAATAAGGGAATCAAGATTGAGCAGATGGTCACCCATATCCGCCGGTTCGAGTATATCGTGACGGATTCCGAGCTGGAAGCCCTGGTGTTGGAATGTAATCTGATCAAAGAACACAGGCCCAAGTATAATACCATGCTGATGGACGATAAGGCGTATCCTTTTATCAAGGTGACCGTGAATGAGCCCTTTCCCAGAGTCGTGCTGGCAAGGACGATGGTGAAGGACAAGGCAAAGTATTTTGGCCCTTATACGAGCGGCCAGGCGGTGCGGGACACCATTGAGCTGCTCCACAAGCTGTACCATCTAAGGAGCTGCAGCCGTTCCCTGCCCAGAGATATCGGCAGGGAACGGGCCTGTCTGAACTATCATATCAAGCAGTGCGACGCACCCTGCCAGGGCTATATTTCACAGGAGGAATATGGGAAAGCGGTATCCCAGGTTCTTCGTTTTTTGAACGGGCATTACGGAACCATCTTATCGGAATTGGAAGAAAAGATGCTTCAGGCGTCGGAAGCTTTGGAATTTGAGAAGGCAATCGAGTACCGGGAGCTTCTGGAGAGTGTAAAAAAGGTCGCCCAGAAGCAGAAGATCACGGATACCGGCGGGGAGGACAGGGATATTCTTGCAGCGGCCACGGAGGAAGAGGACGCGGTGGTGCAGGTGTTTTTTATCCGGGGCGGCAGGCTCATCGGTCGGGATCACTTTTACCTGCGGATTACCAAAGGGGAATCTGTGGGCAGCATTCTGGACAGTTTTATTAAGCAGTATTATGGAGGAACCCCGTTTATACCCGGGGAACTGATGCTTCCCGAGGAACCGGAGGACAGGGAATTGATCGAGGAATGGCTGTCCGCCAGACGGGGCGGGAAAGTGTCCCTTCGGATTCCCAAAAAGGGGACGAAAGAAAAGTTGGTGGAACTGGCGGCCAACAATGCCCGTCTGGTTCTGACCAAGGATAAGGAGCGCTTAAAGAGGGAGGAAGGCCGCACCATTGGCGCGGTCAAAGAGATTGCGTCCCTGCTGGGTCTGGAAGGAATCTCACGGATGGAGGCTTACGATATTTCCAATACGAATGGATTTGAGTCCGTAGGCTCCATGGTAGTCTACGAGCGGGGGAGACCTAAGCGCAATGACTACCGGAAGTTTAAGATTAAAGGGATTCAGGGGGCGGATGATTACGGAAGTATGCGGGAAGTTCTGACCAGACGTTTTACCCACGGCCTGCGTGAACGTGAAGAGAGCAGGGAACTGGGGGGATTTACGGTCTTTCCGGATCTGATCCTCATGGACGGCGGTAAAGGGCAGGTGAATGTAGCCCTACAGGTATTGGATACATTGAACCTGAATATCCCGGTGTGCGGTATGGTCAAGGACGACCACCACAGGACGAGGGGGCTTTATTACCGGAATCAGGAGATTGAGATCGACCGTTCCTCCCAGGCATTTATGCTGGTAACCAGAATTCAGGATGAGGCGCACCGCTTTGCGATTGAATACCACAAGCAGCTTCGCGGTAAAGGGCAGGTGCATTCTATATTGGATGATATACCGGGGATCGGTCCGGCCAGAAGAAAAGCATTGATGCGGGAATTTTCCGGCCTGGATGAGATCAGGGCGGCGACAGCTGAAGAACTGGCAAAGATTCCGGAAATGAATGAAAAAGCGGCGGAATCCGTATACAAATTCTTTCATTGATGCTATACTATACCTAATCGGACGGAGTCCGCCCGTCCCGCAGGGGCATGTATTGCGGGATGCCCTATGGGTATACCTAATCGGACGGAGTCCGCCCGCCCCGCAGGGGCATGCATTGCGGGATGCCCTATGGGTATACCTAATCGGACGGAGTCCGCCCGCCCCGCAGGGGCATGTATTACGGGATGCCCTTTGGGCGTATTTATTAATAGTTACGAAAGGAAAAGGAAAGATGAGACAAGGTGTGAAGATAAGCGAACTCGCGGAAAAGATGGGGTTGAAGAGCCTGACTCCCACTGTGAGCCTTTCCGATAAGCGCATCAATGTTCCGGAAGTGAACAGGCCGGCGCTGCAGCTTACCGGTTTTTTTGATCATTTTGCTTATGACAGGGTACAGATTGTGGGATACGTAGAATACACGTACCTCCAGACATTGGAGGAAGACCGGAAAGCACAGATCTATGACGAACTGCTGTCCCGGAAGGTGCCGTGTATTGTATACAGCCGGAATCTGGAGCCGGAGCCGGAGCTTTTGGAACTCGCAAGAAGCAGGGATATTCCGGTTTTACAGACCTCCAAACAGACCAGTGCGTTTATGGGAGAACTGATCCGCTGGATGAATGTGAAGCTGGCGCCGTGCATCACGATCCACGGAGTTCTGGTGGATGTGTACGGCGTGGGAGTCCTGATTATGGGCGAGAGCGGGATTGGCAAGAGCGAGGCAGCTCTGGAGCTGATTAAAAGAGGGCACCGTCTTGTGACAGATGACGTAGTCGAGATACGCAAAGTCAGCGATGAGACACTGGTGGGGTCTGCACCGGATATCACCCGGCATTTTATCGAGCTTCGGGGAATCGGGATTGTGGATGTAAAGTCTATGTTTGGCGTGCAGTGTGTCCGCGAGACGCAGAACATTGATCTGGTGATCACTCTGGAAGAGTGGGATCGGGATAAAGAGTATGACCGTCTGGGACTGGAAGAGACTTATACGGAATTTTTAGGCAACAAAGTAGTCTGCCATAGTATTCCCATCCGTCCGGGACGGAATCTTCCGATCATCATGGAATCTGCGGCAGTGAACCACAGGCAGAAGAAGATGGGGTATAATGCGGCGCAGGAATTGTATAAGAGGGTACAGGAGAATCTGGTAAAAAAAGGGAATAACGAGTAATAGGAGAGACGGGATATGAAGTATTGTTATGGCGTAGACATCGGTGGAACAACGGTAAAGATGGGATTGCTTGATACAACCGGTGAGATTCTGGACAAGTGGGAGATTGTGACGAAGACAGAGGATGAAGGGAAAGCAATCCTGCCGGACATTGCGGAATCCATTCTTGCAAAGACAAAGGAGCGGGGAATTCAAAAAGAAGATATCGTGGGCGTAGGCGTAGGAGTTCCGGCGCCTGTCACGGAGGACGGTGTAGTCAACGGCACCGCCAATCTGGGATGGACCTATAAAGAGGTTAAGAAGGAGCTGGAAGAGCTGACAGGGCTTACGGCTGTGATCGGCAATGACGCCAATGTAGCTGCCCTTGGCGAGATGTGGAAGGGCGGCGGCAGCGGTGAGAAAAATATGGTCATGATTACATTGGGAACCGGAGTCGGCGGCGGCGTCATCATTAACGGGAAAGTGATCACCGGGGAACACGGTGCAGGAGGCGAGGTCGGACATCTCTGTGTGAATTATGACGAGACGGATACCTGCGGATGCGGCAACCAGGGATGCCTGGAGCAGTACGCGTCTGCTACCGGCATTGTGCGGCTGGCGAAAAAGAAGTTGGCTCAGGAGAGCCGGGAGACCTTGCTTAAAAAAGAGGGTGTGACGGCTAAGGACGTATTCGATGCAGTAAAAGCAGGAGATCAGGTTGCGGTGGAGATTGCGGAAGAGTTCGGGAGATATCTGGCCAGCGGATTGGTGAATCTGGCAGTCATCGCGGATCCGGCGGTATTTGTGATCGGGGGAGGCGTGTCCAAGGCCGGGGAGATCCTTCTTCCTTTTATTCAAAAGCCCTATAAGGAAAAAGCCTTTTTCTCTAATAAGGAGATTCGCTTCACGCTTGCCACTCTGGGCAATGATGCCGGTATCTGCGGCGCGGCAAAGATGGTATTGGATGACTGACAATTTTGAATATGTGGATCGTCTGACAATGCTGCTGCTGAGCATATTTTTGGAGGAACGGTTAAAAAATAGAGAGCCCGTTTTGTGGGCTCTCTATTTTTTAATCTGTAGAAGGCTGAACCGGCTGGCCAGTGGAACCGCCGGAACCGCCGGAACCACCGGAATCGCCGCCGGTGGAACCGCCGGAATCACCGCCAGTGGAGCCGCCGGAATCACCGCCGGAATCACCGCCGGTAGTGCCGCCGGTGGAACCACCGGAATCACCGCCAGTGTTATTATTACCGGTATTATTATCCGTACTGGTATCAGTATCGTTGTCACTGCTATTGTTCGTATTGCTTTCCTGACGGCTGGGCTGCACAGGCTGATAGACATAGTGCCCGGAACAGCTCACTGTAGGAACATTCCCTTCCGCAAAAAATTCCGTGAATGCCGAACAGGATGTAGTAGCCAGCAGTCCGGTCTGCCTGCAGACCATTTTTTGCTGGACAGAAGCAGGCATGGCAAATTCCTTGCGTGGCATGCCCTCATGGACGCGTTCCATAATATTTTTCCATAATTGCTCATGCCAGATCTGGTTATAAATATTTTCCATTGGCTTGCCGGCGTCATAACCGCCCCATACGGAAGCCGTATAGTATGGCGTATAAGCAGAAAGCCACAGGTCACGGCTGTTTTCGGTAGTACCGGTCTTTCCTGCAACCGGCATATTGTACATGCGGGCAGCCGTCCCGGTTCCTTTGTTGATTACATCCTGCATTGCGTTTGTCAGGAGTGCGGCGGTTGAATCCTTGATGACCTGATGGGTATCCAAAATCTCATTATCCAACAGGACATTGCCGTCATGATCCAGAACCTTGGAATAGAGGATCGGCTTGGTGTACACGCCGTCGTTTGCGATTGCAGCATAGGCAGCCGTCATCTCCAGATTGGTAATTCCCCGTGCGATACCGCCAAGGGCTGTTGGAAGTTGGACATCTGTCATGTCAGGACGCTCTTCCCAGTCATAGTTTACAACGGTGGTGAACCCGAAATTCACCAGATAATCATATCCAAGCTGCGGGCCAATAGCCTGTAAAGTTTTAACGGCACACACATTCATGGAATGCTCAATCGCATAACGCACCCGCGTCTCTCCGATATAGGCGCCGTCCCAGTTGGTCACCTTCCGTCCCTCCGGGTCATTGGGATAGGAAAACGGTTTATCATCCAGAATTGTAGTTGCCAGAGAATATCCGCATGCATCAATAGCCGGGGCATAGGTGGACAGGATCTTGAAACAGGAGCCGGGCTGCCTGGTAGAATCGGTTGCGCGGTTCAGTGACAAGCTGGCTGTTTTTTGTCCGCGGCCGCCGACAATGGCCAGAACCTCCCCGGTATGCTGATCCATCACCACTACGGAAGTCTGCGGCTGCGGTGTAATGTCGCTCCATTCTTCCGTTGTCTCACCCTCCGCGATGTTCAGAGTCGTTTTATACTCTGCGATAGCGGCATTGACTTCTTCCTGAGAGTCAAACAAAAGCGGATATTCCCGGTTCCATGCGTTGCCAATATATTGTCCCAGCATTTCCTTGCTGAAATTTTCTGCTGAGCCGTCGGCGCGGTGGACTGTCAGTGCATAATCCAGGCCGTATTGCGTTCCATATGGATAAACAGCATCATTGGCAACCTCCTGATCACAAATCGCCTGTATCCGCGTATCCTGCGTAGAAGTAATGGTAAGGCCTCCGCTTAAGACCGCATTGTAGGCCTGAGTCTCTGTATAACCCTTCCTCTCCCGCAGATCCTGTATCAGCTGTTCATACAGCTGGTCATTGAAATAGGAATACGGAGTAGAATTGTCAATGGGGGCAGTCGGCAGGATCCGGTCATAGACAGGGTCTGCATTGGCTTCATCATACTCTGCCTGTGTGATGTATTCCTGCTCCAGCATCTTGTTGAGGACAACATCGCGTCTCTCGGCGTTCGCCTCGGGATGGACAACCGGGTCGTAGCCGGACGGATTCTGTGTGATTCCTGCGATCACTGCGCATTCGGAAAGCGTAAGTTCCGATACATCCTTACCGAAATAGCGGTTCGCAGCACTCTGTACGCCAAGGCAGCTCTGGCCTAAGTTGATGGTGTTCATATAGGCTTCCAGAACTTCTTCCTTACTCATCTGCTTTTCAATCTCCAGGGCAAGAAACTGTTCCTGCAGCTTTCGTTCCAGACGGTCATAAAACGTTTTTTCCTCCAGGAAATTAATAAATACATTATTTTTAATCAGCTGCTGTGTCAGAGTACTGGCTCCTTCATCAAAATTGCCTGACGTCAGTCCTTTGATCCCGGCTCTTATGATACCCTGCAGGTCAATGCCGTTGTGCTGGTAAAAACGTTCGTCCTCTACGGCCACAAATGCATCGCCCATATACTCTGGAATCTCATCGATCGTTTTGTACACACGGTTGGAGCCGGACTGCAGGAATTCTTCCATCAGTTGTCCATCCTTGGAATACACAAAGGATGTAAACCCTTTTGGCTTCACTTCAGAAGGGGTTACGGTCGGAGTTTTGTCGATAATTTTTTTTGCAAAATAACCGACGCTCCCGACGCCAACCACTGCAAGAAGAAGGACGCAAATAATCAGGGCTTTGAAAAAACGGACTCCAACCCGTTTTTTCTGCATATTCTTTTTTGAAGAGATATCTTTTTTTCTTTTTTCAAGATGTTCCTTACCATAATTCATGAATAAGATCCTCCTTTATACATGCCATACATTATACCAAATATGGCTTTCTAAATAAAGGAAAAAAATAAAAAGTTCATATTATATCAATAAAAGTTAAGAAAATCTTTTGAATATCCGGCAAATGGCAGGCACAAAGGCCTTGTATCAGGGGAACCAGGGCAGACGGAGGAAAGATTTGTTCATTTTGCCATAACATTTGATTGCAAAAAAAGGAGGATAATACTATAATCGTAATGGAAAAAAGGAGGAATATTCACTATGAGTTTTCATATGGAAAAAAAATTGCCTACACCAAAGGAAATCAAGGAGATGTATCCGGTTTCGGAAGCGTTGGCAAAATGTAAAGAAAAAAAGGATCAGGAGCTCCGGGATGTGATCAGCGGGAAGAGCGACCGGTTTATCGTAATTATAGGCCCCTGTTCCGCAGATAATGAAGAGGCGGTGTGCGACTATATCAGCCGTCTGGTTCCGATCCAGGAAAAGATTCAGGACCGGGTTCTGCTCGTTCCGAGAGTGTATACCAATAAGCCCCGTACCACCGGGGAGGGATATAAAGGAATGTTCCACCAGCCAGACCCGGAGAAGGCGCCCAATCTTCTGGCCGGATTGATCGCTATCCGCCGTCTGCATATGCGGGCGCTTGAACAGTTTGGATTACCGATCTCAGATGAGATGCTTTATTCGGAAAATTACCGCTATATGTCGGATATCCTGTCCTATGTGGCTGTGGGCGCCCGTTCCGTCGAGGATCAGCAGCATCGCCTGGTGTCCAGCGGGATCGATGTGCCTGTGGGAATGAAGAATCCTACCAGCGGGGATTTTTCCGTGATGCTCAATTCCGTTGTGGCTGCGCAGCACGGGCATAATTTTCTTTACCGTGGCTGGGATGCGACTACTTCAGGCAATCCTTATGCCCATGTCATCCTCCGCGGCGGCGTGAATAAATACGGACGTACGATGCCGAATTATCATTATGAGGACCTGATTCGCCTCTGGGAGATGTACCAGCAGAGAAATCTGCAGAATCCGGCCTGTGTGGTGGACGCCAACCACTCCAATTCGGGCAAGCAGTATAAAGAACAGATCCGCATTGTAAAAGAAGTGCTCCACAGCCGTTCTCATTCCCGGGACATTTACAGGTTTGTGAAGGGCATCATGATTGAAAGCTATATTGAGGAGGGCAGGCAGGAGATCGGCTGTGAGAATCATGTTTACGGAAAATCTATTACAGATCCCTGTCTGGGATGGGAGGATTCTGAGAGGCTGCTGTATGAGATCGCGGAGCGGTGCTGAGTTTAAAAACAGCCGTATGAGAATCAGAAGCGTCAGGCTGTAAAGGCCAATGCCTGAAAACGAAATTGCCGGAAGGGATGGGGGATATCTATGGATTATCGGACAGTATATGAAGGCGGAACGGGAGAGATTGTTGAAAAAAAATCACGCTTCATCGCACGGGTGTTCCCGGTGGAGACGGAAGAGGAAGCGGACAGGCATCTTGCGGACGTGAAAAAGCAGTATTGGGATGCACGCCACCACTGCTGGGCTTATATTATTGGGGGAGAGCAGGTGCAGGAACGCTTCAGCGATGACGGGGAACCCGCAGGGACTGCCGGAAAACCGATTCTGGAAGTACTCAGGGGCCATGGGCTGCACAATGTACTGATTGTGGTCATCCGATATTTCGGCGGCACGCTTTTAGGGACGGGAGGCCTTGTCCGGGCGTACACCCAGTCCGCACAGGCAGGGCTTGCCGCAAGCACCATGATCATGAAGATAGAGGGATATAAGGTGAAGATCAAGACGGGTTATTCCACTCTGGGGAAGCTTCAATATCTGCTTGCCCAGCGTACACTTCCCGTGATTGCGTCTGATTACACGGATTCGGTCACATTGACCACGTTGATTCCGGCGGGGGAGGAGGACAATCTTTTAAGCGCTCTTACGGAATCTACCAACGGGCAGGCCGAGATCACACGGGATTGTGCCTGCCGCTTTGCCTATAACAACGGGGAGCCGATCATATTTTGATGACTCGCTGAATCGCAGTCTGGATGATAAAAACGCCCCGGAGTGATTCTCTTCAGAATACTCCGGGGCGTTTGCAGTCCTGGTACATCATTGCATTCATAACCGGGTAAACAGCGCCCGCTGTTCATACCATCGCGGCGTGGGCGTCAGTCAACGATGCTACCGGCATGGCCTCCTTCCTCCGCCTTGCGCCGCTGTAAATATCAGACGCTATTTACTTCGGAATTAATGCAACGCTGTACTGGTATCAAAATTCCAGGACTGTTAACGTCAATCAAATTCAGGCTCGATCAGCCCGAATGCACCGTCTTTTCTCTTATAAACCACATTCACCTCGTCGGTTTCCGCATTGCTGAATACAAAGAAGCTGTGTCCTAAGAGCTCCATCTGGATGCAGGCGTCTTCCGGGAACATGGGCTTAATACCAAACTTTTTGGTCCGTACAATCCTGATCTCGTCTTCCTCAACATCGTCTTCCTCAGATTCAAAAAATTCTTTTTTGAAGTTATTGGCCGAAGAGGATGCAGTAGGGTGTCCCTGACTTCTTGCAACGAGCTTGTTCTTATATTTGCGGAGCTGACGTTCAATGATCTCTTCCACAAGGTCAATGGATACGTACATGTCATTGCTTGTCTGCTCGGAACGGATGATATTGCCCTTGACAGGGATGGTCACCTCAATCTTCTGCCGTTCCTTCTCAACACTGAGTGTTACGATGATTTCTGTTTCAGGAGTGAAATACCTTTCCAGTTTTCCCAGTTTCTGTTCAATTGTGTTCCTTAGTCCGGATGTTACTTCAATGTTTTTTCCACTGATAATAAATCTCATGCTGCTCAACTCCTTTTGCTCATATTATACCCAACGGGTATCCCTTTTTGGGACGGGCTGCTTCCGGTCGTGTATCCCTGGCGGGCACTCTGTCATGCATGTCCCTGCGCGGGACGGGCGGACTGGATCCGATAAGGTATACATGCGGAATTTATACGGCCGCAGGTATGCGGCCAATCTGCCGCCTCAATGTGTATGTACACATTATAACATGAAATTGAATTATTGTATAGAACGAATCACTTCAATTCTTGTAATTTTCATGTCATACTCATTTCCTCAGGAACTGTCATGGCAATCCCATACATTTTCAATGCAGGAACGAGGGCGGCTGTATTCGGTGGGTTCAGGCAGCGACAGTGCAGGTTCAGCCAGTGCAGGTCAGTTCTGGCTGCTGCGCTTTCTCATTCTGGAATCAAGGATTTTCTTGCGTACGCGAAGCGACTTGGGCGTCACTTCGAGAAGCTCGTCCGTATCAATGAAATCCAAAGCCTCCTCTAAGCTCAGCACATGGGGCGTAGTAAGCCTGAGGGCTTCATCCGCACTGGAAGAGCGGGTGTTGGTCAAATGCTTTGTCTTGCAGACATTCAATTCAATGTCCTCAGCTTTTCCATTCTGGCCGATGACCATGCCCGCATAGACCTTTTCGCCGGGGCCGATGAACAAGGTTCCACGCTCCTGGGCGTTGAACAGGCCGTAAGTGACGGATTCCCCGGTTTCAAATGCGATCAGCGACCCCTGCTTGCGGTATTGGATATCGCCCTTATAGGGGGCATAGCCGTCAAAGCTGGTATTAAGCACGCCGTTTCCTTTGGTGTCTGTCAAAAATTCGCCCCGGTATCCGATCAGCCCCCGGGCCGGAATCGAGAATTCCAGACGGGTGTATCCGCCGCCGATGCTCCCCATGCCCTGCAGTTCGCCTTTACGCTGGCTGAGTTTTTCGATGACTGTCCCGGTAAATTCGTCCGGCACGTCCACATAGGCAATCTCCATGGGTTCCAGCTTATGGCCGTTTTCGTCTGTTTTGTAAAGGACTTCCGCTTTGCTGACGGCAAATTCATAGCCTTCCCTGCGCATATTTTCGATCAATACAGAAAGATGCAGCTCCCCGCGTCCCGAAACCTTGTAATTATCTGCATTCTCTGTCTCCTCTACCCGGAGGCTGACGTCCGTGTTCAGTTCCCTGAACAGCCGGTCGCGGATATGGCGGGAGGTGACATATTTCCCCTCCTGTCCTGCAAAGGGGCTGTCATTGACAATAAACTGCATGGAAATGGTAGGCTCGGAAATCTTCTGGAAAGGAATCGGCTCAGGGCGGTCGGGAGAACAAAGCGTATCTCCGATGGCAATGTCAGAGATGCCGGAAATGGCAACGATGGAACCGATGGAGGCCTCCTTTACATCCACTTTATTTAATCCGTCAAATTCATAGAGCTTGCTGATCTTCACTTTCTTCTGCTTGTCCGGGTCGTGGTGGTTGACGACCACCATCTCCTGATTCACGGCAATCGTACCGTTGTCCACCTTGCCCACGCCGATGCGGCCTACATATTCATTGTAATCAATGGTGCTGATCAGAACCTGAGTGGGAGCGTCCGGGTCTCCCTTGGGGGCAGGGATGTATTTTAAAATGGTCTCGAAGAGAGGCACCATATTTTTTTCTTCCTCCGTCAGATCCAGAACTGCCACGCCCGCCTTGGCAGAAGCATACACAAAGGGGCAGTCCAGTTGTTCATCCGAAGCATCCAGATCCATGAACAGTTCCAGAACCTCATCAATGACTTCGTCAGGCCGTGCTTCCGGACGGTCAATCTTATTGATGCAGACAATGACCGGAAGGTCTAAATCCAGGGCTTTGCGGAGCACGAATTTTGTCTGCGGCATGGCACCCTCAAAGGCATCCACCACCAGAATGACGCCGTTGACCATTTTGAGCACCCGTTCCACTTCCCCGCCGAAATCCGCATGTCCCGGCGTGTCAATGATATTGATCTTCGTGCCTTTATAAAATACGGCGGTATTTTTCGACAAAATGGTGATGCCGCGTTCCCGTTCAATATCGTTGGAATCCATCACACGCTCCGCCACTTCCTGGTTCTCACGGAACACCCCGCTTTGCTTTAAAAGTTCGTCCACCAAAGTAGTCTTCCCATGGTCTACATGGGCGATGATTGCAATATTTCTAATGTCTTCTCGATTTTGTTTCATGATATGCACCAAGCCTTTCCAAAATATCAATTTACATTCATGGATATGCATTCTATATAAAATTGACTCGTAAATCAAAGGGTACCCAACAGATACCTTGCTCATTCTATCATAAAACAGTTTAGAAAAAAAGGGGGAAATTCGTCGAAGGGTTTTCCGGGGATTTTGTTCTATATAGATGGACGGGCACATAAAATTAGTAGTGACTCAAAAATACCGCGAAGAGGAAGGGAGAACTTATAAATTATGTCAGATAAGATTATTGAAAACAATCAGGTAACGATCATGGGTGAGGTGGCGTCCGGATTTACATATAGCCATGAAGTCTTCGGAGAGGGATTTTATATGGTAGACGTTCTGGTGCGCCGTCTGAGCAACTCCGAGGACCGGATTCCGTTGATGATCTCCAACCGGCTTATTGACGTGTCGCAGGATTATACGGGGGAATTTATTATGGTATCCGGCCAGTTCCGCTCGTACAACCGGCATGAGGAGCAGAAGAACCGTCTGGTGCTTTCTGTATTTGTCAGGGAGGTGGAGTTCATTGAAGAGGAACTGGATGGGGCAAAAACAAACCACATCCTTCTGGAAGGCTATATCTGTAAAAAGCCCATATACCGGAAGACGCCGCTGGGCAGGGAAATTGCGGACCTGCTCCTGGCAGTGAACCGGCCTTATGGGAAATCCGATTATATCCCCTGTATCTGTTGGGGGCGGAATGCACGCTATGCCTCCGGTTTTGAAGTCGGGGAGCATGTGCAGATTCTGGGCAGGATCCAGAGCCGGGATTATGTGAAGAAAATATCGGAGACAGAGACACAGACGCGGACGGCATACGA
>CATKXE010000052.1 GCA_949840465.1 uncultured Lachnospiraceae bacterium | reverse complement strand
GAGACTCCTGCTTATAACACAGAAATCTCCTTAAGTTCATTGCATTGATTCACGCCCCTACCGGCCGTCCGCTGCAGCACATCCCGCCGCATACCCTGTTGACCATGCAATCTGTAAGTTAAATCCGCCGGTAAATGCGTCTACGTCAAGAACCTCCCCCGCGAAATACAGGTTCTTCACAAGCCGGGATTCCATTGTACTCGGGTCTACGTCCTTTACGCTGACCCCGCCTCTGGTGATGATTGCTTCCTGAAATCCACGCAGCCCTGTCACAGTCATCCGGAAATTCTTGATCAGTTCCACAAATCTGCGGCGCTCTTCTTTGGAAATCTCATTCACCTTTTTCTCAGGGGAAATCCCACTGAGTTCCATCATGACAGGCTTTAGTTTTGCAGGAAATAATCGGTCAACGGCATTTTTAAACTGTCTGTTTTTCTGCTCTTCAAAATCCCGCAGCACCCTCTGGTCCAACTGCTCCACTGTCAGGGCAGGCTTCAGATCTATTTTTAATGTCAACTGCTTTCCCTGTCCTTTTTCCGGCTGCAGCTTTCTGCCTACGATGCTGCTGGCGCTGAGGATCAAAGGTCCGCTGACCCCATAATGGGTAAACAGCATTTCCCCGAATTCTTCGTACAATTTCTTTTTTCCGTCAAATACCGCCGCAGAAACATTGCGGAGGGAAAGCCCCTGAAGCTCTTTGGCATACCATTCCTTCACTTCCATGGGAACCAGAGACGGCATAGGTTCTGTCACTTTATGCCCGGTCTTTTCCGCAAACCGATAACCGTCCCCTGTACTCCCCGTAGAAGGATAGGAAAGCCCGCCTGTAGCGATAATGCATACATCCCCTTCTATCCGATTCCCGTTTTTCAAAACCAGCCCCGAAAATATCCCTTCCTCTGTCAGCACATCCTTCACTTCGCTGTGCAGATGCACCCGGACATTCTGCCTCTCCAGCTCCTGTTCCAATACACGGATCACATCGGAAGCATGGTCTGACGCAGGAAATACACGGTTTCCACGCTCTGTTTTCGTCCGCAGCCCCAGGCTTTCAAAAAATGCGATCGTCTGTTCATTTGTAAACCTGTAAAACGCGCTGTAGAGAAATTTGGGATTGCGGGTGACAGACGCAAACAATGTATCCATATCACAGGCATTGGTCAGATTGCACCTCCCTTTGCCTGTGATAAACAGCTTTTTTCCAGGCTTCTCATTTTTTTCCAATACATGGACTTCATGCCCATTCCGGGCAGCCGCTGCTGCCGCCATCATTCCGGCAGCCCCGCCGCCGATGATCAATATTTTGCCCATATTTCTTCTTCCCCGCAGATCGAAAAGCTTTCCTGTCTGCATGGAAATCACCTGCCCAGTCTGTCCAGGTGATTTCCGGCAGCTCCTTACAATCTCAGATCTTTCTCGTATACTCCTGAAGCCAGTTTCTCTCTTCTTCTGTCAGATGCGGTCCGATCTTCTCATAGACCTTTTGATGATAGTCATTGAGCATCTTCTTCTCCTGCTCTGTCATCCGTTCCGGATCTACTGCGTCCAAATCGATAGGCACGAACGTAAGGATGTCAAAATGCAAAAACTGTCCGTACTCATTTTTCTCTCCTTCTGCCACCATCAGCTCATTCTCGATACGGATCCCATGGGAACCTTCTATATAAATTCCCGGCTCATCCGTGATCACCATATTCACCTCCAGAGCCGGATATTGCATCTTCCCGGGCACTCGTTTCCAATGGAAATTGACGGGAGGCTCATGGATATTTCCCAGATATCCGACCCCATGGCCTGTTCCATGGTTATAATTAAGCCCCTGTCTCCAGAATGGCTCCCTCGCGGCATAATCCAGCGTCATCCCCGTGCAGCCCTGCAAAAACTTTGCATTAGCCAGATGAAGCATGCTGCACACCACAGTCGTAAAATGTGCCCTCTCCTCTTCTGTAATCGCTCCCAGAGCAACCGTTCTTGTGATGTCTGTGGATCCCTCATAATAATGCCCGCCGGTATCAGTCAGGAAGAGCCCCTCTGTCTTCAATTCCACATCGGTTTCCGGTGTGGAAGAATAGTGTGCGCATGCCGCGTGCTCTTTATACGCGCAGATAGGGCCAAAGCTCGGGCCTAAGAAAGCCCCTTGCATCCCCCGGAATTCTTCCAGCTTTGCAGAAGCAATAAGCTCCGTGATCTTTTCTTTCCCGATATTTGTTTTCAGCCAGTACATGAATTTTGTATGGGCAATCCCATCCCTGATATGGGCTTTTCTGATGTTCTCTGCCTCTATCTGGTTCTTCACCGCCTTCATGAATACGATTGGATTCTCTTCCTGTACTTTGGCCACATCCTCAGGAATGTTACTGAACAGGGCATAGTTCATCTGCTCCGGATCCAGCATCACAGTCTCTTCTTTTGTAAACGCCTTCATACGCCCGTAAATGGCCTCATAAGGGTACACAGCGACGCCGTTTTTCCTGAAATGCCCCCGAATCTCTTCTGAAAATTTCCGTTCATCCGCATACAGCTCTACCCCGTCTTTTTTTATAACGGCATAGGAAAGCAGCAATGGAAAATACTCCACGTCATTTCCACGGATATTCAAAAGCCATCCGATATCGTCCAAACTGGTAACCACAAGAACATCCGCGCCCTGCTCTTCCATCTTCCCCCGTACCCGCTTCAGTTTCTCTTCCACTGCTTCCCCGGCGTATTGGATGTCCAATAAAAATGCAGGTTTTTCAGAAAGAGGCGGACGATCCTCCCAGACCGCATCTATCAGATCCAGGCTATACCGCACTTTTCCGCCCTTACCTGCGGCTATCTTTTCATATTCCCTGCCTTTTGCAACGCCTACCGTACGTCCATCAAAACCGATGGTTCCCTTTTCGGGCAGTTCCCGTTTTAAAAATTCTTCTATCGCAGGCACCCCCGGCTCCCCGGATTTCTGCAGGATGATCCCGCTTCCTTCCAGTTCCTGCGCCGCCTGAATAAAATATCTGCCATCTGTCCATATATAGGCTGCATCCTGTAAGATGACCGCGGTTCCCGCAGAGCCGGTAAAGCCTGTCAGAAATCTCCTCGCTTTAAAATGATCGCCTACGTACTCGCTCTGATGATAATCTGCCGTGGGCACAATATAAATCTGTATATCCTGCTCCTTCATCAGTTCCTGGAGTTTTCCAATTCTTTCCTGAACTGTCATGTTATTATACTCCTTTATTTCCTTCTTAAATAAAATCCCCTGAACACCAAAGCCAAAAAAGAACCGAAGCCGCTTTTCGTGTGGAGGAAACCGGCTTCGGCTCTTATATTCCGCTCATATGATCCCTAAATCCAAAACACACTTTTCCCCGCCGAATCCTTTTCGGAATCATACAAACTACAGCAGCCCTTTTTTATATCTGCTGTACACAATTATACCGGATAAGCCCCATTCTCTGTATCTGCCACTTTTGCATCTACCTTTGTCTGCTGGGCCTCCCTGTATTTGAAGAAGTCCACTGCAACCTGCGGGAACAGTGCATAACTCAATACGTCCTCATCCTGCTGTATCCACTGCGCACATTCTTTGCGCAGGGTATCCAGCTCGTCCGGAATCAGGTCAGCCGGACGGCAGGTAATGATCTCTGCATCCTCTCCTACAACCTTCTTCTGAATCTCCGGGTTAAAGGGCTTTACAGTCGCGCCATATTTTCCGGTCAGCACGTCCCTGGTCTCTTTGGTAGCCATCTTATAGCGCTCGCCCATCAATACGTTAAATACAGCCTGAGTCCCTACAATCTGAGAAGAAGGAGTCACAAGCGGCGGCTCGCCTAAGTCTGCCCTTACACGCGGCACTTCTTCCAAAACATCATAGAATTTGTCTTCCGCGCCCTGCTCTTTCAACTGGCTTGTCAGGTTGGACAGCATACCGCCCGGCACCTGATACAGAAGAGTCTTGATATTCACGCCCATATTCTTCGGATTGAGCAGCCCGCTTGCCAGGGCATCGTCACGGATCGGCCGGAAATAATCTGCGATCTCAGCCAGAAGATTCTGATCCAGCCCTGTGTCATAAGGCGTGCCCTTGAATGTCTCCACCATAACCTCTGTGGCCGGCTGGGAGGTTCCCAGCGCGAACGGCGACATTGCAGTATCGATGATGTCCGCCCCTGCCTCGATCGATTTCATATAGGTCATAGCGCCTACGCCGGAGGTATAGTGTGTGTGCATCTCAATCGGAATCTCTACCGCTTCCTTCAGCGCAGTCACAAGCTCTGTCGCCTGATACGGGCAGAGAAGGCCTGCCATATCCTTTACACAAATGGAATTTGCACCCATATCCTGAATTCTCTTTGCCAGATCCATCCAGTACTCCAGTGTATACGCATCGCCCAATGTGTAGGACATTGCCACCTGTGCATGTGCTTTTTCCTTGTTGGCCGCGGTTACGGCTGTCTGCAGATTGCGGATATCATTCATACAGTCAAAAATACGGATGATATCTATCCCGTTGGCCGCGGACTTCTGTACAAAATACTCCACTACATCATCTGCGTAAGGACGGTATCCCAAAATGTTCTGCCCCCGAAAGAGCATCTGCAGCCTGGTATTCTTGAAACCGTCACGGAATTTGCGAAGCCTCTCCCATGGGTCTTCCTTCAGGAAGCGTAACGACGCGTCAAAAGTAGCGCCTCCCCAGCATTCCACCGCGTGGTATCCTACTTTATCCATCTTCTCTACGATCGGCAGCATCTGTTCTGTGGTCATTCTTGTAGCAATCAGGGACTGATGCGCGTCACGCAGAATAGTTTCTGTTATTTTCACTGGTTTCTTTGCTATTTCTGCCATTAATTTTTCCTCCATTTTTATTACCGGGCGCCCCGTAAAATCGCCTGCACCCATCTTTATGGCTGATTATTTACAGCACCTTATTTCACACCAAAAATTGCCATAAATGTTCCGGCTGCCACCGCAGTACCGATAACCCCGGCAACATTCGGCCCCATCGCATGCATCAGAAGGAAGTTCGTGGGATCTGCCTCTGCACCTACCTTCTGGGAAACTCTGGCTGCCATCGGAACCGCAGACACACCGGCAGAACCGATCAGTGGATTCACCTTACCGCCGGTTGCCCTGCACATCAGCTTGCCAAACAACACGCCTGCCGCTGTTCCGAATGCGAACGCTACCAGTCCAAGCACAACAATCTTGATCGTGCTTACATTCAGGAATGCCTCCGCACTTGTGGTAGCGCCGACAGAAGTTCCTAACAGGATTACAACAATATACATCAATGCATTGGAAGCAGTCTCTGTCAGCTGTCTTACCACGCCGCACTCTCTGAACAGATTCCCTAACATGAGCATACCAACCAACGGAGCCGTCGTAGGAAGGATCACGCACACGACGATGGTTACAACGATTGGGAACAAAATCCTTTCCAGCTTGCTTACCGGGCGGAGCTGTTCCATCTTGATCTTCCGCTCTTCTTCTGTAGTCAGAAGCTTCATGATCGGAGGCTGGATAATCGGCACCAATGACATATAAGAATAAGCCGCCACGGCGATCGGCCCCATGATTGCTGTCTGCTGCAACTTTCCTGCCAAAAAGATGGAGGTCGGTCCGTCGGCCCCGCCGATGATGGAGATCGCTGCCGCCGCCTTATCCGAAAATCCCATTGCCATAGCCCCAAGATAAGCCGCAAAGATACCAAACTGTGCAGCCGCACCGAGAAGGAAGCTCTTTGGATTGGCGATCAGCGGCCCGAAGTCCGTCATTGCGCCGACACCCATGAAAATAAGGGACGGCAGAATCGCCCATTCGTCCAAAATATAAAAATAATAGAGAAGCCCGCCCACTCCGTTTGACGACTCTTCCGCATGGAGCATGATATCCGGATAGATATTTACAAGCAGCATGCCGAAGGCAATCGGAACAAGGAGCAGAGGCTCAAATTCATGCCTGATTGCTAAATATAGGAACACGCAGGCAACCGCAATCATAATCAGATTTCCCCAGGTCAGGTTCATGAACGCAGTCTGCTCAATGAGGTGTCCTAACGTATTTGAAATATATTCCATTTGTTAAACCTCCGTATTTACACTAGTTTAATGTAGCCAATACTGCTCCTGCCTCTACCGCGTCGCCTACTGCCACATCAATACTAGCAACTGTTCCTGCTTCCGGGGCAACGACCGGAATCTCCATCTTCATCGCCTCGATGATGACAACCGGATCTCCTGCCTGTACACTCTGTCCCACGTTTGCTTCAATCTTAAATACCTTTCCTGCCGCACCGGCTTTCACCTGGATACTGCCCGCGCCTGCCGCTGCCTTCGGGGCTGCCGGAGCCGCTTTGGGAGCCGCTGCAACCGGAGCTGCCGCAGTTCTTGCCGCCGGAGCCGCACCTGCACCATTCTCTTCCACTGTTACATCATAGACATTTCCATTCACTGTGATTGTATAATTTTTCATTTTAATAATCTCCTCCTGATTTCACTTTACTGATGGACCTATCATCTCGCGGATGAACTCCATTTGTTGGATTTTCTTCTCTTTATAGAACGAACGACAAAGCCGTCTGTAGTCGTCCCCTCTGCCGCTGCAATCGCCGCCGCGATTACGGCGATCAATTCACCGTCGTCGGTCCGGGGCTCAGGCACAGGCTCTGGCTCTTTTACAGGAGCCGGGGCCGGAGCCGCCTCTTGTTTCCGGAACTTTGCTTCCAGTGCCGGTATCTTCTCGAACAATGAAATAATAAAAGAGATGAAAATCAATACTACAAATACAGTTCCCATTCCCAAAACTGTATTCAATCCTGCCTTTGTCAAAATCTCGCCTGTGGTGTAATGGGCATTGACCGTGATGCTTTCCATCTGTCCGCTCTCACTAAAGGAGAATTGAATTTCTCCGGGCCGTTCTGCCGTTATGGGAGCCGTAAGGACTGCGCCCGTGTTGCCCGTCTCCATGGTAAAGTCCCCGATTTCCTGAAATTCCCCGCAGTCAGCCTGCCCGGATCTCCAGGCCTCGATCATCGTGCGCAGATCCTCACCGGAAACCGGAAGCCCTGTCATCATCAACGTATAATCCAGATTGTAATCGGGCATGGACAGATATTCGTCAAATTCCTTATCTGACATACTGCTGAAGTTCAGTATAATCGCGTTCGCATACTGTTCCAGTTCCTCCTGATTATACTCATTTCCCGTTGACTCGCTCCCGCATCCTGCCAGGCTGAAGATCAGGATAAGGACAAGCCCTGCTATACTTAATTTTTTCTTCACTTCGCCTCACCTCACTAAACCGTACCGTGCTTTTTGTCGGGACGATCCTCTCTTTTTGTGAAGAGCATCTCGAATGCTCCAATCACATATTTTCTGGTGTCTGCAGGTTCAATGATCGCATCCACATATCCCCGCCTTGCCGCAGACATCGGGCTGGACTGCAGTTCTCTGTAAGCAGCTGCCTTTTCCTTCTGTACTTCGGCATCCGCATCCGCATACATGATCTTTGCGGCAAGCGCGGCATCCATCATACCGATCTCCGTATCCGGCCATGCATAAACCATATCTGCTCCGATGGACTTGCTGTTCATCGCCACATAAGCGCTTCCGTAAGCCCTGCCCACGATCACATTCACCTTCGGCACCGTCGCGTTGGCAAATGCATAAGTCAGCCTGGCAACACTCCTTGCCATATCTTTTTCTGATTCCTTTGTAGCTTCATAACCTGTCACGTTGGTCAGTGTCAAGACCGGAATCGAAAATGCATCACAGAAATTCACGAAATCCGCTGCTTTCTTACAGCCGTCCGCCGTCAGAACTGGATCAAAGCTCTCTGCATTCCCATCCGCATCGTAAATCTTAGAACGGTTGGCAATCGCGCCGATTGTAATGCCGTTGAGCCGAATAAATCCTGTCACCATATTTTTTGCATATTCTTTCCTGACCTCAAAGAACACCTGATTGTCCGAAATCGTTGCAAGGGCAATCCCTGTGTCCTCCGACGCGTTCGCCAGATCCGCACAGACACGGTTCAAATCGTCCATGCAGTCCTCATAGGAATTATCATCTTTATTATTGGCAGGAATCATACCTACCAGCGCACGGATCTGTCCAAGAATCTCTTCCTCTGTACCGATACCGTCCACCAGTCCTGATGTCCGGCTCTGATACTCCGCGCTGGAAGTATCGCATTGGGAAATCTCATTTCCTTCCAGAGCATTGGGGGAATTCACAAACAGTTTTCCCTCTTTGCTTTCCATAAAGGTGAAATCCGTCAGTCCGGGAACCACTGCAAGCCCGCCGCCGCACATACCGAAGATGGCCGTGATCTGCGGGATCACGCCTGATGCCATAGACTGCTTATAATACAGGCTTCCAAATGCTTCCAGAGCATCCGTAGCCTCCTGAAGCCTTAAGCCTGCGCAGTCAACCAGCCCAATCACCGGCGCTCCCATCTTCATTGCCATATCGTAAATATTGGCAATCTTCCTGGCATGCATCTCGCCTACTGCGCCCTTTAACACGGTCGCGTCCTGACTGTATACATACACCAAATTACCATCGATTACTCCATATCCGGTAATGACACCGTCTGATGGAGTGTCTTTTGCCTGCAGGTTGAAATCTGTGTTTCTTGCTGTAACAGCGCCACCGATTTCAACAAAGCTTCCCTCGTCAAGCATCGCGGCAATTCTTCTGCTTGCTGGGTTCCCAGTTGCATTGTAGCTCATACTTTAGTCCTCCATATAAAAAATTTGTTTATAAAATTAAACCAAAATTTATGCCTATTTTAGTATAAACTACTTGTTCAGAAATTTCAATGAATAAAAAGGAGTTTTTGACAGATTTTGTGATTGGTTATTGCGGCGGGGATGAAACAGGGATTGAAGAAGACAGCCATCTCCACAGGATACTCCGGTGGGGATGGCTGTCGGTTGTAGAGGGCTTCGCCTCTTATGATTCGATTTATGACGGAATTCGTTTTGCGATCGCTTTAATAAACTCTTCGCTGTTTAGAACAACTGGATTTTCGAGGGTGGTAATCAGTGCAAGGTCTTTTGTCATTTCGCCGGCCTCAATGGTATCTATGGTTGCTTTCTCCAGCTGATCCGCAAATTCCATCAATGCCTGGTTTTTGTCCAATTCTCCCCGTTTACGTAAGGCCCCTGTCCATGCAAAGATGGTAGCCACGGAATTGGTGGAAGTCTCCTCGCCTTTCAGGTGCTTATAATAATGCCGCTGCACCGTGCCGTGGGCGGCTTCGTACTCGTAGTAACCGTCAGGTGAAACAAGCACGGAAGTCATCATGGCAAGGGATCCGAATGCAGAGGATATCATATCGCTCATGACGTCCCCGTCATAATTTTTGCATGCCCAAATATAACCGCCCTCTGACTTCATGACACGCGCCACTGCGTCGTCAATCAGGGTATAAAAATACAGGATTCCTGCCTTCTCGAATTTCTCCGCATATTCTGCGTCAAAAATCTCCTGAAAAATATCCTTGAACGTATGGTCATATTTTTTGGAGATGGTGTCCTTTGTTGCAAACCAAAGATCCTGCTTTGTATCCAATGCATAATTAAAGCAGCTTCTTGCAAAGCTTTCGATGGACCGGCAGATATTGTGCATCCCCTGAGCCACCCCCGGGCCTGTAAATTCATGCACCAGCTCCCTGGTCTCGGTTCCGTCCTCTGCTGTATAGACAAGCTCTACCTTTCCCGCGCCCGGAATCTTCAGTTCTGTATTCTTGTATACATCGCCGTATGCATGTCTTGCGATCGTAATAGGTTTCTTCCAATTCCTGACACAGGGATCAATCCCTTTCACCACAATAGGCGCACGGAACACCGTGCCGTCTAAGATTGCACGGATCGTGCCGTTAGGACTCTTCCACATCTCTTTCAAATGATACTCATCCATACGTGCCGCATTCGGAGTGATAGTCGCACACTTCACGGCAACCTTATATTTCTTTGTAGCATTTGCAGAATCTATGGTTACCTGATCGTCCGTCTCATTGCGGTGTTCCAGCCCAAGGTCATAGTACTCTGTATTTAATTCAATAAATGGCTCCAGAAGGTGTTCCTTGATCATCTTCCAGAGAATACGGGTCATCTCATCCCCGTCCATCTCTACAATCGGCGTCGCCATTTTGATTTTTTCCATTTGCCAAGCCCTCCTGTCTATTCTGTGTCTTCCTGCTTCTGCAGATTCTGCATCACATGTAAAATATGTTCTCTGGCAAGTTCCTCCGCCATATTTGCATCCTTGTCCCGGATTGCACGCAGGATCTGTTTGTGCTCCCGGATCGACCTTCTCGCACGCTCCTCAGAAACCATAGAAGATTTTCTCGCCATCATCACATACTTGTGAAAATCTGTCAGCACATGGCTTAAAAGCCTGCTTCGGCACGCCTCATACAAAACCATGTGAAATCTGCTGTCCAGTTCCGCGATCTGTTCCGAGTTGATCCCGCCCCGTTTCATATGAAATTCTGAAAGCAGGATGATTTCTTCTAATTGATCCAGCTCCCCTGCGGTAATATGCTCTGTGGCCCACTTTGCACAAAGCCCTTCCAGCATGAAGCGCATCTCAAAGATATCATTCACATCTTTTTCCGAAATCCCGGTTACATAGGCGCCCTTGTTCGGGATGATCGTAACCAGCCCTTCTAATTCCAGCTGCCTGAGCGCTTCCCGCACAGGCGTCCGGCTTACTCCAAGCTCTTTACCGATAGTCACTTCTCTTAATTCATCATTTTCCTCATATTTTCCGTTCAGGATCCCGTCCCGGATTGTTTGGAACACACGGCCGCCCAGAGAATTTTCCTGATGTCCTTCCATTCTTTCCTCCTGCAAAGGCAGATCAACTGATCACCCGGATTTTCAACACCCCTGCGATGGCTGCAAGGCGCTCCTTCACTTCTTTAGAAACCTCCGCGTCCACATCGATCATGGTATACGCATATTTTTTCCTGCTCTTATTCGTCATCAGGGTTATATTCATATTTTCTTTTGCAAGAAGCCCTGTAAACTGCCCCAGCATATTCGGGATATTATGGTGCAGGATCGTAATCCGGTTCCCCTCTTCCTTCACTCCCATGTTGCAATCGGGATAATTTACAGAATGCGTAATATTGCCGTTTTCCAGATAATCCCGAAGCTCTTTGACCGCCATCCTGGCACAGTTATCCTCCGATTCCTCAGTGGACGCCCCCAGATGAGGAATCACGATCGCATTCTTCACACCCGCGATCTCCGGGGTAGGGAAGTCTGTCACATACCTTTTTACATTTCCGGAAAGCAGCGCATCCACCATAGCCTCCCCATCTACAAGCACATCCCTTGCAAAATTCAGGATGATCACATCCTTTTTCATCAGGCTGATGGCTTCCCGGTTAATCATACCCCTTGTGCTGTCCAGGGCCGGAACATGAATGGTAATATAGTCACACTCTTTATAAAGCTCATCCACTGTCTTTGCGTGATGGATATTTCTGGACAGCTGCCATGCAGCGTCTACAGACACGTAAGGATCGTAACCGTATACATCCATACCCAGATGGATGGCTGCGTTGGCAACCCGCACACCGATGGCGCCCAGACCGATAACGCCCAGCTTCTTGCCGTCAATCTCGCTTCCTGCAAAGGCTTTTTTCGCTTTCTCAGCTTCCTTTGCCAGATCTCCGTCCTCCTCATGCTCCTGCACCCAGTTAATACCGCCGATGACGTCTCTGGCGGCAAGCAGCATTCCGGCAAGCACCAGTTCTTTTACGCCGTTGGCATTGGCGCCCGGCGTGTTAAATACCACGATTCCCTGTTCCGCACATTTCTCCAGAGGGATGTTATTGACCCCGGCTCCGGCGCGGGCAACCGCTTTGAGGCGGCTTGTGAATTCCATCTCGTGCATTGCACAGCTGCGAACCAGAATTGCATCCGCTTCTTCTGTATTTTCCGTTCTGATATAGTTTTCGTCAAATTTCTCTATTCCAACATGTGCGATTGGATTCAGGCATTGATATTTAAACATCTCACAGATTCTCCTCTTCAAACTTCTTCATAAATGCTACCAGCGCTTCTACCCCTTCATAAGGCATTGCATTATAAATACTTGCACGCATGCCGCCCACTGTCCTGTGCCCTTTCAGGTTCTCAAACCCTGCCGCCTTGGACTCCCTGACGAATTTTGCATCCAAATCTGCATCCCCCGTCACGAAAGGTACGTTCATCAATGAACGGTCTTTGGGGACAACTGTGCCTTTGAATAACCGGCTCTGATCCAGAAAATCATACAGAAGCTTTGCCTTCTTTTCATTGCGTTCCTTCATCACTTCCAGACCGCCCATACCTTTGAGCCATTTAAACACCTTTCCACAGATATAGATCCCGTAAGCCGGAGGTGTATTATACAAAGATTCTGCATCCGCATGGATTTTATATGTAAGCATAGTGGGCGTGCCTGGAAGCACGTCCTCCGTGATGAGGTCTTCCCGGATAATCACAATTACAGTCCCGGCAGGCCCGATATTTTTTTGGACTCCGCCGTATACAATCCCATATTTTGCAACGTCCATAGGTTCAGATAAGAAACAGGAGGACACATCTGCCACCAGCGTCTTCCCTTTTGTGTTGGGAAGCTCTTTATATTTCGTGCCATAGATGGTATTGTTTTCACAGATATATACATAATCCGCATCCTCTGAAATCGGAAGATCCGAGCAGTCAGGAATATAAGAATAGGTCTTGTCTTCTGAGGACGCAATCCTGTTCACCTTTCCATACTTCTCTGCCTCCTGCGCGGCTTTCTTAGCCCACTGTCCCGTGATGATATAGTCCGCCGACTTATTTTTCATCAGGTTCATCGGAATCATGGCGAACTGCTGGGAAGCGCCTCCCTGCAGGAACAGAACCTTATAGTTATCCGGAATCCCAAGAAGATCCCGTAAATCTGCTTCTGCCTCTGCAATAATCTGCCCGTAAGCTTTCGAACGGTGGCTCATCTCCATCACAGACATGCCGGTTCCCCTGTAATCCAGCATCTCCTCTGCCGCTGATTTCAGCACTTCCTCCGGCAGTACTGCCGGCCCTGCTGAAAAGTTGTAAATTCTGCCCATTTTTCATTCCTCCTGTCAATCTATAACCAACAT
This sequence comes from uncultured Lachnospiraceae bacterium, assembly GCA_949840465.1. Lineage (GTDB taxonomy): Bacteria > Bacillota > Clostridia > Lachnospirales > Lachnospiraceae > Schaedlerella. Next base: position 9,594 of record CATKXE010000052.1, on the reverse strand, counting down.
TACATGAACCAATAACATTTATTTTTCACAGTTCCTCAGGTCATCTTCGTCAAAGGCGTCACTGATTGCCGCGCCCGGCGCCACCATCGGCCACACCTTGTCGTCTGAATCAATCTGGCAGTCGATCAATACCGGACGGTTCATTTCCAGCGCCTTTGCAAATGCTTCCTGAAATTCCTTCCGGGATGCCGCACGGATGCCCACTGCCCCGAACGCCTCTGCCAGCTTTACAAAATCAACACCGTCCGCTAAAACCGTTGCCGAATACCTTTGTCCATAAAACAGGTTCTGCCATTGGCGCACCATGCCCAGAACATGATTGTTCACTACCACTTCAATGATCGGAATCTGGTGTCGCACCGCAGTGGCCAGTTCGTTCATATTCATACGGAAACAGCCGTCGCCGGCTATATTGACCACAGTCTTGTCCGGACAGCCCATCTTCGCTCCCAATGAAGCGCCCAGGCCATAGCCCATGGTACCCAGGCCCCCGGAGGTCAGAAGCGTCCCTGGCCTGGAATATTTGTAATACTGCGCCGCCCACATCTGATGCTGCCCTACTTCTGTGACAATCAGGGCATCTCCTTTGGTCTGCCGGTAAATTTCCTCTATAAGAAACGGACCTGTAAGATTTTCCGCATGATATTTCATGGGATACTTCGTCTGATACTCCTGGATTTTTGCCATCCACTCAGGATGGGACTGCCTGGAAAGCCTTTGATTCACCTTTTTCAGCGCTTCCTTAATGTCCCCCGTCACCCCCGCGGTAATGATCACATTCTTATTCATCTCCGCCGGATCCACGTCAAACTGCAAAATCTTTGCATTTTTGGCAAATGTCTTTGTATTGCCGGTAACGCGGTCGCTGAAACGTGCTCCAAGTACAATCAGCAAATCACATTCACTGACTCCGAAATTGGAAGTCTTCGTGCCATGCATCCCCAGCATTCCGGTATATCTCGGATCTGTTCCCGGAAATGCCCCCTTGCCCATCAAAGTATCTGTGACAGGGGCATCCGCCTTTTCCACAAATTCCATGAGCTCCTCACTGGCTCCTGAGAGTACGGCGCCGCCCCCCACAAAAATATAGGGTCTCTCGGATTCCTCAATCATGGAGACTGCTTTTTCAATCTCTTCCTCCAGAATCTGGCTGGAATCCGGTACACAGGGCGCAATTTCCATTCTGGTATACTCTGCCTTATTTGAGGTTACATCTTTTGGAATATCGATCAGCACCGGACCTGGCCTGCCGGACTTCGCAATGCGGAATGCATCCCGAATGGTATCTGCCAGCCGATCCACATCTTTGACGATATAATTATATTTTGTAATCGGCATTGTAATTCCTGTGATATCAATCTCCTGAAAACTGTCCTTTCCAAGCAGTGATACCCCTACATTACAGGTAATTGCCACAATGGGAATCGAATCCATGTATGCGGTTGCAATCCCGGTCACCAGATTGGTGGCTCCCGGCCCGCTGGTGGCAAAACATACGCCGACCCTGCCTGTTGCACGTGCATATCCGTCTGCGGCGTGGGCCGCCCCCTGCTCATGGGATGTAAGGATATGTTTTATTTCATCACTATGCTGATATAATGCATCATATACGTTCAAAATCGCTCCGCCCGGATAACCAAAAACCGTATCCACGCCCTGCTCTTTCAAACACTCGATCACAATGTCTGCTCCTGTCAACTGCATTACAGGCACCTCCTAAGTTTTGATTATCTTGATATTTCCAAAATCGCTCCCCGGTTGCCGGACGTCACCATAGAGGCGTACCTGGCAAGATATCCTGTTTTTACATTGGGCTCCTTGGGCTGCCATCTGCTCTTTCGGTCTGCCAGCTCTTCCTCGGGGACATCCAGTTCCAGTTTCAGCTCCGGGATATTGATCTTAATGATATCTCCTTCTTCCACCAGGGCAATCGGGCCGCCCACTGCTGCTTCCGGCGACACATGGCCGATGGACGCACCCCGGGATGCGCCGCTGAAACGGCCGTCTGTGATCAAAGCCACAGAGGAACCCAAACCCATACCGGCAATGGCGGAGGTAGGGTTTAACATCTCCCGCATTCCCGGGCCGCCCTTTGGCCCTTCGTAGCGGATCACTACAACATCACCGGGCTGGATCTTTCCGCCTTTAATCGCCTCAATGGCATCCTCCTCGCACTCAAAAACCCTCGCCGGGCCTTCATGCACCAGCATCTCGTCCACCACCGCGGAGCGTTTTACCACGCTGCCGTCCGGCGCAAGGTTTCCTTTGAGTACCGCCAGCCCGCCGGTCTCGCTATAGGGGTTGTCTACCGGCCGGATCACTTCCGGATCCCTGTTGACACAGCCGGAAATATTTTCACCCAGCGTCTTCCCCGTCACTGTCATACAGTCTGTGTTCAAAAGGTTCTTTTTATTCAGTTCATTCATCACCGCGCTCACGCCGCCCGCTTCATTCAGGTCTTCCATATAGGTGGGGCCTGCCGGCGCAAGATGGCACAGGTTCGGCGTCTTAGCGCTGATACCATTTGCAAAATCAATCTCAAAATCCATTCCGATCTCATGGGCAATAGCCGGGAGATGGAGCATGCTGTTTGTAGAGCATCCCAGAGCCATGTCCACGGTCAACGCGTTGAGGATGGCCTTTTCCGTCATAATATCTCTTGGGCGGATATTTTTCTCCAGCAGTTCCATCACTTTCATTCCCGCGTGCTTTGCCAGACGGATTCTCTCAGAATACACTGCCGGGATGGTTCCATTTCCAGGAAGCCCCATTCCAAGCACCTCTGTCAGACAGTTCATGCTGTTGGCCGTATACATACCGGAGCAGGAGCCGCAGGTAGGGCAGACATTTTTCTCAAATTCGCACACATCCTCCTCTGTCATGGTTCCCGCCGCGCAGGCGCCCACTGCCTCAAACATGCTGGAGAGGCTCCGCTTCTGCCCCTTTACATGTCCTGCAAGCATGGGGCCTCCGCTGACAAAGATAGTCGGTACATTGATTCTGGCCGCAGCCATCAAAAGTCCCGGTACATTCTTATCGCAGTTGGGAATCATTACAAGTGCGTCAAACTGGTGCGCCATCGCAAGCGCTTCTGTAGAATCCGCAATCAAATCTCTGGTTACCAGTGAATATTTCATCCCGATATGCCCCATGGCAATCCCGTCGCAGACCGCAATCGCCGGAACCATGACCGGCGTCCCGCCTGCCATGGATACGCCCATCTTGACAGCCTCTGTAATTTTATCCAGGTTCATATGGCCTGGCACAATCTCATTGTAGGAACTGACTACCCCCACCAGGGGTCTCTCCAATTCTTCCTTCGTATATCCAAGGGCGTTAAATAAAGAACGGTGGGGCGCCTGCTGTACGCCTTTTGTCACTGTATCGCTTCTCATACTGATCTCTTTCCTTTCTATTCTATATCTATTATTCACGTCAAACCGGCTCTCCCGCATAACAGAAAAAGCCGGATCTCTCCCATTTTCTGCGCCTCTTTCATTCCTGGTAGTGCCCGGCATGGCGGGCATGGAGGTTTACTATGAAATATACGCGCAAATCTTATCTCCCATCTCACGGGTTCCGATCTGTGTCTTTCCGTCTGACATAATGTCTATGGTACGGTATCCGTCTTTTAAGACCTGGCCCACTGCCTTCTCTATGGCTTCCGCCTCTTTGTCCAGATCAAAGGAAAACTTAAGCATCATGGCCGCCGACAGGATGGTTGCAATGGGATTGGCAATTCCTTTTCCCGCAATATCCGGCGCAGAGCCGCCGCTTGGCTCATACAGGCCAAAACGGCTTTCATTAAGGCTTGCAGACGCCAGCATCCCTATGGATCCTGTTACCATGCTCGCCTCGTCTGACAGAATATCGCCAAACATATTTTCCGTAAGAATCACATCAAACTGCCCGGGATCCTTGACAAGCTGCATCGCACAGTTGTCCACAAGCATATGCTCTAACTCCACCCCGGGATACTCTGCCGCCACTTCCTCCACAATTTTTCTCCAAAGCCTGGAAGAATCCAGTACATTCGCCTTATCCACGCTGGTCACTTTTTTGCGGCGCTTCATGGCAATGTCAAATCCGCGTTTTGCAATCCTGCGGATCTCCTCTTCATTGTATGTAAGCGTGTCGCGCGCTGTCAAAATTCCGTCTGCCTCTTCTGTCGAGCGTTCGCCAAAATACAATCCTCCGGTCAATTCTCTCATAATCATCATATCAAATCCGCCCTGCGTGATTTCTTCCTTCAAAGGACAGGCGCCCTTTAATTCGTCATACAGTACGGCCGGCCTTAAATTCGCAAATAGATTCAATGCCTTGCGGATTTTTAAAAGCCCTGCCTCCGGCCTCCTGGACGGCTCCAGCTTATACCAGGGAGAGGTCTTCGCATCTCCGCCGATGGACCCCATCAGTACGGCATCGCTTGCCCTTGCCTGACTGACTGCCTCGTCTGTCAGCGGAATCCCATGGGCATCAATGGACGCCCCGCCCATCAAAATCTGTGTATAATTCATCTCATGCCCGTAAACCTGTCCTGTCTTATTAAGGACCTTCATTGCTTCTGCCACGATCTCCGGCCCGATTCCATCGCCTTTGATCACACCGATATTCAACTTCATAACCGTCTCATCCTTCCCGTCAAAACCTGTATATCATAAAAATGCCATTTGTTATCATACCGCATTTTTTCAGCCGTTTCAAGCCTTACATTTTGAATTTCAAAAAGAAACCGGATGCATCTGCAATCCGGTCTTCCTTGTCCGCTTTATTCAGCGCCTGGTTTTTCAAGCTGTGCGATTGCTGCTTTCTGCATCGGAATCCGGCAGTTCTTATTACTTCCAAATTCTACAATCACCGCTTCGTCTGAGATATCAATAATCACCCCGTAAAATCCGCTCGTCGTCAGAACCGTATCCCCAATTTCCATTGTGGAAAGCATCGCCTGGACTCTCTTCTGCTCCTTCTTCTGCGGGCGCATCAAAAAGAACCAGAACACGCCGATTACTACCGCATACATAATAAATATGCTGCCCATGCCTGCCGCCTGATTCGCAGCCAGTACTCCATTCATCTTACTTCCTCCTTGTATCCATGATAATTCCATCTTTTGCACAATATGTTATATCATACACAAAAATGCAGTATACTTCAAGACTATTTTTCAATTATTTCTTCAAAAGCGCTGCATGATTTGCCCCTGAAATCCTTCCAGCTTTTTCTTTTTATAACTTTGATAACACCCGTCCTCAATAGCCAGCCTGATCTCTTCCATCATCGTATTGTAAAAATACAGATTATGCAGGACGCAAAGACGCATCCCCAACATCTCCTTTGCCTTCAGCAGATGACGGATATAGGCGCGGCTGTAGCTTCTGCAGGCAGGGCACTGACACCCTTCCTCGATCGGATCTGAGTCTGTCTCGTATGCCGCATTAAAGAGATTGAGTTTGCCATGGCTGGTATATACGTGCCCGTGGCGTCCGTTCCTTGACGGGTAGACGCAGTCAAAAAAATCCACTCCCCGGTCTACGGCTTCTAAAATATTCGCCGGGGTTCCTACACCCATCAGGTAGGTAGGCTTATCCTGAGGAAGTTCCGGAACTACAGCCTCCAGAATCCGGTACATCTCCTCATGGCTTTCTCCCACTGCCAGGCCGCCGATAGCATAACCGTCCAGCTCCAAAGACCGGATCTGCCTTGCATGCCCTACCCGGATATCCTCGTAAACGCCTCCCTGATTGATACCAAAAAGCATCTGCCTGCGGTTCAGTGTATCGGGCAGTGCATTTAATCTGTCAAGCTCCGCCTTACACCGCTCAAGCCACCGGTAGGTTCTTGCAACAGACTGCTCCATGTACGCCCTGTCCGCCACACTGGAGGGACATTCATCAAATGCCATTGCTATGGTGGAGGCCAGATTGGACTGGATCTGCATGCTTTCCTCCGGCCCCATAAAAATCCTGCGCCCGTCAATGTGGGAGTGGAAATGGACACCTTCCTCCTTGATCTTCCTTAATCCGGCCAGGGAAAACACCTGAAATCCGCCGGAATCGGTGAGAATCGGCTTATCCCAGTTCATAAACCGATGCAGCCCGCCCAGTTCCTTCACAATATGATCCCCCGGCCTGACATGAAGATGGTAAGTATTAGAAAGCTCCACCTGTGTCTTGAGTCCACGCAGGTCGTCCGTAGAAACCGCCCCCTTGATTGCTGCGGCGGTCCCCACATTCATGAATACCGGGGTCTCAATGATCCCATGAACCGTATGGAAACGTCCTCTTTTCGCCATTCCGTCTGTCTTTAATAATTCGTACATGCTCCCTCTTTCTAAAGTAAATCTGTGGTCAATAGTGGATGATCACCGGAGTACCTATGGGCAGCATATCATATAATGCGCCTGCCTGATCCACCGGCATATTGATACATCCATGGGAACCGGCTCCATTCGCATACAGCGAACCGCCGAAAGCCGCCTGCCAGTCGGCGTCATGGAATCCAATCCCGCTCCAGGTCACCCGCATCCAATAGCGGACTACCGTGCGGTATTCCGGCTGCCCGGTAGCAGGATCAATCTCGCCTACCAATGTAGAGTTCAATTCTTTCTCCAAAATACTGTATACACCGCTGGGCGTTTCCTTCGCAGGAATAGGCACTCCTGTCACCACATCCGTATCCAGTGCGACGGCGCCGTTTACAATAAACCACATATGCTGTGCGGAAAGATCCACCTCCGCATAGGTATTGCCCCAGTCCGGAAGGCTGTGGCTCACTGCTGTCTGTCCGTCGCAGTATGCAGGTTCTTTTGTGACAACCTCGCCGTTTTTAATACTGTTGACCAATGTCGTAAATTCTGCATCCTCGTCCACGGACCATCCATATGTTCCGCCTGACACCTCCACCGTCTTACCGTAAGGTGAGGTGATCGACCTTGCCTTTCCCACCGTGTCATACTGCTTTCCGAATTCTCTCAGCCACTCGCGTACCGCCCCTTCATTAAATGTCACCTGCATATTGTCGTCCGCAGATACCCAATTGGAAATCAGCGTCCTGTCCACGACGACCGGCTGCTCCATAGAGTACGTGATGCTCGCCTGCAGATACTGGTTCATCTCGTTACACGCGGCACGTACATCCCCTGATTCTGATGTATATTTCGGCAGGGCATAGCATCCCTCCTCCTGCATATCCAGCTCCGGTTTAAATTCAGAAATATACTGATGGATTTTTTCATTCAGAATATCTACGTCCACCTCAGTTCCCGTCACTTCCGGCTCTATGACAAATTCTGTACCGTTGAACTTTGGATAGGCTGATGTGGGCGGAATCTGCTCCGCTTTCAAAGCCTGCAGTCCTTTAATGCGGTTTTCCAAAGCATTTCTGTCATAGGAAACTTCTACCGTAGCCTTGGAAGAATTCTTCACGAAAAAGCTCCTGGGCCACATAAATGCATTCTGATCCTGCAACACCTTTTCAATGTCTTCATTCTCTTCATATCTAAGAGAAATTTCTTCCCCGGCGATGGTATCCGTCTTGTGATCTTTTTCTAAAATTGTCAATGTATATCCCTGCACCTGTTCCTGCAGGTATTGCTGTACATCTTCCACAGTCTTTCTTGAAAAATCCTGGCCGTTGATCTCTGTATTGACATAGAAATGACTCATAAAATATGTAGAAATCCCTATATATGCGGCTGCAAATGCTATCAGAACCACACCGAATGTAACGGCTGCAATTTTCATCCCCATATGATCGGAGCCTTTTCTCCTGCCCGATGATTTTCCGTTTCTCGCCGGAGCTTTCCGCCCCCCGGATTTTCCCGTGCCGCCCTTTGTGGAACCGCTTTTGGCCGCATTGCTTCTCTGCGGCCCGGATTTTCCTGTTCCGCCCTTTTGCGTATCTTTTTTTCCTGAACTGCTTCTCTGCTTTCCGGTTTTTTCTAAACCGGAATCTGCCCTGCCGGATTTCTTTGCACTTTCTTTTTTCATATCTTCCCGATCCTGAATCTCTACATTCTTGTCTTCCTTATCAGACTGATATTCGTTCCCGGATTCTGCCATCCCCTCCTGAGACTTTGGGCGCTTATCTCCTTTACGCCCCACAGCCAGTTCCCGGGTTTTTCCCTCTGCTTTCTTCTGTCTGGCATCAAATGCTTTCCGTTCTTTATTCATGTGCTCCGGTTCGATATCCAGATCTGGTTGTTCCTGATCTATACCCTTCTTCAGGGTGCCAGATTCCTTTGGGGTTCGATCTGCACTTTTCTTTTTGGCATCAGGTTCTTTTAAACTTTTTTCTAAGTTCTTGTTTTCGGAACTCACTTCTTTCGAGCCAGTGTCCATTCTCTTCTTTTTTGCTTCCGATTCCTTTTTGTTTCCGCCTGCACTCTCCTTTTCGGCAGCGGATTCTTTCGGTTTTTTTCCTGTCTCATCTGCCTCTTTTGGGGCATTCTTTTCTTCTATATGTTCTTCCTCTATGTCATCATCCAGATAGTAATCTTCATCGTCCAGATAATAATCATCGAAGCTTATCTGTTCTCCCTCGTAAAAATCATTTTCATGATTCTTGCTTTCTTTGCTCATTTAGTGATTCTCCCTCAACAAAAATTAATATCCAGTGTAGCGACCACGTTATATCCAATGAAACTCCGCAGGATAATTCTTCATCGGCAAGGCGGCTGAATGAGGCGTAGCCGGTAGCTACGTCGATTGAAGCCGACGCGGCAGATGGAAATTCAGACAAGTGAAAGGTGTGGATCTTTGCCGTGTGTTATACTAGTACATCGAGTGATTATTACTCAATTATTAATGCAATGCTGTACTAGCTGCCTATGCCTATACATCCAGAGTCTATTATATACCGAAAAATAGAGAATGTACAGTAAAAAATAAAATATTAAGAATACGGTTACATTCCGATTACAGTTTGGTTACAGTGTTCTTTTCGACCGCTGCCTGAACACATTGGCAGTTCCTTTTCCGGCCGCAGCTTGGGCGAGGGCACTTGTCCACGTCACCCCGCTCTCGCTTCGCAAAAAACGCAGCAGCGCTAAGCTCGAAAAAACCTCGCTAAGCGCCGGCGTTTTTTGAGAGGTTCCTTAGGACAAATGCCCTCGCCCAAGCTGCTGGATCGTACTAAGGATAACAGCATCTGCCCTAAATTTGTAAGAAACGCAATTCTCTGGCGGGGGGTTTACACCGGGTAAACATTCTTGTATAATAAGGAAGCACGCTGAGGCGTGCGCTGGTCATCAACCTTGCGGTTGGTGACATCTCATAATAAGGAAGCACGCTGAGGTGTGCACGGTCTGACAGGAGGATTTTAAACATGAGTGGTTCTAGTTTTGGAAAGATATTCCGTATCACAACCTGGGGGGAATCTCACGGGGCGGCCATCGGTGTGGTCATTGACGGCTGCCCCGCAGGACTGGCCCTGGATATATCCGATATTCAGGCTTTCTTAGACCGGAGAAAACCGGGACAGAGCCGGTATACGACTAAACGGCAGGAAAGCGATCAGGTGGAAATTCTTTCTGGAATCTTCGAAGGCCGGACAACAGGAACCCCCATCTCACTTCTGGTAAAAAATCAGGATCAG
>CATKXE010000051.1 GCA_949840465.1 uncultured Lachnospiraceae bacterium | reverse complement strand
GTGTTGTGCAATGTCCGCTACTTCCAGTTTTTCATGGAGACGGGAAAAGACAAAGTCCTTGCATTGTTCAATGTAAGGATTTTTTTCCGTCTTTTTGCGCTGCCGTGCCTTTTGTTCCTGCACCATCCGGGCATACTGGAATTCCGCATCCCGCAGCAAATGGACAATATGCGGCTGCGTATGGCTTTCATCTACCTTCCGTATATAAGAATCGGACAAGGAGAAAGCGATTTCCGGCGTCAGCCCTCCGCGTATGGCCGAGCGGGAGGCCAGCGTGACGACGACCACGGCGAGATACTTCCAGTGGCGGATGAAATCCTTTGACAAAGTGCCTATTTCGCCAATATAGTCTTCCTCAATACTTTTCTGTAAGAGTACCGGATCGCCCTGCTCAATGCTGTACTGTTCCCGTATTTCCTGACTGTAAGGATTGTGCTTCCGGCCATATTCCTGGTTCTGGAATACCAGCTCCGAATAGGCTCTGAGCGGAGCCGTGTCCGCGCCTTTTGGAATGCAGCAGTGCATGATCAGGCGGTTCTGCTCCAGTTCTTCCTCGTGATAGAGATTATATAGCAGCAAAATGGAATCTATCAGATTCTGAAAACTGCATAAAGGAATATCCGCAATCCGCTCCTGACCGCCGCAGTCAGATTGGAAGCGGTAATTTAGAAGAACCGGGTCAGGAAAGCGCACCGGACCGATCAGGAAGGAACCGCCGCAGTCAGGAACCCAGCCGTAGCAGAATTCAGAATCTGCTTCGAAAACGATCGGGAGCAGGGGAGGCTGCCCGCACAGTCCGCGGCAGTATGGGAGTACCGCTTCAGATACGGCAGAATCGTCAAAATCAGGGCGGCCGCAGAAGCTGTCTGTCAGTGCGCTGTTTTCGCCATAATATTTTACAAAGGTATGAAGCCGGTAAGAAATATATTTCATCAAATAAAATCGATTCATCCTGCACCTCCTAAATATTCCCCGTCTTTTTTGCGTCGGAAATAAATTCTATTGTACCTGTGAACAGCCCGGATCATCGGCCTTTTTGGTTGGCGTCTTTAGAATTGTATCATATTTTCCAGAGAAATGTAATATATGACAGAGAAATATAATATAAAATGCGCCGTATTATCAATTAAACTATATCTATAAAGCAAGGAAAAAAGAAAAAGGAGAGAAAGAACTATGAAGATTAAAGGCGTAAATCTTGGAAACTGGCTGGTTCTGGAAAAATGGATGAGCCCGTCGCTTTTTGCGGGGACTACGGCAGAGGATGAATATTATCTTCCGGCACAGCTTCCGCAGGAGGTATATGAAGCGAGGATTCAGATCCACCGCAGCGAGTACATTACGGAACGGGATTTTGCATCCATCAAACGAATCGGCCTGAATGCAGTCCGGATTCCGGTTCCGTATTTTATCTTCGGCGACCGCCCGCCCTACATCGGATGCATCGCAGAGCTGGACAAGGCATTTTCGTGGGCGGAAAAATATGGGCTGAAAATCCTCATTGACCTGCATACGGCCCCTATGAGCCAGAATGGGTTTGACAATGGAGGGCTGAGCGGAGTCTGCCGCTGGAGCCAGATTCCGGAAGAGGTAGAATTTGAGCTGAATGTGCTGGAGAAACTGGCAGAGCGATATGGGCGCCGGGAAGGGCTTCTGGGGATCACGCCTGTCAATGAGCCGGTGACGGAACCCATGTGGAGTACGATGAATGTGCAGAAAAGGTATCCGCCTGTAGATGCAGAGATGGCAGAGGGAAGCGCGCCTAACACGATGGAATTTCTGAGAAAATTTTATAAGGATGCGTACAGCCGCATCCGCCCCCATCTGGCGGAGGAAAAATATGTGGTATTCCACGATGCGTTCCGTTTGAAGGACTGGAAGGAATTTCTGGAGGAGTCCTGTTTTGAACGGGTGATGCTGGATACCCACCAGTATCTGATGGTTGCGGAAATGTCGGGATGCAGGCAGACTTTGGAAGGGTATCAGGAATATATCCGGGATGTCTTTGCAAAGGATATTGCCGAAGTGCAGCAATATGTGGATGTAATCTGCGGAGAGTGGTGCCTGTTCAACAGCTACGCGGCAGGGGTGGACACAAAGGGCGGCCAGACTGTCCTGAACGGGGTAGATGTTTCCAAAGAAAAGGAATACATGGATGCGGATACCAAAAAACATGTGTACCGGCAGCTTGCTGACGCACAGCTTGCGGCGTGGAATAAGGGATCCGGGTATTTCTACTGGAGCTACAAGCTGCTTCTGGATACGGTCAATGAACCGGAGTGGGGCGGCTGGGACTGCTGGGATCTTGGAAAATGCGTGGATGAAGGATGGTTCCCGATCGGGGGATGACGAGGAGGCGCCGGCTGCCGGGCTCACAAATATATATATGGCAGCGATCCGAATGTTGAAAGGTTCCATAAAAAATAAAGACAAAGGAGAACTGAGAGATGAGTGAAAATAAAACAGTAAAAACAGATCCAAATGCAAGGCTTTCTTTTATTGAGCGTTTTGCCTACGGGCTTGGGGATTATTCATCAAATTTAATCTATTCCTCGATTTCCGCATTCCTTCTGGTATATTATGTAAGCGTTTTGGGAGTTAACGCCGTAACGGCAGGATCCATCATGGCGGTATCGAAGATATTTGACGGAGTCTCCGACCTGGTCATGGGGCGGATCGTGGATAAGACTCACAGTAAGATGGGAAAAGCCCGTCCATGGCTTTTGCGGCTGTGCGTTCCGCTGGCGGTCTGTTTTGTGCTGATGTTTTCCGTGCCGTCGGGACTTACGGGCAAAGTACAGGTTGCCTATATGTTTTTGACCTATAACCTGGTTTCTACTATATTCTATACAGGGGTCAACGTCCCCTATGCCACGCTGCAGGGGCTGATGACTACGAACCAGTATGAGCGGGGCCTGCTTGGAAATTTCCGGAACCTTCTGGCAACGGCAGGAACCATGACGGTCAATACATTTGTCATGAAACTCTGTATCGCGTTCGGAGACGGAGAGCAGTACAGCCAGAAAGGATGGACATTGACATTTCTGGCGCTTGGGATTATATTTGTCATATTGAATCTGGTTACGGTTTATTTTTGTAAAGAGCGCGTGGCAGAGCAGGAAGCTGAAAAGGGGCGGGAGGCTTCGGTCATGGAGTGCCTGAAGAGCCTTGTAAAAAATAAATACTGGATTCTTATGGTGGTATTCCTGTTCGTGCTTTACTTCATGATGTCCACGTTTTTCGGCGGAGCATATTATTTCGCGCAGTATGTGCTGGGGGATGAAAGCGTATATGCCCTGACGGCAAATGCGTTGTCTGCGTCTCAGATTGTGATGCTTTTCATCACTCCGTTTATCATGAAAAAGATCGGAAAGCGCAACACCGGGCTTCTGGGAATGTTGATTGCTTCCGTGGCATTTATCCTGACCGGGCTGGCAGGAAGCAGCGTGACGCTGGTGGTCGCGGCAAATATCCTGAAAGGGCTCGCTTTTGGCTGTTGCGGGGCTACGATGTTCGGCATGCTGCAGGATGCTATCACCTACGGTTCCTGGCTCACCGGCGTGCAGGCTATGGGAATGGGAAACGCGGCTTCTTCTTTCTGTATGAAAGTGGGGTCAGGCATCGGAACAGCCGCTCTGGGCTGGATTCTTGGCGCAGGCGGGTTCAACACAGACCCCACAAGCCCTGGTTCTTTGATGGCGATTAACGTATCCTGTATCTGGATTCCGCTTGTAACCTGTATCATCGGCGCAGCCTGTGTATGTTTCTTTGACCTTGATAAATACTATGACAAGGCTGTTTCAGATCTGGCGCAGGGAAAATATAAAGAACAATAGGCTGTTTATTCCCGCGAAGCAACGAGCCAGGCGGACATGTTTTTGTATGTCCATTTGGCGACTGCCGCGAGGGTCAAATCCCCCGCAGCTTGCTGCGCTGGAAATTTGATGCCCCGTCAGCTTGCCGCGGGGGATTTGACTATGACTTAAGCCGTCACTGCAGCAGTGTATAATCCGCTGTACATTACGCGCTGCTGCATAAGAAAAAAGGCGGCGGAACGGAGAGGAATATGATAAGAAATCCAATACTTCCAGGCTTCAACCCGGATCCTTGTATTTGCAGAAAAGGAGAAGATTACTATCTGGCAGTGTCCTCCTTTGAGTGGCTTCCGGGAATTCCGGTGTACCATTCCAGAGATTTGAAGAACTGGGAATTGTATACCCATGTCCTGACGGATGAGGAAAAGGCGGACTTGAAAAAACTTCCCAGCGCAAAAGGGATCTGGGCGCCCTGCCTGACATACTGTGAAGCAGAAGATTTATTTTATGTGGTATACGGTGTGATGAATTCCATGAACGCAAGGTATTTCGACGTGGATAATTTTCTGATTACGGCAAAAGACATCAGGGGGCCGTGGAGCAGCCCCGTGTATCTGAATTCAGCAGGATTTGACGCATCTATATTCCATGATGATGACGGAAGGAAATATGTGGTTTCTCTGGAATGGGAGACAAGAGAGGGATATGAGAAGCCCGGCGAAATCTGCATGGTGGAGTATGACCCGGCAAAAAAAGAAGTTGTGGGACATGTAAAAAGAATCTGGAGGGGAGGGACTGACCGGGGATGTATTGAGGCTCCGCATTTGACAAAACGTGGGGAATATTATTATATTATGTGCGCAGAGGGCGGCACAGGGTATAACCATTGCGTGACTATGGGCCGTTCAGAAACTGTATGGGGGCCTTATGAGAAAGATCCAAAGAACCCAATCGTTACAAGCCAGCCGGGAGAATCTTATGAAAGGCATGACCCGGATCATTTGAAGCCGAAATATTTTAACCCGGATTCTATCCTGCAGAAGTCAGGGCATGCAAGCTATGTGGATCTGCCCAATGGAGAGACGTATCTTGTACACCTTTGTTCCAGGCCGTTTGTGCCGGAATTATGCTGTACTCTTGGGAGAGAGACAAGTATCCAGAGAATGGTCTGGACAGAGGACGGATGGCTGCGGATGGCAGATGGGAGCAATTTTGCAAAAACGGAAGTGGAAGAAGCGATGCTTGCGGAGACTCCGATGCCGCAGATACCAGACTTTGATGATTTTGATTCGGAGAAACTGGGAGTACAGTATTATGCGCCCCGAATTATGCCGGAGAGTTTTATTGATCTGAAAGCACGTCCGGGATATTTGCGGATGCGCGGACAGGAGTCCAGAACTTCCCTGAACCGTGTCAGTATTCTGGCGCGTAAGCTTACGAGCGTATATGCAACTGTGACTACAAAAATGGAGTTTAAACCGGAAGTGTATCAGCATAGTGCGGGATTAATTATTTATTATGACAATATGAACTATGTAAATCTGAGGAAATATTACAGCCAGACATTCGGAGGAAGCGCGCTGTCTATCATCCATCTGGAGAACGGTGAGAAGACGGAGATGCTGGATACCAGGATAGGGGTTGAGGATGTTCCGGTTTATATGCGCCTGAAGATTGAGGGAAGAAAGTTCCATTTTGAATGGAGTTATGATGGAAATAGATATATACCCATAGGAGGGGAATTTGAGACTGCAAGATTCTCCGATGAGTACTGTAAGTTTGGGGAATTTACCGGGACATTCGTTGGAATGACTTGTGCGGACAGAGCCATGCACCGGCATTATGCGGATTTTGATTTTTTCGAGTACGTGGCGGATGAGACGAAGATGGTGCAGTAAAGGTTTGGGAGAAAAAGAAGCTGTCAATACGTGGATCTTCAGTTTATAAAAAAGTGATTAGCATCATCATGTTATCGACTTTAAAACAGGTATTGACTTCGAGTAACATGAATCTGTTATAATGAGCATAGTGCAGAGATTAATCCTGCGCAAGACTATATGAATCAGGAAATGGAGTGGACAGACATGGGATATCTGGGTGAAGAGATTAGAAAGTTAGGGTTTGGCCTGATGCGCCTGCCGCAGAAGGACGGCGTGATCGATGTGGAACAGGTTAAGGAAATGGTGGATTTATTTCTGGACGCCGGGTTTACTTATTTTGACACGGCCTGGGCGTATGCCGGGAGCGAGGATGCAATCCGTCAGGCTTTGGTAGAGCGTTATCCGAGAGAACGCTACCAGCTTGCCACCAAAAATGCGGCATGGATCGACTGTAAGACGAAGGAAGAGGCGTACGCGCAGTTTGATGCGTCTCTGGCACAGACAGGGGCGGGATATTTTGATTTTTATCTGCTGCACAATCTGGGAGAGGGCAGGTCGCATTATTTTGACGACTACGATATGTGGAATTGGGTACAGGAGAAAAAGAAAGAGGGCCTGGTCCGGCATGTGGGATTTTCTTTCCATTCCACGCCGGAAGAGCTGGAGGAAATTTTAAATGCCCACCCGGAGATGGAATTTGTGCAGCTCCAGATCAACTATGCGGATTGGGAGAATCCTGCGGTCCAGTCCAGGCGCTGCTATGAAGTGGCAAGAAAGCATGGAAAACCGGTTGTGATCATGGAACCGGTAAAAGGCGGGATGCTGGCAACACCGCCGGAGCCGGTGCAGGATCTTCTGAAAGCCGCCGAGCCGGAACATTCCGTGGCGTCCTGGGCAGTGCGTTTTGCCGCTGATTTAGAGGGCGTGATTACTGTGCTGTCGGGAATGAGCAATGTGGAGCAGATGAAGGACAATCTGTCTTACATGAAATCGTTTGAGAGCCTGACTGAGAGCCAGAAAGGCACGCTGAAGCAGGCGCAGGAAGAATTGAAGAAGATTCCGTTGATTCCCTGTACCACCTGTAATTATTGCGCCAAAGTCTGTCCCATGGATATCGGGATTTCCGGCTCCTTTACAGCTATGAACTATCTGACGCTCTACAGTGATCTTGCGCTGGCAAAGACCCAGGAGGGATGGCTTGTAGGAGGGCATGGGAAAAAACGCGCCAATGAATGTATCAAGTGTGGAAGATGTGAGGAAGCCTGCCCGCAGCACATTGCAATCCGGGATAATCTGGTAAAGGTAAGCGAAGCATTGATTCATGATGGAAGATAGCCGGGGATTTCTGGCCTGTGCAATCGGAAAAATCGACAAAGGATGCATAAGTTATTTCCATAATATATGCCGTGCCCCATGACGAGGCGCGGCATATATTGGATGCGGATGGTTTCCGTTGCCATAACAGATTTCCATCCGGCCTTTTCCTATTTCCAATAATCCACCTCATGCGGCAGATCGATATCTTTTGCGCGAAAGGCAGGCTTATCCCCGCGTTTCAGCTGTTTTTCGTAGTCTTTCAGGGCGCCCAGAGCATATTTGCTCAGGAGGAGGATCACCGGCATGTTGATGATGGTCATGCCGCCCATGGTCACATCGGCGATGTCCCAGAGCAGGCCGGCGTTCAGTCCGGCGCCTGTAAAGATGACGAGCGA
Organism: uncultured Lachnospiraceae bacterium; assembly: GCA_949840465.1. Classification (GTDB taxonomy): domain Bacteria; phylum Bacillota; class Clostridia; order Lachnospirales; family Lachnospiraceae; genus Schaedlerella. The sequence continues at coordinate 17,063 of CATKXE010000051.1, read as the reverse complement.
TGCGATAATCCTGTACAGGATCATGAACCACTTGCCGGGCGTATGCCCGAACATATAATTGAAAATATGGTCTACATAGAACAGATTTCCCAGCAAGGTCGTAAATGCGAACAAAATCATGGATACAGTGATAAAGAGCGGGCCGAAGGCTCCCAGGGCACTTTTCAATGCCTCCTGTACATAGGGCGCGCCGGAGAGCGCCTCGGTGGGCTCGATGCCGGAGCACATGCACATGAACGCGGTAGCGGAGCAAAGAAGCAGCGTGTCAATAAATACGGACAGGACCTGAACCAGCCCCTGGGCGGCAGGATGGTTGACATCCGCAGAGGCAGAGGCGTTGGGAGCAGAGCCTACGCCGGCCTCGTTGCTGAACAGCCCACGTTTGATCCCGTACATGACGCAGGAACCGCTGAACCCGCCCATGATGGCATGCATGTCAAAGGCTTCCCTGAAAATCCGTGCGAGTACGGACGGAAGGTATGTGATGTTGAGGATCAGCACGAGCAGGGAGACCAGTACATAAATGACGCCCATCACCGGAACCATGACGCTGGTTACTTTTACGATACGCTGTCCGCCGCCCAACAGGCAGTAGCCCACAATCACCGCCAGGATTAGCCCGATGATCCAGGGGGTTACGTCAGGATCGTAAAACCCGTAGGCAGAAAATGTGGACTGTAGGTTGTAGGAAGCCAGCATGTTAAATCCAAATGCGTAAGTGAGGATCAAAAATACGGAAAACACAAGCGCCAGCGGACGGCTGTGGAGGGCCGCTTCGATATAATAGGCAGGCCCGCCGTAGCTTCCATGTTCTCCGCGCTTTTTATAGATCTGCGCCAGAGTACTTTCGATAAAGGCGGATGCGCTTCCGATTATGGCGATGACCCACATCCAGAAAACAGCGCCGAATCCCCCCAGACAGATGGCGGTCGATACGCCGACGATGTTGCCTGTACCCACGCGGGATGCTGTGGAGACCATAAGCGCCTGAAAACTGGAGACCTTTCCGTCTCCTTCCGGCGGTTTTTCCATGATCGCCCTGAAAGCCTGCCTGATCATGCGGAACTGCACAAAGCGGGTTCGCACTGTAAAATAGATTCCGCCAAGCAGCAATAAGACGATCAGCAGATTTCCGTACATAAAACTGCTGATCCATGAAACAATTCCTGAAATCATAATTTCCCTCCTCTGTGTTTGGAACTCATTGGGTTTAAATACAAAATGCGGCATAAAGGGGAACGGTCTTTTTTCCGTTTTCAAAGCCAAAATTTTTGGATGAGAGATCCTCGTCAAATATAATCCGTTTTTTTCCGAAACAATGGTCTAAAGCGTATGATTTTTCTATACATTGACCTGTCCTCCTTCCAGGATGAGTATATTATATATTCATGTTAAAAACAACAGATTTTAAATAAAATCTCGCATCAAATTGCATGAATGAAATATGATTTTTTGCAAAATATGACAGAAAACTGTTTCCCTTAAAGAATCCCTGTAAAATATATTGAGACAAGACAGGGTTCCTATGTTATACTTATCTGAAAGGTGGAAAAGGATGGAATCATCTTGCCGTCAAAGGCTTCGCGGCAGCCGTCAAATGGATATGCCAACATGTCCATTTGGCTCGTTGCTTCGCGGGAATAAAAGAAGAGGAAGCGGGTGTGCATATGAGTAAAATTGTAAATGAACCAGGAATCAAAAACAAACTGATAACCGCAATACGTGAACAGCTTGAACATCGGGCATTATGGCTGTATCTTTTGTGTGATGAGGCGGGAAAACGCGGCCTGGATAAGATGGATTTTGGAAGCGCGGCAATCCGCAGGTGCGGGCTTAGCCATGGAAGGAATCTTGTCCGCAAAGGGAAGACCAAAAGCCTGAAAGGGCTTAAAAAGACCTTATTTACGAAACCGGCTCAATGGGTTTTTGAAATGGATGTACTTGAGAGTACAGATGATACGCTCTTTCTGGATTTCCATTACTGCCCCCTTGTAAAAGCGTGGCAGAAGGCAGGCTGTTCAGATGAGGAAATCGCCCGGTTATGCGATATTGCGATGTGCGGTGATCACGGAATCGGCAGCCAGTTTGGCAGTATCCTGGAATTGCCGAAGTGTATCGCCAAAGGCGATGAGGTATGTGCGCTCAGATATAAAAAGAAAAAGGGTTGAAATCATGGCATATTATATAGAACTGCATTTTCACACCGCACAGTCCAGCCATTGCGGAAAGGTGTCGGCGGAAGAGGGTGTGAAGCAGTATAGGGAAAACGGGTATTCCGGTATTGTAGTCACAGATCATTTCAGTAAAAAAGAACGCGGCGGCCCGGAAGGGCAGGAATGGAATCAGGTGTGCGACCGTTTCCTGGAGGGGTATTATGCGGCAAAAAGGGCAGTGGAAGGCATGGATTTCCGTGTGTTTTTAGGGATGGAGATTCGTTTTCCACATGATGAAAACGATTTTCTTGCCTATGGATTTACCGAAGAGTTTTTAAGGGGGCATCCATGGATTTACATGGAAGAACTTTCGGATTTGATGGAGTATGCTAAGAAAGAGCAGCTTTATATCGCGCAGGCACATCCTTTCCGGTCAAAATGCTCGTTGGCGGCTCCTGATTATCTGCATGGAATCGAGGTATATAATGGGAATCCAAGGCATCAATCCCATAATGATCTGGCGTTTCAGGCGGCTAAGGAACATCAGCTCGGCATGATTGCAGGATCCGACTTCCATCAGCCGGAGGATTTATCTGACAGGCGTACCCTATTTGCGGAGATGCCGCATACAGAACAGGAACTGGCGGAAATGCTCCGAAGGGGAGCATTTACAATCATAAATCCGCGGGGCGTCCTGTGATTCATAGCCCTGTGGGAGAATCTTGGAGGTAAAAAATGACAGAACAGGAAAAAATGAAAAAGGGATATCTCTGGAAGGACGACGAAGAAAATATGGCTTTGCAGGCCCATGCGAAAAGCATGGTAAATCAGTTTAACAGCCTGCCGCCGGAGAGTATGGGCGAACGCGCGGCGCTTCTCAGGGAAATCTTTGGAAGCGTGGGGGAAAATGTCTGGATTGTGCCGCCGCTTACGGCGGCAGTCGGGAAATATGTGTCCATTGGGGACGGGACCTATGCAAACATGAATCTGACTTTGATTGACGATTGGAAAATAACGATAGGAAAAAATGTCCTTATAGGCCCGAATGTAACATTGAGTACGACCGGGCATCCGATCCATCCAGAACACCGTTTGGACGGTATGTATTCATTTCCGGTTACGATTGAAGACAACGTATGGATTGGGGCAAATGTCATTGTTTTACCCGGAGTCACCATCGGAGAAAATTCTGTGATTGGAGCGGGCTCAGTTGTGACGAAGGATATACCGGCAAACGTGGTCGCATTTGGAAGCCCCTGTAAAGTATACAGGGAAATCAATGCGCATGATGAAGCATATTACTTTCAGGGCAGACGGTTTGATGAACAGCCGGAATAAATCGGCAGATCAGAATGTTTTTAAAATTTCCCGGTCAGTATCTACATAAAAAATGTTAATTCGATTAACATTTTCATTTGTACATGATAGAATATATGTGAAACAGAAGGACGTACCTGGAGGGGAAATGGCTGGATGATGGAAGAATTTTACCAGAGAATTGATGATTTAAAACAGGCGCTTGCCAGAGAAAAGCTGGTGATCTTTGTAGGAGCCGGGGTTTCCAGAAATTCAAAGCTGCCCACATGGGGACAGATGGTACAGGTATTTGCGGAACGGATCGGCTATCCCTCCATTGAACGGCTGGCGATGGAGGAGTATATACGGATTCCACAGTATTTCTACTGCATGGACGAAAGCGAGGGGCACAGGGATTATTACCGGATCTTACAGGAACTGGTTCCGGCAAATGTAAAGGCGAATATTTTGGACGAGCTGATTGTTTCGCTGCGCCCAAGGCATCTGGTCACTACAAACTATGACAAACTGCTGGATCAGATTGCAGATGGCTATGAGATCATCTATGAGGGCAAGCAGTTATTGAAGGGCACGGCAAATCAATATCTGATTAAGATGCACGGGGATATTGACCAGGTGGAAAAAATGGTCTTCAAGGAAGACGATTATCTTTGTTATTCCCAGACCCATCGGCTGATGGAGGTCTTTCTGAGGGCGCTGCTGATCGACCATGTTTTTTTGTTTGTGGGATATTCGCTCAACGACTATAATCTGAAAACATTTGTAAGCTGGATTGAATATATTGCCCAGGAAATGCAGGTGAAGGAAAGGATGCATAAAAATTATTTCCTGTCCAGCAGCGAGCAGGCAGAAAAAGAGTATTTACAGAAATATTATGAAGGGAAAGGGCTGGAGGTAATCAATCTTTACAGCCTTCCGCCGGAGGTGAAGGCAAGGGCGCAGGAAATTTTGCTGGAAGAGGATCTGGGGCGGAGAGCGTATGCGGTGTTGGAATTGCTGAAAAGGTGAGGTTCTATAAACGACAGTCACGGGAGGTTTTTAAGTATGATTGAAATGAAAGAATGGATACTGCCCGAAACAGGCTATGCGGAAAAGATGCGGACCGTCGTGGAGCCTTACCTTGCCAGACGGGAGACGTCGGGGTATTGTGAACGGGAAGCGGGAAATCGGATTTTTTATACCAGGTACCTTGCAGAAGAGCCGCGCGGAATTGCCGTGATCTCCCATGGCTTTACGGAGACGGCAGAAAAATACAAAGAAAATATTTATTATTTCCTGAGAGCCGGATTCCACGTTTATATGCCGGAACACTGCGGGCATGGGAGAAGCTACCGGATGAAGGGCATGGCAAAGGAGCTTTCTCTGGTACATATTGACGATTACAGAAGGTATGTGGAGGACCTGCTGTTTGTGAGCCGCATCGCCGCACAGGAGTTTTTGGAACTGCCGGTCTATCTGTACGGCCATTCTATGGGCGGGGGGATTGCAGCGGCAGCGGCGTCCCAGGCTCCGGGGATGTTCCATAAAATGGTTCTTTCTTCTCCCATGATCCGCCCTTTATGCGGCCCGGTTCCGTGGCCTGCGGCTGTGCTTGCCGTCCGGCTTTTATGTGCGATGGGAAAAAAAGATCAATATGTGGTCATCCATCATCCATATGAAGGAAAAGAGAAGTTTGAGGAAAGTTCGTCTGTCTCCCGGGCGAGATTCGACTATTACCAGGAAAAGCGGAGGCGGGAGCCGCTCTTTCAGATGTGCGCCGCATCCTACGGCTGGTTTAGGGAGGCGGTACGGCTGAACCGGTATCTGCAGAAAAAAGGCTGGAAGCGCATCTCCTGCCCGGTCCTGCTGTTTCAGGCGGAAGTGGAAACCTTAGTTTCCAAAAAAGAGCAGGATCGTTTCATCCGGAAGATGTACCGGAGAGGGAAACGGGATGCAAAGCTGGTTCGGGTACCGGAAACCAGGCATGAGATTTTCAATTCAGGGGAAAGGCTGCTTCAGGTTTATTGGAAGAAAGTGTTTCATTTCTATGACCGCTGAAATCCGGGAACCCGGGAGGATATTTCCTGTTTGGCTATGCCGGCGTACAGGCACAAATGCTCATGAGAAGTTGCTTTTATATCCGGCACATCATGCAGCGGCGGGCATAAAAACTGACGGGAGGAAAAACGGAATTGCATATTTTAATCGTGGAAGACGAGCCTGTCATCCGGCAGGAAATGAAGCTGCTTCTGGAAAATGCATTGTATCAGGCGACGGCTTTGGAAGAGTTTGAGGATGTGGCCGCCGAAGTACTGGACATTGCCCCGGATCTGGTACTTTTGGATGTGAACCTGCCGGGGGAGGCTGGATTTGACGTATGCGCAAAAATTCGTTCTGCCTCGGATGTGCCCATCATCTTTGTGACCAGCCGCACGGATTCCATGGATGAACTGACCGGGCTGATGAAAGGCGGGGACGACTATATCACAAAACCGTTTCAGGCGCCCATCCTGCTTGCACACATTGCGGCAGTGCTGAAGCGCACTGTGCGGGAGGAAAAGGAACTGCTGAGAATTGCACATAAGGACGTGGAATTGGATGTGGCGCGGGGATGCCTTATTTTCCGGGGGCAGGATGTGGAACTGACAAAAAACGAACTGAAGATCCTGCATTATTTATTCCTGAATAAAGGAAAGATCGTGTCCCGTAGAAATCTGATCGACTATCTGTGGGACAATCAGGTATTTATCGACGACAATACGCTGAGCGTCAATATGACCCGCATCCGGGCAAAGCTGGAACAGGCGGGAGTACACGAGTTTATCACGACGAAGAGAGGGCTGGGATATTTTATATGAATGAACGGGAAATGTGTGCTGCGGGGAGGCTTCATCCGGGAGAATTTTTGAAGGATAAGATTCCCGTATTTCTTCTGCAGGCATCCGGTATGATGGCTTTGTGTGTGTTCCTTTGGCTGACGGGTTACGGAAAAGGCGGCTGCGTATTGATTTTGATTTGCCGGGGGCTGGCGGCAGTTGTATGGACATTGGCAGAATACCGGAACAGAAAACAATATTTTTCGCAAATGGGGCAGGTGCTGGATAAAGTAGACCAAAGATTTCTTCTGGGGGAATTAATGCCCCCTTCTTTTCGTCTGGAAGACAGGATGTACCGGGAAATGATTCGAAAATCGAATAAGTCTGTGATTGAGCGCATTCGGCGGATGGAAGGGGAACAGCAGGAATACCGGGAATATATCGAAAGCTGGGTCCATGAGATTAAGGCTCCCATCACAAGCATTGCCCTGATGTGTGAGAATGACAGGAATGAAGGGCCGCAAAGAGCAGATGATGAAAGAATCAGGCGCATCGCACTGGAAAATCAGAAAGTAGAAAATGCTGTGGACATGGTCTTATATTATGCCCGTTCCGACGAAGTATACAAGGACTATGCCATTCGGGAGACCGACCTGCAGGCCGTGGCGGAAGAGGCGGTTCTGAAAAATAAGTATTACCTGATCCAGAATCAGATGCAGGTGGAGGTAGACTGTGCGCCAGGGACAGTCTATACGGACGGGAAATGGATTCTGTTTATCTTAAATCAACTGATTTTAAACAGTGCGCAATACAGGGCGCGGGAGAATCCGCATATCTGGATCACCGCGGAAAAATATGGGCACGGCGTCCGGCTGGCTGTAAAAGATAACGGGGCGGGCATCCAAAAGGAGGAACTGCCCCGTATTTTTGAAAAGGGTTTTACCGGTACGAATGGACGCTGCCAAAATGATAAGGCTACGGGGATGGGGCTTTATCTCTGCCGGAAGCTGTGCGGGAAGCTGGGGATTGGAATCCGGGCAGAGTCCGAGTACGGCCGCGGCGCAGAGGTGATCCTGGATTTTCCGGTCAGCAGCTTTGTCCAGGGGGATACGGTGAAGGAGAGGGATATTTAGAGAAAAATATGCGCACATTCCACAAAAAACCTGCGCCTGGTTTGTGAACTATGCACATATTAAATACAATTTATGCAAAAAATGAGCAATTTATGCGGAAATCTGCACAAGGCCGAAAAGTATGCTAATATTTTCTCCAGAAAAAAGGAAAAAGGAGGAGAAAGGAAATGATTAATTTTTTGGCAAAAGTACTGGGACCCATTTTTGCGAATTTTGGCGTCAGCGAAGCAGATTTTCAGGCATACCTCACGCAGCTTCGCGGCTATGTGTATGCCATCGTTGCGCTGCTGGTTGTAATGATTGTCGTGCTGGTTCTTGCCCGGAAAGCAAAGAAGGGATTCAGGCATGTGGTACGCTGGCAGGCAGTGCTTGCGTTTGTGGCAATTATCACGGTTTTAGTGAATGTCATCTGTTATGGACCGATGTACAGCAACGTGTCCGGTTTCCTGAACGCATCCAAGGTAAACCTGTCGGACGAGACTGTGGCGCAGAGCCGCGAGATGGTGAAGAAGCTGGGTGAGGAAGGCCTGATACTGACGAAAAATGAGGGGCTTCTTCCACTATCGTCTGATGTGACGAAGCTGAATGTATTTGGATGGGATTCCACCAACCCGATTCTGGGAGGAACAGGTTCTGGTTCTTCCGATTCTTCTTCCGCGATAGGGATTCTTCAATCGCTGCAGGATGCGGGCTATGAGACAAACCAGACGCTTACGGATCTGTATGTGGAGTACCGTGCAGACCGTCCGGTGATCAGCATGAACGAGCAGGACTGGACAATTCCAGAGCCAACGGTAGATGCTTACACGGATTCCATTATGAGCGAGGCGAAAGATTTTTCCGATACCGCGGTGATCGTGATCGGACGTTCCGGCGGGGAAAATGCAGACCTTCCGACGGATATGAACGCAGTCATCAAGGGCACATACGATCTGGCGGAGACCGTTTCCAGCGCGCCGGAAAATTTCAGCTTTACGAGAAGCTCTTACACAAACAACGGTTCCTATGATGATTTTGAAGAAGGCGAATCCTATCTGGAGCTTTCCGTGACCGAGGAAGATATGGTAGAAAAAGTCTGCTCCGAATTTGACAATGTTATCGTAGTCATCAACGCAAACAACGCCATGGAACTGGGCTGGGTAGAAGAATACGACCAGATCGGCGCGGTGATCCTTGCACCGGGCACGGGGGCGTCCGGATTTGCAGCATTGGGTGAGATCATCAATGGTTCCGTAAATCCGTCCGGAAAAACAGTCGATACATACGTAAGAGATTTGACAAAGACTCCCTATTACAACAATATCGGAAACCATTCCTACAACAATGTGCAGGATTTGAATGAACAGGGTGTGGCGGCAGACCCGTCCTCCATGGGAAATCTTTCCTTTGTCAATTACGTGGAAGGCATCTATGTAGGCTACAAGTTCTATGAGACCGCCGCGGAAGAAGGCCTGATTGAATATGACGAGTATGTACAGTATCCGTTTGGATATGGATTGAGCTATACGACGTTTGAGAAAGAAATCAAGAATTTTCAGGATAACGGCGATACCATTACATTTGACGTAGAAGTAAAAAATACCGGGGATACGGCCGGAAAAGACGTGGTGGAAATCTATTTCACACCGCCTTATGAAAATGGCGGGATTGAGAAAGCTTCCGTAAACCTGGTTCAATTTGAAAAGACCGAAGAAATCGAACCGGGGGCATCTGCATCCGTTTCCTTTGAAATCGCAAAGGAAGATATGGCGTCCTATGATTCAGAAGGAATCAAGATCCAGGGCGGCGGATATATTTTGGAGGCCGGCGAGTATACGGTTTCCGTGCGCTCCGATTCCCATACGGCGGATGACGAAGAGACATTTAAGGTAGACAAGGATATTGACTACAGCAAGGAAGGGCGCGAAAGCGATTTAACGACCGCGGTCAATCAGTTTGAAGAGTATTCCCGCGGGGATTTCGTACAGTTGTCCAGGGCGGATCAGTTTGCAAATTATGAAGAGGCGTGTGCGGCGCCTTCCGACGAGCAGTATGTGATGTCCGACGAAGTACGGGAGAAAGTCATTGAAAGTGCGGTGGGCACTTATGACGGCACGAAATATAATGACGATTCCGACGAAATGCCCACCATGGGGGCAAATAACGGGCTGACCCTCTACGAATTGACGGGGCTTGCGTATGACGACCCGAAGTGGGAGGAATTGTTAGACCAGCTCAGCTTTGAAGATATGACAAAACTGATCAATATCGGCGGATGGCAGACAACCGAAGTGACGTCCGTTGGCAAGATCGCGACTTCTGACTGCGACGGCCCGGCAGGCCTTAGCAACTTTGTGACCGGCGCATACGGAACCGCATATCCGTCCGAAGTATTGATGGCGCAGACCTGGAACCAGGGACTTGCGTATGAACTGGGACAGTGTATGGGACAGGAATACAAAGACGCGAATAACTACGGCTGGTATGGCCCGGCCATGAACACCCACCGTTCCGCGTTTGCAGGACGTAACTTTGAGTACTATTCAGAGGACGGTGTGCTGGCAGGAGAGATTGCGGCCAACCAGGTCAACGGCGCCGCAGAACACGGCGTATATGCATACATCAAGCATTTTGCATTAAATGACCAGGAGATCAACCGGACTTCCATGCTCATGACATTTTCTTCCGAGCAGGCGATCCGTGAGATTTATCTGAAACCATTCGAGATCGCGACCAAGAAATTTGAAGGAACCTCCCGTGCGGTAATGTCCTCCTTCAACTGGATCGGCACGGTGCCGAGCTGTGCAAACAGCAACCTTCTGAACAACGTGCTCCGCGGCGAGTGGGGATTCGTTGGTATGGTAGAGACTGATTATGACGGTTCTTACGGATACATGATTACAGACCACAGCATCCGCAGCGGAAACGACCTGATGCTGGGATTCGGAAGCGCAGAGTCCAACATTCTGGCAGACCAGAGCGCAACCGCTGTCCAGGCGATGCGCCAGGCTTGTAAAAACATTTTATATACGGTTGGAAACAGCGGATATTATACGGTAGATAAGGATCCGGCAGGCGTCATGACCAATATGACAAAGATCTTTATCACGGTTGACGTAATCGCAGCGCTGCTGATTATTGCAATCGAAGCGATCGTGATTCTCCGTTATATGAAAAAGAAGAAGGCGGCTGCAGAGTAAGATTTTTGTACAGTTCCCTGGCACAGAAAACAGAAAAACGCACCCGGAAATCCGGCCATGCGCCTATATATCCGGCTTTTCGGGTGCATCCAATTATAGAAGCAGGGGAAGCAAGTAGAAAGAACTTCGCCGGGAAAGGGGTGCTGCTCCTACAGCTTGTTCGCTGTCGGGGCGGCGCCCTCTTTTTGGTATGGCGACAGTTTGTGTAAAAAAATAAACAATTTGTGCAAAACTTTGCTCTGTATGGCAATGGTTTGATATAATTTCACCAATTAAAAGACAGGATATTGGATTTACCGTTACAATTTTTATGAAAGAAGAAGGTGAGAGGCTTGGATATTAAGAAGATTGTTCAAAAAATGAATCTGGAAGAAAAATGTTATCTGCTCTCCGGCAGGGATTTCTGGCAGACCCGTTCGGTGGAGCGCTTAGGTATCCCCAATGTAACGCTTGCTGACGGACCCCACGGAGTCCGGAAGCAGGAAGGGGCGAGCGACCAGCTGGGGCTGAACGGGAGCGTTCCGGCGACCTGTTATCCCACGGCGGCGACCATTGCCAACAGCTGGGATCCAGAACTGGGAGAAGAGATCGGGCGGCATTTGGGGATCGAGGCAGGGGCGCAGGACGTCTGCGTGCTTTTAGGCCCTGGAATGAACATCAAAAGAAGCCCTTTGTGCGGACGGAATTTTGAGTATTTCAGCGAAGACCCCTACCTGGCCGGAAAAATGGCGGCAGGGTATATCCGTGGGATCCAGTCCAAAGGCGTGGGAGCGTGTCCCAAGCACTTTGCGGCGAATTCTCAGGAGCTGCGCCGGATGGCCAGCGATTCGGTGATGGATGAGCGGACGCTCCGGGAAATCTATCTGACGGGATTTGAGATTGCAGTCAGGGAGGCGGCGCCGAAGTCCATCATGTCCTCCTATAATCGTATTAACGGCGTCTATGCCAATGAAAACGAGCATCTGCTGCAGGAAATCCTGCGGGATGAATGGGGATTTGACGGATTCGTGGTATCCGACTGGGGCGCAAGCAATGACCATGTGGCAGGCGTGGCGGCAGGTTCCCATCTGGAGATGCCGACCACCGGAGGGGATTCTGACGAGGAACTGATTCAGGCCGTAAAATCAGGCAAGATCAGCGAAGCCATGATCGACAAACGAGTGGAAGAGTTATTGTATGCAACCATGCCGTCCAGAGCGGCAGTGGATCAGGTAAAAGGAAAGGGGTTTCATATAGAAGGCCACCACAAAATGGCGCAGAAAGCGGCGGAGCAGAGCATTGTCCTGCTGAAAAATGAGAACCGGCTCCTACCGCTTCCAGAGAACACAAAGGTTGCCGTGATCGGAGATTTTGCCAGGACTCCCAGATATCAAGGGGCAGGCTCCTCTGTCGTGAACCCTACAAAACTGGAGTCTACGCTGGATGTAATCAAAGAGTTCCCGCTCGATATGGCCGGATTTGCGGCAGGATACCACCGGACCGGACCTGCAGACCCGGCTCTGGAAAAGGAAGCGGTGGCTCTGGCAAAGAAGGCGGATGTGGTTCTTCTGTATATCGGTTTGGATGAGATTTCTGAGTCAGAAGGATTAGACCGTCCGAATATGAAACTTCCGGGGAGCCAGGTTCAGCTTCTGCGGATGGTTTCGGATGTGAATCCCCATGTAGTGGCTGTGCTTTCCGGCGGTTCGGCTATTGAGATGCCGTGGATCGGGCAGTGCGAATCGGTCATCCACGGATATTTAAGCGGGCAGGCAGGCGCGGCGGCCATGTTGAATGCCATTGTCGGAAACGTCAATCCGTCCGGCAGGCTTAATGAATCTTATCCATTGAAATACGAGGACGTACCGTCAGCGCCTTATTTCCCGTCCAGGGAGCGGAACGCGGAATACAGGGAGGGGCTGTATGTGGGTTACCGTTATTTTGAAACCGTGCAGAAAAAAGTACTTTTCCCGTTTGGGTTCGGGCTTTCTTACACCACATTTGCATACAGCCATTTAGAGGCCGATGAGAAACAGGCGGCCTTTACGCTGACAAATACAGGCGGCCGGGACGGAGCCGAAGTGGCGCAGCTTTATGTGAGTGCAAAATGTCATGGCGTTTACCGTCCGGCAAAAGAGTTGAAAGGCTTCCAGAAGGTATTTCTAAAGGCAGGGGAGTCGAAAGAGGTCGTGATTCCTCTGGACGACAAGGCGTTCCGTTATTTTAATGAGACGACAAACCGGTTCGAAGTGGAAAGCGGAGAGTATGAGATTTTGATCGGCTCAAGCTGTGCGGATATCAAGCTGTCGGCTACGGTTGCCGTGCAGGGGACGAAAGCGCCGCTTCCGGCGGATGCTTCCCGGATTCCCTCCTATATGGCCGGAAACATTTTGAAGGTATCGGATCAGGAATTTCAGGCTCTGCTCGGGCATCCTATCCCGGACGGGCATTGGAGCGGGCAGCTCGACGTCAATGACGCTATCTGCCAGCTCTATTATGCAAAACGCTGGATCGGACGCCTGGTCTACAAGGTGATGACCCATATGCTGGATAAGAGCATGGCGAAAGGAAAACCGGATCTGAATATCATGTTCATCTACAATATGCCGTTCCGGGGTATCGGCAAAATGACAGGGGGCATGTGCAGCCAGTATATGGTGGAGGGCATAGTGAAGGCAGTGAACGGGCATTTCTTCAAGGGCCTGGGGCAGATCATATCCGGATTCTTCCGGCAGAGGAAGGTTATGAAGAAGGCAAACAGTATGAAATAAATTCACTCTCGGAAAGCCGGCTGCAAAAGCAGGGGCAGGAGAGATTGCGAGAGTATACCAATCAACAGGAGGGTAAAGAAATCATGAGCAATAATCCAGTGGTAAAATGGTGGGAGGGGTTTGCCAAAAAACATCCGTCCGGTGCAAAATGGATGCGTGAGGGCGGGCTGTTCATCATTTTCAGTTATGTAGTAACCTTTTTAAAATATATCATGCTGCAGTTTCTGCCGGCCATGTTTTCCGGTTATGCGGACGTCGGCTGGGGGTGGCCGTCGGCCAATGTGAGCCTGTTCGGCATTGATTTTGTGTGGAACGCCATCGGGTACAGCGTGGAGCAGGGCGGCATGGCGTATCTCCTGGCCTACCTTATCTCCAGTTTTCTGGGCGAATGCGTGAACTTCCCGCTGCAGAGGAATTTCACCTTCCGAAGCCACGGAAAAATAGGCCCGCAGATCGCCGGGTATTTTCTGGCATGGGTGGTCATCACGGTCATTGTCAATTCCATCAACTGCGTGTGGGTTGCGGTAGCCAGCCAGCTGGTGCCGGATTTCATCTACAACATTGGAACCACGGTATTGAACGGGGGCGTATCCATGGTCGTGTTTTTTGTGGTCAATAAAATCATTTTTGCCGATGCACAGCCGGCGGAGGCGAAACAGGCTGATTGATAAAAGGGGCTGTCGGGAAATAGCGATTTTTCCCGACAGCCCCTTTTGGGTACTCTTTTTTTCAGGTTTACACCGCCCTGTTGGATGACCTGTTTTTATAAAAGCGGACGAATTTTTCATAAAACGTTTTTTCAATTATCCCGGCTTTCTCTGACAGTATTTCGCCGATTCCATTGGGGTCGTTGTCATAGATCCGGTATTTTGCACGCAGTTCATCATATTCATTTACCATTTCATAATTTGCAGCCTGTATGGTCTTCCGCATTCTCTGGCGCATTTCTGCCTGTGCACAATGGGGTGTTTCGAAGCAGAATTGCACAGAACATTCATCCGGTTCCTTATAGGCGGCTCCAAGCCCGTTGAGGCCATAATTCAGGGCCGCCGTCCCGCTCTCTTTTCCGCCGGCTCCTCCGTATATAAACGCCTGCTGCATTTCCCGGCTCGGAAAGCGGACTGAAAACTGCATTTGCAATTCCTCCGGCTCTGAAAATACGCCCCAGCGAAATCCTGTCAGCCACCAATGCTTTGTCCAGTCTCTGGAAAACAGTTCTTTTCCGTCCTTTCGAAGTGAAAATGCCATATCAAGCATATGCCTGTCAGAAACACACTGGTACATCCGGCCTGTCATCTTTTCCCCGGCTGTCTCAGGCTGTGCTGATTGACGGTAATAGATTCCCGCCTCGCATCCGGTTTCGATCCCGTACTGGCCCTTCCACAATTCCAGCATCCATTCATATCCGTCATAGTGGAAATATATGGGCTCGCAGTCGATTACGGAAAAGATTGCCGGGGCAGTCTCATCATACGCCCTGCAATATCCTGCCATCCGCTGGGCATTATGATAGGTAGAACAAAGGATGTCTTTTTCCGGGCAGTATTCAAATCCCGCAGTATATACCAGCTTCCCAAGCTCCGTCACGGGCTTCCAGCCCTTGCCGGCGAGAGTCTTTGTTTCCCGCGGGGGCACAGGCTGTGCCGTGGTCTTCGGCGGTTTCCCGCCGGAGTACTCCGTAAGACTGCCGCTGCCTGTATGGGATAAATCTAACTCTGGATTCGTCTCCATAAGCCTGCCGCAGGGGACCGGGTTTGCAGACCGCAGATTTTCGGCAGATCCGTCAAGCAGCGCGCTCCGTTCCTGCAGGAGATCCGTCGTTCCCGCCACCAGTTTTGCCCTCTGGTAAGCCAGGACATTATAGTGAAAAAATGCTTCTGTTACATGTTTGATCAATCCATTTTCAAGTTCTTCACAGATCGTATCCTCTCGATGGAAAAACCGCTGATTCTTTTCATAAGAATACAAGTTTTCCGGAAAATGACTGCTCCATCTTGAAATAAGCAGATCTTTTCTTATCTCATCTGCGCCAGGCCCCTGCATGGCCTCCAATATCCGCCCGGCTAATGCATGCCATGCTTCATCCTCCCATCGCTTCACGCATCGGCAGTCACAGAGTATATCAAGAATTTCCCTTGCACACTGTAGGAACCATTCCCGGTTATCACGGGAAATATGCTCGGAGATGGCCGTATCATTTTTATCTTTCTGGATTCTGACGTCAATCCGGCAGGCGCAGAGATCAGGCGCCGTTCCCGCCTCTCCATGCCCGATGGGAGGAACCTTGTCAAAAAACATCCGTTCCACCCATGGCATCTCCTCTTTTTTTGTGCTTTCATTATACACTTTTTCAATCACTGCCTTGTTCTCCCACCCATCCAGCCCGGAAAAGTGGCAGTGGGCATAAGTGTCCGCATAGGTGTGGAGGGCCATCCCAAGCTGCATCAGACTGTTTTCATCCGGTTTCCTTTTTACTTGTTCCACCGCGTCCGATACGATCCGGCGGATCAGGCCTGCCCCTGCTTCCTTTCCCGGAATACATCGGTATGCGCTTTGGGATTCACCCTGCTCTTCAATACAGGACAGCGTTTTCCCAGGAATGAAATGGAACGGCGCAAGCGTTGTATGCCGGTAGTTTTTTTCCAATGACCTGACAAAGTCAATTCCTGTAGGATGCGGCAGTACCAGCCATAATTTATCGTCCAGTTTCCGGGCATAATGCCTGTCGATAAGATATGCGGGGGGCTTAACATCCACGCAAACCGGCGCGTGCATCGAAAAATCATCGACCTGTTGGGAGTAGTAAGCGATGGACTGTGCCTGCGGTTCTTCAAAACCGGCGGCGCTGCAAAGTGTTTTTACGACAAAGTAGTGAAAATTAATATTCATTCTGTTCTTTTGTATCTTTATCAAATACTGATAACCATACGTCTCCTTTCCTTATGAATATCCGGATCAAAAAAAGCAATAAAACTTCCCTGAACACCCGGAAAGCCTTATTGCCACTAAAAAAATAGTATCATATTCCGTCATTTTATACAACAGACAAATCATATTTTTTCCATCATATGCGCTTTAAATACGGCTTCTTCTCTTATAGTCCATGATTGTCTCTGCAATCCGGGTATAATCCCGTTCGAATAGTTCATGGCTAATCTGTTCCCTCAGCACATTCGCTGGAACGCTTAGAAGGATTTTTTCTATCACAAACTGCTTGCTCCTCTGGCGGTACTTGGGCAGCCGGTTTATTTCCTGGATATGAGCCAGTTCCGGCCTCCACAGCAGGCTTAATTTTTTCTTCCAGTCTATATCCGGATTCTCTTTCGGTTTCCTTAAAATATAGAAATCCGCTTCCCCCTCCACCTGCTCCACAGTGATAATGCCCCACCAGGCCGGGATATGCTCCTCAATATGCATGGCATGGCTGGAACCGGCTACCGCATAGTTGTAATCAAAATACCGGTTATAATCCCTGACCTGCCGCGTTAGCCGCGAGTATGTGTCCGCGTCGCTCTTGATCTCAATCCCTACAATGCAGGCAGGAAGAACCATCACAATGTCCGCCCGCGATCTTCCCATCTGTTTTTCTTCCAAAATTCTGAGTTTGCCGTAATACGCCTCCAGAAAATCAAACAGCGGCTCACGGATATCTTTGTCGTACAGCATGTCTTGCACCCTCTTTATACATTGTCGGACGAAGTCCGCCTGCCCGCAGGGCATAAATTACGGGATGCCC
>CATKXE010000050.1 GCA_949840465.1 uncultured Lachnospiraceae bacterium | reverse complement strand
AGTCGCTAATGCCGCCCCCCTGACCCCCATTCCTAAGCCAAAAATAAAAATCGGATCCAGAATGATATTGGTAATTGCGCCAAGCAAAACAGAAAGCATCGCTACTTTCGCATTTCCCTGCCCACTGATATATGTATTTAATCCCAACGCAAATTGAACAAAAATCGTTCCCACCAGATAGATCGTGATATACTGCCTTGCATAAACGATCGTATTGTCACTGGCTCCAAAGGCATACAAAATGGGGGTTTTAAAAGCCTGAAAAACGATCGTCAGCACCACAGAAAACAGAAGCAGCATGGCCACACTACTCCCCAATATTTTTTCTGCGCCCTCATAATTTTTCTTTCCTAACTGTATCGAAGCCTGAGGCGCCCCTCCCATTCCGGCAAATGCGCTGAACGCCGAGATCACCATAAGGATCGGCGCCGTGACCCCCACGCCTGTCAATGCAAGCTCCCCATAGCCTGCGATATGTCCGATATAGATTCTGTCCACAATGTTGTATAGCACGTTGATCACCTGCGCTGCCACCGCCGGCAGCGCCATGCCAAGCATCAGCCTGCCAAGAGGCGCGCTTCCCAGCCGTTCATCATTTCTCTCCATCTTCGTCCCACGCTCCTTTTCCTTTCCTGAACCCGGATCAAATACTGCATCCATAAATATCCTGAAAAAACAGTATACCACGAATCATTCCATATTTCACTACCTGACTTGCCAAAACATGAATATAGTCTAAAAAAAGAAGAAATCAGACAAAAACCGGCTTTTTCAAAGTTTGCCCGATAAGGACAAAATCTCATCAATTTCCAGGAAATGAAAGAAGCTGCCATCAGCAGCTTCTTTCATGCCATAACATATTTTCCATTTTTGTCTGTCCGGACGAAACAGTTTCCATCCTCAGTTCATTTTCACATTTAAAAAGCTTCTTCCTGAAAGGGTCCTGTTAAAGAGCAGGAAACAGAATACGAGGATACATCCCACTGCAAACCCGATCCAGTTCAATAAAGCCGTCAAAATCAGGAGCATGATCCGCATAAACTTCATCGCGTAACCCAGTTCAAAGTTAGGCTGCGCGTAGTTTGCCATGGCTACAAAGGCCATATACAGCATCACCTCCGAGTTAAACCATCCCGAGGATACGGAAAATTCCCCCAATACCAGCGCCGTAATAACGCTTAAGGGAGTACTCAGCATACTGGGCGTGTTGAGCGCCGCCAGATGCAGGCCGTCAATCGCCACTTCCAGAAGAAGGAGCTGGAACACCAACGGGATATTGACCGTATCTTTCACTGCCACAAAAGCAAAGATTTCCGGCAGCCAGTTCAGGTTCTGCATAAAAAGTAAAAAAACCGGAGTTAAAAACACGGTTAAGAATGCAATGACCGCCCTCGAGACTTTCAGGTAGAAGCCTGTAATCTTTGGGAAATAATAATCATTGGCCTCTTCCACCACATCGAATATCGATGTCGGCAGGATCATGGCGGACGGCGAATTGTCCACCAGAATTGCCACTTTTCCTTCCAGAATGCAGGCGGCCGTAGTGTCCGGCCTCTCCGTAAATTTAAACTTTGGAAACGGGTTAAACCATTTCCGATGGTAGATTGCCTCTGCAAGGCTCTGCTGGTTCATGCGCAGGTCATCCATATGAAGCCGTTCGATTCTCTGCTTAATATTTGCCAGAAGATCCTTGTCCACCCGATCCTTCATGTAACAGATTGCGATATCCGTCCTGGACGCCTGTCCGGCCTCCGTTATTTCCATCACCAGATGCGGGTCTCGGATCCTGCGCCGGATCAGAGCCGTGTTGAACACAATGGTCTCCACAAATCCGTCCCGGGAACCCCGGAGGGACTTGTCCTTTTCCGGCTCCCCCACGCTTCGGGCGGGATAGGTCCGGCAGTCGATGGAGATGCAGACTTCATAGCCGCTGATGAACAGGCAGGTCATTCCCGAAAGGACATTGCGCACCACCTGGTCAAAATCTCCGATCACATCCACCTCCACATAGGGAATCTTGCTCCTTGCAAATGCCGTGGCATCCTTTGGCATATTATCTTTTGTTACCCGCGAGAAGGAATCCATGATCTTCAGCATCGTCTCATCCTTGATAAAACCGTCGATAAAGTAAAAGGTCGCATCGCTCTCCCCGATGACCATATCGCGCCGGATAATGTCAAAGCTGTC
The DNA here is from genome assembly GCA_949840465.1 of uncultured Lachnospiraceae bacterium. Lineage (GTDB taxonomy): Bacteria > Bacillota > Clostridia > Lachnospirales > Lachnospiraceae > Schaedlerella. Next base: position 22,310 of record CATKXE010000050.1, on the reverse strand, counting down.
CTTCACCGGGAGTATCTTGTCCATATATGCGATATTTTCCTCAAAAGAAGCCATTACTTTTTTTGAAATCTTTTCTACCATGTTATCAGAGTCCTTTCACACGCGGCACAGAGGCATTTACGGCGTTCTTTCCTGAATGCCCTGCCCTTTTAGGAAACTGCCTGGAAACCCTGTTTAAAACTCCAAATACTCCTTAAAGCTCCTGTACCGCCGTTTTATATGGTTAGGGTTTCCTGTGTGAAAGGAAATTATGCGGAAAAAACGGGAAAGTTGTTCACAGCTCATTCCGCAAATTTCCCCCGACAGATCTTGGAGAAACAGGCTTTTTGTAAAACAAGTGCAAAAATCCGTATTCCATGGCTGCTCCCGCCGTGATGAGCGCAGCCCCCAGCAGAATGCTCCACATCAGAGAAGCCATCTTATTTTCAAAGAGATTACAGTCGGTGAAAAGCATAAAATAAATCGAGACCAAAGAGGGCAACCCAAAACACATCCCGAAAAAGGCGATAAAAAATTTATACAGAATACCGGTAAAAATCATAATCACTGCCCCTATACATGCGATACCGATTATCTGCATACAGATCTGCTCTATCCGGTCCGGCTGTATCAGGGCTGCCGCCAGTTTTTGCAGCACAAAGAGCAGATAAGCCGCCGCCATCCCCCAGAATGACAGGGCTGCCGGGACAGACGTCTGCAGCTTTTTCCTGAACGGCGAGGACAGCACGGCGCTGACTGTATTCAAGGAAAAAAGAAACTGTACAGGCACCATGCTGACAGCAAACAGCAGATATCCCCCAAAACCTGTATAGGCTGTTTCAATCCCCATGAGTTCCAGGACAAAGCACAGGATATCAACCGCTATGAAAATCACCAGCAGCGTCAGGTTCATTTTCAGCCCATAAGCATAACGCAGAAGCCTCATTCCCAATTTTATATCATTCATCATCATACCCTCCTTTCACGATCCGCATCCCTTCCGCCACTGTCAGGGCGCTGGCGCCCATTCCAATAACCGCAAAGAGCAGGCTGACCGCAAGCCTGTATTGGGATAATCCCGTCCGGGACATACAAAGCAGGCTGACAAGCACGATCGCTGCTGCAAACTGCGCAATGCAGGCATTGGCCAGAAACATTCCCCCATATCTGGAAAGGAATGTTCCCAGAATGGAAAACGCATACGACGCCAGGGCCATGTATAAAAACCCTCCCGACAGCCCTGCAAGCAGGTAAGCAGCCGCAAGGATTCCCAAGGCGGTCAGGAACTTCCGCAGCAGATCCATCATTACCGCATCCCTTATGACCTCCATCCCGAATCCTGACGTCCTTAAAAAATCCATTTTCTGCGGTTCCTTTGCCTGAAGGCCAAAGAACAGCCAGTAATCGGAAAGAACCTCCGCCATGGTTAAAAGGCCTGCCGCGCATATCAGTCCCGTCTCTTCAAAAAAAGCCCCGGCAAACACGCCCGCTGCCAGTAAAAGAGCCGCCGCAATGCATACGCCGATCCGGTATGCAAAAGATGTAAACACCAGATATCTCTTTATTTTCTTCTTAATCAGCGAAAATTTCATAAAAAACCCTGTCCTTTCTGCCGTTTTGCATCCATTTACTGCACACTGTTTCTGCTTTTCTTCATGACAGATACGCAGATCTGGGAAAGGGTGGGAATCTCTACAGCCACATCCATCCCTGCGAACCGCTCCAGATCCCGGGCAGGGCAGATTCCTTCAAATCCATAGCTGCCCCGGTTCATGGAAAAAAGGATGTCTCCGGCCTGCGCCGCATCTGCTGCCTCTCCCTTTACCAGCACATATTTTTCCTTCAGGTCTTCTACAAACCCTTCCTCCACAATGGTTCCCTGCTCCATGATCAGGCAATAATCCGTCGCATTTTCCATATCTGCGATATTATGCGTGGAAAAGAAGATGGAACGCCCCCCATTTCCCCCGTCCAGATAATCACGCATTCTGTCGCAAAGCTGCTCCCGCATCAGAGGATCCAGAGGGGACGCCGGCTCATCCAGAATCAAAAGATCCGTATCCCTGGAGAGCACTGCCGTCAGCATCAGCTTCACCCGGTTGCCATCCGAGAGCTTCTTCACACTTTTCGAGCGGCTGCGCCCAAGCCCCATTTCCTCACAGAGCGATTCGAACCGCTCCTTATGGAAACGAGAAAACAGCATTTCATTGAGTTCCCCCACCTGCCTGACAGTCCAGTTGGGCAGAAAATAACCGCCCGTCCCTGTATATCCGATCCGTTCCTGTACACTGCCGTCCAGCCCCTGAGACTGGTTCCCAAAATAAAAAACTTCCCCTTCAAAATCCAGCCGGACGCCGGAAAGAATGTTGAGGAGCGTCGTCTTTCCGGCTCCGTTTTCCCCAATCAACGCCGTGGCAAATCCCTTTGGGATTTCCAGATGCGGAATACAAAGCTGGAAGTCTCCGTATTTTTTCCGGAGATTTCTGGCCTGTATCACGCTTTCCGCCATTTCCCGTCCTGCTCTTGTCTGAACTATCTGCTCCATGTCCTCCCGCCCTTTCTTTTTTGTCTGTGTCTCTGTCTGTCAATCCTTTTGTCCCTCTTTCATCTCCAGCAATACCCGCAGCGCTGCTTCCAGTTCTTCCCGTGTCATACCGGCAATCTCCGCCGCAGAGATGGCCTCCATCAGAGCCTCCTCTACCCGGCGCAGATGCTGTTCTTTGAGCATCTCGCTGTCCTGGGCGTTGACGTAAAATCCTTTGCCCTGGACAGCCGTCACAAGCCCCTCGGCTTCAAGCTGTTCATAGGCTTTCATGGTGGTAATAACACTGATCTTCAACTCCTTTGCAAGGCCGCGGATGGAAGGAAGGTACTCCCCCTCCTTAAGCCTGCCCGACAGGATATCCGTCTTTAACTGTTCGGCAATCTGCTGATAGATTGGGATTCCCGAATTCTGTAACAATTTCAAAGCATCACCGCCCTCGCTTAACTGTTTATATGTTATATATACACCATAATCAGTTATATGTCAAGAACAAACTTAAAAAGAACGCTGATATTTTTATATCAACGCCCTTTTTACGCACTCTCAATTTCCCCATCCCAAACCGGGAATCTATGCCATCCTTATTTTTCTGTCAGCCAAATCACTTTTACCGCTCTGCCTGTGCATACTCTTCCGCCGCTGGATCCTGCATCTGATAGACTCTGGTCCATTCCTTTGTCTCATCATTGCGTATGGCCTCTGAACGGTTGGCCGAAAGGAATTTCACCAGTTCATATGCGCTCACCCAGATTTCTCCGATTCCTTCTCTCTGGGATTCATCAAAAATCAACTGCAGGCCAAAATGAAGATGGGGTTCATCAATATTATTGACATTTTCCTTTTTGCTGTATCCGGTCCTTCCCATATAACCGATGACATCCCCTGCCTGGACAATATCCCCCACTTCCAGCCCTTCCGCATAGGGACGGTTCTGCCGCAAATGGGCATAATAATAATATCTTCTGCCGTCAAAGCTTTCCAGACCGATGCGCCATCCGCCGTACTGGTTCCATCCAAGAGCAGTGATTTTGCCGCTCTCCACGCAGACCACAGGGGTCCCCACCTGCCCCATAAGGTCATGCCCCAAATGGCTTCGGCGGTATCCATAACTTCTGGCCACCCCGAAATCATCAAAATCGGAATATGGAAATCCTTTCGCAATGGGGCTGAACGCTTTCAGGCCATAGCAGGATTTCCACTGCCGCATGCTTTCTGCCGCATCCTGATTTTCAGAACCATTTTCCGGTACAGGATTTCCCGGGGAGACGTTCTCTGCGGTCTGGTCCTTCTGATTTTCACCGTTTCCATTTTCCGCCGCACCTTCCGTTTCCACGGCGCACTCGATCCTGTATTCCCCGACCATGCCCTCCAGCACTGCCCCATATGCCTCCCTGTAATACGGAAAGTACTTCATATCCTTTGTATACTCTTCCACCGTGCTTTCCCCGGATAGAAATTTCTCCGCAATGCCGCTCATATCCTCTGCCTTGTATCCTTTGAAATCCCCTCCGTTTTTTGCGCCCACAATGGCCAGAAGATCGATCCAATCCAGATGCACTTCCTTCCCATAAGTATCCACATCGTACTGGTACGCCTGTTTCATGGCCTCTGACGTGACATTAAAATCCACCCATTTTATGTAATCCTTCTTTTCTCCACCGGAATCCACATTCCCGCCGCTTTCTGTCTCTTCCATAAAAAGCCCGCCGCTGACCTGTTCCAGACTTCCGGACTTTTGTGACTCCCACATTCCATAACCGCCCAGCACGGCCGCACATACCGCGATGGCCGCAAGTTCGATCCCGATCGCAGTTTTTAGTTTCCGATAATCACGCATTCCTATGCTCCTCATAAAAGTCTCTGCTATAGCTTATGCAGGGAAAATGAGGCAGATAACAAGATTCCTGTGAAACAAAAAGAGGCTGACGTATCAGCCCCTGAGAACTCTCTGGAAAGAACCTGTGCAGCAGCACAAGCCAATTTCCGGAAGTTCCGCAAAATATTACAACTTCCCAAGCAGTTTATCAATGCTCACCAGCTTTACGCTGAGCACAAAGATTTCTGTCGCGATTTTAAGCTCTTCCAATGTCGGATAAGACGGCGCGATCCGGATATTGCTGTCCTTCGGATCCTTTCCGTATGGATAGGTCGCTCCGGCGTCTGTCATCACAAGCCCGGCCTCTTTTGCCTTGGCAACGATTGCTTTGGCACAGCCCTCCATAGCGTCAAATGAAATGAAGTATCCTCCCCGTGGTGCGATCCAGGAGCCAATCTCAAGTCCTCCCAGTTCTTTCTCCAATGTGTCTATCACCGTCTCAAATTTTGGACGCAGAATATCCGCATGCTTTTTCATGTGCTGTACCATACCGGAAATATCCCCGAAAAATCTTACATGACGAAGCTGGTTTACTTTATCATGCCCGATGGTCTGTACCCGCATCTGCTTGCGGATCTCCACTAAATTTGCATCCGACGCCGCGAAAGCCGCGATTCCCGAACCCGGAAAACTGATTTTTGATGTGGAGGCAAATTTATAGACCAGATCCGGATTCCCTTCCTTTTTACATTCCATAAAAATCTCAATCAGATAATCCTGCTTGTCTTCATAGAGATGATGGATTCCATATGCATTGTCCCAATAGATACGGAAATCCTTTGCCGCCGGTTTCAGGCAGGCAAATCGATGGACTGTCTCATCCGAATAGGTGATTCCCTGAGGATTCGAATATTTCGGGACACACCAGATTCCTTTGATCAACTCATCTTCTGCGACCAGCTTTTCCACAATATCCATATCCGGTCCTGTGGGAGTCATGGGCACATTCACCATCTCTATCCCAAAATGTTCTGTGATCGTAAAATGCCGGTCATACCCCGGAACCGGACATAAGAACTTTACTTTATCCAGCTTTGCCCACGGCGTGCTTCCCATAACTCCATGGGTCATGGCATGCGAGATCATATCATACATCACATTCAGACTGGAATTGCCGAAAATAATGATATTGTCCTTCGGGACTTCCATCATATCCGCCAGAAGCTGTTTTGCCTCCGTAATCCCGTCCAATACTCCGTAATTTCTGCAATCTACGCCCTCCTCACAGAGCATATCCGATTCTTTATGCAGTACATCCATCATTGCCATGGACAGATTGAGCTGCTCTGTTGACGGTTTTCCCCTTGACATATCCAGATTCAGTCCTTTTGCCCTGACTGCATCAAACTCCTGTTCCAGTTCTTTCTTCAATGCTTCCAGTTCTTCCACGTACAGCTCTTTGTATGCCGTCATACTCTCAACCTCCAAACTTCTACTCACCAATTTGTTACCGTTTGATATTGTATATAATTTTCGACAATTCGTCAACCATTTTGTTGAGTTAAAGCAGTTGTGATGTAATACGGTAAAGCAAAAACAGGCGATTTTCTATGAATTGGCCAATAAGCTTCTCTATTCAGGTGTGTTTGAAAACTCATGGAACTACCTGATTATTTTTTAAAAAAGATGCACACATTCCCTGCGGCCACATATTATGAAACTGTAAACAATTAATTTGGAGGATATCAAGAATGAGTGATTTAAGCGCAACAAACTGTGGATGCGGATGTGAAAACGGAGGTCTCTTCAACAACAGCGGCAACAATTCCTGTCTGTGGATTATCCTGCTCCTGATCTTCTGCGGCGGATGCGGCGGCAGCGGCAGAATGGGTGATGGATGCGGATGCGGCAATGACAGCTGCCTGTGGATTATCCTGCTCCTGATCTTCTGCGGCGGATGCGGCAACGGATGCGGATGCTGATTTTTCTGAATACGCACAGGAACTAAACTATCCCCGGTACAAAAAACGTACCGGGGATAGTCTTTTTTACGGGCGTTCCATGTACATTTCCTTTCTTATTTCTTTCGCATATTATCTGCCTTCTTCCGCTTGTTCTTCCAAAGGTTCCTTTCTGCTTCGTTTCCCTTCCCTGCCCTTTTCCAGAGCGTTTTTCCGGCTTTTCCTTAACATACAGTCCTCATCAATCTCATAGACTGCATTCCCTTCAATGATTAATTTTGATCTCATATTTTGCCGCCTTGAATATTCCCTATTTCTTCTCTATAGTATATGATCTTTGCTGTTCACCGGACAGTACCCGAAAAAAAGCCGCGTAAAAACAGTATCCTGCTTTCAGGCCAACATATTTTCTATGTCCCTGTCATATACATATACAACGCTAAAATCAGGAGTGGCTATGGAAAAGAAACCGACAAGACCAATGACTCCCTTCGATGAACGGACAGTCCCCAATGAACTCCATACTTTGAAGCTGCTTCTTCCGTACACTCCTGCCGCCTCACAGCCGGCATTGGGGATGCTGATCAAAGTCATTGAACTACAGCACACCATGGAATATTTTCAGAATCAAAGACAGGGTATCCAGAGTCAGGAATTTTCCAGGGACTTCTCTTCTCCGCTGGAGATGTTAGAAGAGATTGCCCCTTACCTTCCGCCGGAGCAGGCCAATATGGTCGACACCTTCCGCAATATGATGAATATAATGGAAATGGTACAGATGATGCAGGCATTCACCGACTCCGGCAGCGCGCCTTCCTCCGAAGAATCCGGTCATTCTGACGGTGCGGCTTCCTCCGGGAAGTCCGATGAACCCGGTGAAAAAAACGGCTTTGGAATGTTCGGCGGTTCAGGCGGCGGATTCAATCCCATGAGCCTTGTCATGGGCATGCTCTCCCCTGAGCAGCAGGAAATGTTCGAAACATACCAGACTTTGTTTTCAAAGGAACCTGCTTCAGACGAACAGGATGGGAGAACTCCTGATGGTTTTGATTTTGAAGCACAGGAAAACAGCATTCCGCATGATTCTGCTTTTGCAACGCAGGAAGACCACATTCCTGATGATTCTGCTTTTGCAATGCAGGAAGACCGCATTCCTGCTATATCTGAAAATGAACAAATCAAAGAAAGGACTGATCGCAATTATGAATGAATGGATAAACAACCCCTTGTTAAAAGACATTGATCCCGTCAAACTGAATCTGATCCAGAAAGCCGCCTCACAGGTTTCCGGGAAATCCGGAAAAGAACTGGCTCCTATCATGATGGCGCTCATCACCAGCGCCAACCGGCAGAAAATCCAGTTTACCCAGGAGGAAATCACTCTGATACTTGAAATCTTAAAAGAAGGAAAATCCAAGGAAGAAAAAGAACAGATTGACAAATCCATCCAGATGGTCATGACTCTGATTCAGATGAACCAAAAATAGAGCCATAAAAAATCTTGTTGTTTTTACCTCCTGTTTTTTGTATACTTTAAGAGGAAGGAAGTATATTATGAAAAATATTAAATTAACATTAGAATACGACGGAACAAATTATCAGGGCTGGCAGAGCCTAAATCATAAGGACAGGAAAGGCAGCTCCAACACGATCTGCGGAAAAATTACAGATACGCTCTGCCGCCTGACCGGAGAATCCATGGAACTATTCTGCGCTGCCCGCACAGAGCCCGGAGTCCATGCCTCCTGCCAGACAGTCAGCTTTAAGACGGACTTTGCACTCTCTGCTCTGGAATTAAAGCGTTCTTTAAACCAGTATCTGCCGCAGGATATCGCGATCCTCTCTGCAGAGGACGTACCGGAGCGTTTCCACGCCGCCTTAAACTGCGTTTCCCAAACCTATACTTACCGGATACAGACCTATATACCCGAAGGTTCTCCCGTAACCCATGCCTCTTCGTGGCAGATCCCCCCCGTCCGGCAAGGTTTAATTCCTGATGTATTTACAAGGAAATATACACTTTATGTCCCGGAACCGCTGGATATTGACGCCATGACACAAGGCGCCTCCGCCTTGATCGGCACAAGGGACTTCTCCCGCTTCTCCTCCGGGAAAAAGAAAAAAAGCACAGAAAAAACTGTGCTTCGCTGTGAAATCCTATCTGCACAGGACGGGGAACTCCATATCCTCACAGAGGCCAACGGGTTCCTCCACCTGATGCCGCGCCTGATGGTCGGCACGCTTCTGGAGATCGGTCTTAAAAAGCGCGCTCCTGCGTGCATCCCTGCGGTTTTTTCAGGGGAAGAACCCCCCGGCGAGCCGGCGCCCGCACATGGGCTGTGCCTCACCGGCACAGATTACAATGCTTCTTAGTTTTTAGTGATTGCCCCCGGTTATGCTCTTCGGCTACCCCGCAAAAAATCCAACGACATGAAAGGCCAGAAAACTCATAACCCATGCAGTCACTGTCTGGAAAAGCAGAATTCCCGCAGTCAGCCTTTTACTTCCCACTTCCCTGTTGATCGTCGCAATGGTTGCCGTACAGGGCACATACAGCAGGCAGAAGGTCATCAGCGCATAGGCGTTGGCAACCCCAAAGCCCATTTGCCCTAAAACCTCCGTAAAGCCTGCCATTCCACCGGCAGTCGTAATGTTCTGGATTCCAAACAGCACGCTGCAGCTCGATACCACCACTTCCTTTGCCGCAATCCCGGCGATCAGGGCTACAATAATCTGCCAGTATCCAAGACCCACAGGTTCAAAAACCGGCACGATTCCTTTTCCCACCGCTGCCCCAAAGCTTAGGGAAATATCTGTCACATATCCTCCCGCTCCAAAGTTCAGAAGGAACCACATCAGAATGGACGCTATAAAAATCACGGTCCCCGCCTTGCTTAAGTAGTCTTTTACCTTCTCCCACACATAGACTGCAATGGTCTTTGCATTGGGCGCCTTATACTCCGGCAGTTCAATCAGCAATGCATGCTCCGCCTTACTCCCATCCACCCTGGAAATAAAAAGCGCCGTACCCACTGCCACAAGAATACCCAACAGATACATTGAATAGCAGGCAAGCATGGCATATTTCCCAAAAAACATGGACGAAAACAACACATAGATGGGCAGCCTTGCGCTGCAGGACATAAACGGCGTGACCAGGATCGTCTTCAGCCTGTCCTTCCGATGCTCTAACGCCCGGGATGCCATCACCGCCGGGACAGAACATCCAAAACCTAACAGCATGGGAAGGAACGCTTTGCCTGACAGCCCGATTGCGCTCATAATATCATCCATAACAAAAGCTACACGCGCCATATATCCGCTGTCCTCCAAAAATGCAAGCGCAAGGAACAGGATAAATATATTGGGCAAAAAGGTTAAAATTCCGCCTACGCCGGAAATAATCCCCTCCACGATCAGAGACTGCAGCATAGGATTGACATTCCAGGCCGCCAGAATCCTTTGTGCCGCACCCGAAAATATTTCCAGACCGGTCTCAAAATACCCTTTCAGCCAGTCTCCTACCATAAATGTGAGGAAAAAGACCAGAGCCATAATTGCCAGAAAGATGGGGAGCCCCAGCCATTTTCCCGTCATATAGCGGTCAACGCTGTCTGTGCGTTCTTCCTTCTGGCTTTTATTGACCAACGCCTCTTCTATGATTTCCTCTATAAAATCATATTTCTGGCTGATGATCTCTTTTTCGTAACTCCGGTCCAGCACATCCGGGATATCCATCGGAAACTGCTTACATACTTCCTCATCCTGCTCCAGTATCTTAATGGCATGCCACCGCTTATTCTCCACATCCGGATATTTTTTTTCCAGCTCGTCGATGACCTGGTCAATCTTATCCTCAATAAAATCCTCATATACCATTGCATACTCGCTGTGGTGGCTGTGGGGATGTGCGGATTTGCTCGAATGATGATGGATGAAGGGGCTCTGCTGGGTGTATTCCTTATGATGTGACACTGCATTCATCAGAATCTCCAGACCGGAACGTTTTCGCGCGGATACTGCAATACAGGGAACGCCCAGCATTTCCGGCAGGCGGTGGAGATCGATCTCCATCCCCCGCTCTTTTACAATATCCATCATATTCAGCGCCAATACCACAGGTTTCCCCAGCTCGATCAACTGCAGTGTCAAATACAGATTACGTTCCAGAGAAGAGGCATCCGCCAAATCTACAATCACATCCACCTCATCGCTTAAAATGCATTCCCTTGATACCTTCTCTTCCATGGTATAGGAAGTCAGGCTGTAAATTCCGGGAAGGTCGATCAGCTTAAATTCCTGCCCCTTATATGTAGTCCAGCCTTCCTTTTTCTCCACCGTAACTCCAGGCCAGTTCGCCACCTTTAAGTTGGCCCCCGTGTAAGCATTAAACAACGTTGTCTTTCCACAGTTCGGGTTCCCGATGAAGCCCACATTAATTACTTTTTGGCTCATGCGATCTCTCCTTTATCGTGACTTTCCAGGGCCTTTATTTTACGGTAATATTCTCGGCAATCCGTTTACCAAGGGCAAACCGGGTTCCCCGGAATTTTACGGTAAGCGCACCTTTCTTATCGTTATTTAAAATCGTCACCTTCGTCCCGGCCGTGAGGCCAAGTGCCTCCAGCCGGCGCTCCAGGTTCAATTCCACATCAATGTCCTCAACCTCATAGACATGATGGTTCTTTCCTTCTTTCAGTCTCATTGTTTCTCCGTCCGGCCATACAATTTTGTGACCCTGTAAATTTCCTTTATCAGCGTTTCGTCAATCTGGCCTTTTTTCAGCCTCCATACCCAGTTATTTCCCAGAGTAGACGGTATATTGATGCGCGCCCTCTCATCCAGGCACAAAAAATCCTGAATCGGGATGATACAAAGATCCGCAACACTGCCCATAGCCATGGCAATAAAGTCCCATGACAGTGTATCCTCGTCCAACGCGGGTTTCCGTAAATACTCTTTTGCAAAATCCCTGCATCCCTTGTCTACATTGTGATACCAGCCGCGTGTCGTATCATTGTCATGGGTTCCTGTATAGACCACACAATTGGTGGGATACGTATGGGGCAGATAATTGGCCGCCTCCCGGGAGTCAAACGCAAACTGGATAATCTTCATCCCCGGGAAACCGGTATCCTTTAAAAGCTTCAATACCGAATCTGTCAGATATCCCAAATCCTCCGCAATAATATCCAGCCTTCCCATTTTTTTCTCCACAGCTTCAAAGAAGGCAATCCCCGGCCCCGGCTTCCAGCTGCCGTTTTCCGCCGTCGCGTCCCCATAGGGAATCGAATAGTATTCGTCAAATCCCCGGAAATGGTCAATCCGTACCTTGTCATATAATTGGAAACTATACGAAATACGCTTGATCCACCAGCTATAGCCCGTCTTTTTATGGTATTCCCAATCATAGAGCGGATTCCCCCATAACTGGCCTGTGGCGGAGAATGCATCCGGCGGGCAGCCTGCAACTGCAATCGGCAGATTGTCCTCATTGAACTGGAATAATTCCGGGTTTGCCCACGTATCCGCACTGTCAAATGCAACATAGATGGGAATGTCCCCGATAATCTGTATGCCCTGCTTATTGGCATATTCATGGAGTTTCCGCCACTGGCGGTCAAATTCAAACTGCTGGAACCGATAGAAGTCCATCTCCTCCTTCAGTTCTTCCTTCACACGCTGCAGCGCTTCCGGCTTCCGATCCCGGTATTCTTTTGGCCACTCAATCCAGCTTTTTCCGCCCTGTGAATCCTTGATCGCCATATAAAGGCAGTATTCCGTCAGCCAGTCCTCATTTTTTGCCAGGAAAAGCTCATATTCCTCATCCGGCCGGAACCTTTCAAAGGCTTTACGCAGTATTTTAAACCGGCTGAAATATAACGCCTCATAGTCGATCCGGTCCTTTTCCTTCCCAAACTTACATGCCTTGCATTCTGATTTTTTCAAAAGCCCTTCTTTTTTCAATGTTTTCAGGTCAATAAAATAAGGATTTCCCGCGAATGTCGAAAACGACTGGTACGGGGAGTCCCCATATCCGGTAGGACCAAGCGGCAGCAACTGCCACTTGCTCTGTCCCGCCTCTTTCAGTTGATCTACAAATTCATACGCCTCTTTCGAAAAACACCCAATCCCATATTTGGAGGGCAGCGCGAAAATCGGCAGCAAAATTCCACTTTCTCTCATATGGTTCTCCTTTCCTGGTTGCAGGTACTCCCGGCTATTTCCGGGAGTACGCTTTTTTAAGGGACTGTCATGACTGCTCCTAAACAGATCATTCTTTCAGAATCCCGCCTTTTATTCCTCCGCTTCCTGTGCTTTTCTGCTTTCTTCTGCCGCGGTATCCCTTTCGTCAGCGGATTCCTTCACAGACGGTTCTTCTGGAACGGCATCCCCTTCCAATTTCCAGATATCCCGGTTATATTCTTCAATGGTACGGTCCGAGGAAAAATATCCTGCCTTTGCTATATTGACCAGCATCTTTTTCGCCCATGCCGTCCGATCCTCATATGCCTTCAAAGCCTCTTCTTTCTTTTTCTCATAAGCCTTAAAATCCAGCAATGTCATAAACCAGTCTTTATCCAGAAGTTCTTTCTGCAATCTTGTCAGATTTTCCTCCTGCCCCACCGCAAGCATCTTGTCACAGGTAATGAAATCGACTGCCGCCTTAATATCCGCATCCTTCTCATAGAACTTTCTGGATACATAGTTGGCTTTCTCATAGTGCCTGATGACCTCGTCGCTTTCCGCACCGAATACAAAGATATTGTCATCACCCACCAGCTCATGGATTTCTACATTGGCTCCGTCTTCTGTCCCCAGTGTCACCGCACCGTTTAACATGAACTTCATGTTGCCCGTACCGCTGGCCTCTTTGGATGCAAGCGAAATCTGTTCCGAGATATCACATGCGGGAATCAATTTTTCTGCTTTGGTTACATTATAATTCTCTACCATAGCCACTTTCAGATATGGGCTGACCTCCGGATCACTGTTGATTACTTCCTGCAGGCAGAGTATGAGGTGGATAATATCCTTGGCGATCACATAAGCAGGGGCTGCCTTTGCGCCGAAAATCACTGAAATCGGAGTACTGGGCTTTTTGCCGCCCTTGATCTCCAGATATTTGTGGATGACATATAATGCATTCATCTGCTGCCGTTTATATTCATGCAGGCGCTTGATCTGGATGTCAAAGATGGAATCCGGGTTCAGTTCAATCCCCTGGGTGTGCTTCAGATAATCGCAGAGCACTTTTTTATTTTCCGCTTTGATCTCCAGCAGACGATCCAATACCTTCCTGTCATCGGCAAATTCCAGAAGCTTCTCGAGCTTTCCGGCGTCCTTCTTGTAGTCTGTCCCGATCTGTTCATCCAAAAACTTTACAAGGGATTGGTTACAGTACAGGAGCCAGCGGCGGAATGTAATTCCGTTGGTCTTGTTGTTAAATTTCTCCGGGTAGATCCTGTAAAAATGATGCAGTTCATTTTCTTTTAAGATATCCGTATGCAACGCGGCCACGCCGTTTACGCTGAACCCATAGTGGATATCTATATGAGCCATGTGAACCACTTCATTGTGGTCAATGATGGCAACACTCTCGTCTGAATACTCCGTTACTTCCTCCGCCGCATCCGCGCTGTTTTTCCTGCTGATGGAATGCCTGCTTATGACCGTGTATTTCCTTCTCACCTTATCATCCAGAATCTCAATGATCGGCACAAGCTGTGGAACCACTTTTTTCAGATAATGCATGGGCCATTTTTCCAATGCCTCTGCCAAAATCGTATGGTTGGTGTATGCGCAGGTCCTGGAAACCACTTCGATTGCATCGTCCATCTCCATGCCCCGTGCGATCAGCAGACGGATCAGCTCCGGGATCACCATCGTAGGATGGGTGTCATTGATCTGGATCACCGCATAATCCGGCAGGTCATAGAGATTGCTTCCACGTTCCACGCATTCATCCAGGATCAGCTGCGCACCGTTGCTCACCATGAAGTACTGCTGGTAGATCCGGAGCAGGCGTCCATTGTCATCACTGTCATCAGGATACAAAAACAATGTCAGGTTCTTTGCGATATCTTCTTTATCAAATGTAATACCGTCTTCCACAATCGAATCATCCACGCTGTCCACATCAAACAAATGCAGCTTATTCGTCCGGCTGCCATAGCCTGTCACTTCCACATCGTACATTCTTGACTGAAGCGTCAAGCCCCGAAAGGATACCGGATAGGACACATCCGTCTTTATCAGCCAGCTATTTTCCTCAATCCACGGATTGGGCGTCTCTTTCTGCAGGTTGTTTTCAAATTCCTGACGGAATAGCCCCAGATGGTAATTCAAACCGATTCCGTCCCCGCACAGGCCTAATGTTGCAATGGAATCCAGGAAACATGCCGCAAGCCTTCCCAGACCGCCGTTTCCCAGAGAGGGCTCCGGCTCGGTCTCTTCAATCTCGCAGATATCCTTCCCGTGCTTTGCAAGGATGTCCCTTACCTCTTCATAAATTCCCAGATTGATCATATTGTTGGACAACAGTTTTCCAATCAAAAATTCCGCGGAGATATAGTAGATCTTCTTCTTTTTTGACGACGCCTCTTTTTCCCTGGCAAGCTTCTGCACAATCTGAAGAAGCGCGGCGTATACCTCCTGGTTTGAGGCTTCTGCGATTCCCTTGCCTAATTTTTCCTGCAATAACCTCTCCATTTCCATAACTCCTCTTTCCTCCTTTTCTATGATTGGGCGCTCTTAATACAGTACCCGTTTTTTTACCTCTCTTTCCCTTCTTACAAATTTTATATTATGAATCCTGTCATTTTACTACATCCTGACGGCCTCGCATTGACTCTGCATAGTCCAGTTCAATGGGGTCAATGGGGTCGAACGGATTCTCCTGCTGCATCTTTGTTTTACGTCCGTGACGGCGCAGCAGTTCCCCGCTCTTGTTATAAAACCAGAACGAATAGGCAAAAAGCATCTTCACTTTTCCCATCTTTTCTTTCGTTGTCTTCGTATAATGATCCCCGCCTGTCTGAAAAGCAATTTTTCTATGGATCATAGAAATCAGCTCTGTCTCACAGGTTACAGGTTCCGGCAGGATGGTGTAAGCCATCCCTACACAATCCGGCTTATGCGCATCGCTTCCGCCCACCGTAACCTTATCATACTTCTTTGCAAGCTCCAATGCCTGTGCGTTGGACTCCTCAGATTCACAGCAATTAAAAGCCTCCACAAAGTCAAAGCGGTTCATCAGATCCTGAGACATGCGGAAGCGCTTTGTATTTGCAAAACTCAGATACTTTTCCCCACACGGATGTGCCGGGCCTAAGACCCCGCCGTTGCGGTGTACAAAGTCAATCAGAACGGACACTGTCATCCCCCGCAGTTCCAACAGCCGCATCTTAACTCCCTCCGGCATGATGACCAATATATGGCCGGCATCCCGGGTATCATACTCAATCCCTTTTAAAACGACAAAGTCCGTGTGTGACTTCCCCTTGATGTTGTTTTTCCAGTAACGGTAGCCCTTGTATGTGTTGTGGTCTGTAATCACCATTCCCTGAAACCCTTTTTCTTTCAAAAGAGTAATATACTCATCCACACCGACCTTACTGTCAAGGGAACCCTCTTTTACATGGCAATGCATATCAATTTTCATATACCGGCTCCTCTTATCATCTTCTGCTTATCCCGTCTCTTTTGCTGCCTTTTCCTGTCGCACGCTCCTATCACCTTCTTATCTTATTACTTCTCGGTTTTCTTATTCTTTTTCGGTTGCACTTTTTTCTTTTTCTGTTTCTTTACTGCCCCGCTTTTTTTGTCCGTAGAGGGCTTTGCGTCCATGTCGTCAATCATGGCCCTGGCTCTTTCAATATCATTTGCCACGGAATTTTGCTGCCGGATCTTCTTCGCCTTTTCCAGATTCTTCTTTTTCTGTCTTCCTGATTCCATCAAAAGCTGTACGGCAATTCCCAGAACTGCCAGAACTGCGCAGACTGCAAGCTTTATCATCCGGCCTTTCCAGGGAAGAAGCAGGGCGATTGCCGTACCCGCGCCTGCCGCTCCGTAAACCCCTGTCAGGACAATGATAATCAATTCTGCAAACCGTATGGTAAATAACGCGATCACAAGCCCCGCTCCTGCGCAGGCCAGCATAAGCTTCCAATCGCCCGGATTGAGGATATACACGCCTATAGCGCTTCCTGTGATCCATGCAACCAAAAATACACCCACATGATAAACAACTGCTCCGAGAATTGCCAGAACAAGGGCTAAAACACCTCCGGCCGCCAAAGCAATCTTACTGTCAAGCCCCAGGGATAACGCTGCCCCAAAGCCAACTCCAAACCCGGCCGCCATCCCCAAAAGCGCCGCCCAGAGCCGTATCAGTTTCAGTCCCAAAAAGCACCACAAAAGCCCTGCCACAACCGCGGCTGCCAATGCGGCCAGTATCACGGTCCTAAGCCGTCCCTCCTGTGCCAATGGATTCTGAAGCGCTACATCATAACCAGTGTCCTGCAACATGTCTTTTAACGTATAAATATCCATACTACCCTCTCCTTGTCTTATGTTCTCCCCTTGACTTGCAGTCCGCCGACCTGCCGGCAAATCGCAATAAGTCTGCCCTCTTTGCCGTATCCGGATCCGTTCCTCCAATATCATTTTCATTTTACCATATTTCCTATATTATACAAGCCATAAATTTACATAGTTATTGTCATCAAACTATTTTGCATTGACATTTTCATTAATACTATTTAGAATAGTCTGCGTAGGCTTGAAAGAATCGATTAGCCATAGTCTGAAAAAAAGGAGTTCATGCATATGGAACATTTAACAATCCCTGACAAATATTCATCTCCGCTGACCATCCGTGAGACCGAGGTTGCCATTAAAGAAGTAAAGGACCATTTTGAACGTTCTCTGGCAAAATCACTCCATCTCACCCGTGTCTCGGCTCCCCTCTTCGTCCGTCCTGAATCCGGACTCAACGACAACCTCAACGGGGTAGAACGGCCGGTCGCATTTGGGATCAGAGAACAGGATGAGGCAACGGCAGAGATTGTCCATTCTCTGGCCAAGTGGAAACGCCATGCGTTAAAACACTATGGCTTTCATTCCGGGGAAGGACTGTACACAGATATGAGCGCCATCCGGCGGGATGAGGATACGGACAATATCCATTCTTTATATGTGGACCAATGGGACTGGGAAAAGGTCATTTCCAGGGAAGAGCGCAATATGGAAACACTGGAATACACAGTACGGAAAGTATTCAGCGCATTGAAAGAGACTGAAGAATACATATCCAGACGGTATAATTATATACATCCTCTTCTGCCGGACGATATTTTCTTTATCAGTTCCCAGGAGCTGGAGGATATGTATCCTGACTGTACCCCCAAGGAACGGGAAAACCGGATTGCGAAGGTAAAGAAGGCTGTTTTCATTTCCCAGATCGGGAAAACGCTTGCTTCCGGCGAAAAGCATGACGGGCGGGCGCCGGACTACGACGACTGGGATCTGAACGGGGATATTGTGGTATGGTATCCTGTCCTGAAAATGGGATTGGAGCTCTCCTCTATGGGAATCCGGGTAGATGAAGATTCCCTCGCACGCCAGTTACGGCTTGCCGGATGTGAAGAACGCGCGGAGCTTCCTTTCCAGAACGCACTCCTGAACAAAAAACTGCCCTACACCATTGGAGGCGGAATCGGACAGTCCAGAATCTGTATGTACTATCTGAGGAAAGCCCATATCGGGGAAGTCCAGGCTTCCATCTGGCCGGATGATGTGCTGGAGCTTGCGCGTCAGAGCGGGATTCAACTACTGTAGTCAAAGGCCCCGAAGCCGGCGGGGCGTCAAATTTCCAGCGTGTTTAGTATGATCGGATAAACTGTTCAGCTAAAAGCCTCGCTGCCCCATGATAAAACCGGCCGGGCGGACATACCCCATACGTGGTATGTCCGCCCGGCCGTAAAATCTTTTATACTGCACGGAGCTTTTTGTCCTGTCAGGTTGTCCGTTGATTTTCATACGATCCCAATTCCCTCCAAAAGTATCTTCCCGCCAATAAAGATCAGGATTATACCCCCGCATAATTCTGCCCTGGCCCTGTATTTTGTCCCAAAGATGCTTCCAATTTTCACACCAATGGCCGAACAGACAAAGGTAACCACTCCGATAAAGGAGACTGCCGGAATAATGGAGACTCTCAGGAATGCAAAGGTTACGCCCACCGCCAACGCGTCGATGCTTGTGGCAATGGCCAAAAGCAGCATGGATCGCACCGTCATGGAACTATCGATACTCTCATCCCCGCCGAAGGACTCTTTTATCATTTTTCCACCAATAATCACCAATAACACAAAAGCGATCCAATGGTCGTATTCGGTAATCGCATCTGTAAAAAACCTGCCCAGATAATACCCCAGCAAGGGCATCAATGCCTGAAAACCGCCAAACCACGCTCCTGCAAGCGCCATATGTTTTTTGCTGATTTTACCCAATGACAGGCCTTTACAGACCGACACGGCAAAAGCATCCATAGATAGTCCTACAGCCAGCACAAAAAGTTCCAAAATTCCCATTTTCTTCTCTTCCTTTCTTGTAAAAAATCTCTGTATCATACCCAAGCCAAAGCCCCGCAGCAAGCCGACAGTGCATCAGGGTTCCGTCGAAGCAAGCTATGGCTGCTTTGCCCCCTGCGGCAGCTTCCCATTCTCCATGCAGGCGTGTGTGCCTGGCCCGCTGCTTCGCGTGAATAGAAGAAAGACCCACAGGCAGCCATATCATATGCAAGCTGTCCATGAGTCTTATCCCGCATAAAATCTCATGATTTCTCTTTTGTAAGTTCCTCGATCGTATCCATCAGCACCGGCAGATTCAGGGGTTTGGCGAGATGGACGTTGATTCCGCTCTCTTTGGATTTGCGGTAATCATCCACGAAAACGCTGGCCGAAAGTGCAATAATCGGAATATTGGCCAGTTCCGGATTGGGAAGGCTTCGGATTGCGGCGGCAGTCTGCCAGCCGTCCATGACAGGCATCATCAGATCCAGCAGGATCAAGTCGTAATCTCCGGGCGACGCCTGCCTCATTTTCTCCAGGGCGACCTGGCCGTCCTCGGCAGGATCCACAATAAAGTCCATCCGTTCCAGAAGCTCAGCCTCAATTTCCCGGTTAATCTCGTTGTCCTCTACCAGCAGAATTTTCCGCCTTGGCTGAGGAAGAACCTGTGTCTGTGTCTCATCATCCAAAGACCGGATACGGAAACGCAGTGTAACGATAAATGTACTGCCCTGATTCTCCACACTTTTTGCATCAATCGTTCCGCCCATAATGTCCACAATACTTTTCACAATGGTCAGGCCAAGGCCAATGCTGTGAACTCCGCTGAGAGTGGAATTTTTCTCCCGGCTGAACGGCTCGAATATATGATTAATAAACTCTTCGCTCATGCCGATGCCGGTATCCTCCACAGTCATGCAGTAGAGCGCTTCCTGATCGATCAGCTCGTCCCCTTCCGTAATCTTCACAGTCACATTGCCGCCCGGCTTTGTATATGTCACGGCATTATTCACCAGATTCAGCATCATCTGTCTGAGTTTTTCCTGATCCGCGATAATACTGCTATGCCTGATTCCGCTGCAGTCCAGGGAATAAGAAATATTCTTTTCCTCCGCATGGGGCCGCAGGAAATCATAAACTTCCTGACTGATCGTGTACAGGTCGCATTCTACCTCTCTCAACTCTTCTGAAGAGGAAAGAGCCGTAACCTCGAGTACCTTCGTCAGCATATCCAGAAGTTTTTTGCTCGCATTCTCTATCCGTTCCAGATAACTTTCGAGAACCCCCGGGTCATGGAGGCTGCTTTTTGCCAAAGAGGTAAAACCGAAAATCGCATTAATGGGAGTTCTGATATCATGGGAAATATTGGTAAGAAACGTGTTCTTCGCAATCACGGCCGTATTTGCTTTATTCCGCGCCTCTTCCAACTGCCGTTCCTGTTCTGACTGCCTGTGCTTCCTCTTATCTGTGGCGTCTCCGACAAATACATAGAAAATATCCCCGGCATCTTCACAATGGATGAAACGGCCATAATTCTCGATCCAGCGGATGCTGCCGTCTTTACGGAAAATCCGGTATTCCACATGATTCTGTTGTTCCTTACCTTCCTGAATCTGCGCCTGAATCTCATCCTCTACAGCTTCCAGATCTTCCGGGTGAACCATTCCCCGAAAGGAGTGATCTGTAAATTCCAGAAAATCCTTCAGCGTATCGCACTGGAAAATGCGGAGCAGCCCCTGGTTCGCATAGAGAATGGACTGGCTTTCGTCCGCACGGTAGATTACAATTCCGCCGGGCATCTCATCCATCACACCGCAGGCTGTCCTGAGGCTCTGCTTCTGTACCTCGGAAATCACATCCGACTGCCCGCTGTCCTCCAAAATCTGTTCAATCCCGACCTGATTCATCTGCAATATGTGTAAAATCTGTATCATATGTTTCATAAAATGACGATTGCAATCCTGCTCTTTCATGATGGTTCTCCCTTCTTTCTGATAAGAAAGTATATCACAAAAAAGGCGGATTGTCATTATTTATAAATAAATAGACATGGATTTTTCCGCACCCGAACACTGTCCGTTTTGGGAAATGGCTGCACAACGACTTCCCTAGCTTTTTTATTTCCTGCTGTATAACTCTTTCAAAAAGCGGTCTGCCAGGTCCGGCCATACCGTCACCTCTGGTTCGGGAGCCCTCTTCTTTCCTTCCTTCTGCTGTCTCTCCTCTTCTTCCCATTCACTCAGGACATTGGGGGATACATGGATCTCTCCCGCTTTTACTTTTTTCATAACACCCACGAGCTGCTCCATGGTATAGGGAGACATATGGATTCCGTTTGCCCAGTCCTCATCTCCAAGGGACAATCCATGTTTTCCTCTGGTAAACATATGGAACGCGCAGGGAACTCCTTTTTCCCTGCATGCCTGTATGAACATCTCACTGTTCTCTACCGGCACAGCCTCATCGGTCGCCGTAGCCCACAAGAAGCACGGCGGCGTCTGCTTTGTCACCTGCTTTTCCAAAGACATATATTCTAATTCCTCCGGCGCGGCGTCCTCTCCCAACAGCGCAATAAAAGAACCCCTGTGTGCCTTTTCCCCGGACGTAATCACAGGGTAGCTCAAGATTGCCGCATCCGGCCGGTTGGAAATCCCGCTGTACTTTTCTGACGGATCCTGAATATCCTCATAATGCACACACAGGCTGCCGCAAAGATGTCCTCCTGCGGAAAATCCGCATACTGCAATCCGGTTTTCTTTTACTGCAAATTCCTCAGAACGGCTTCGGATATAACGGACCGCCCGTGAGATATCCTGCAGGGGCTGCCTCTTTAATGGAACCGTCTGCAAAAAATTCACGGTATAGGTCAGCACAAAGGCCTGATACCCTTTTTCATAAAACTTCAGCGCTACCAATTCCCCTTCTGTGGGGGAAACCACACAGTAACCGCCTCCCGGCACGACCAGGATACAGGGCCTTTCTATACTGTCTTCATGTAAATACGATGTAATATGGGGGATAAATTCGAAAGCATGCTCATAAGAGTATTCTTCCGGCTCCCAGATTGGATAAGTCTTCGTTTTCAAAGCATCTTCCTCCATTTGAAAAAACATCCGGCCTCCACTTTTAGCGGATGCCGGATGTTTTGTTTATGCGTCCTATTCCTCACCGTAAACTGCTACCAGCTTCTTCAGATAAGCATATCTTTCCATAGCTTCTTTCTCATTCTGAGCAAAGAGTTTTGCAGCCTTTTCCGGATTTGCCCTCTTCAATGCATTGTAACGCACTTCTCCGTCAAGGAATGCCTGATATTCTTCAGCCTTTGGCTCCTTACTGTCCAGAGTGAACTTGTTGCCTTCAGCCGCCGGATTGTAACGGAAGTTGTTCCAGTATCCGCATTCTACCGCAAGCTGTTCCTCTGTCTGGGCCTTGCT
>CATKXE010000049.1 GCA_949840465.1 uncultured Lachnospiraceae bacterium | reverse complement strand
ATTATTTCTTGAAGACAGAGGACAAGATTCAGGCTGCGGAGTATGGCTGCAGGGTCGGGGCCGTGGAAGTCGTGCAGGCGGCCATAGAAGTGTCCGGAGAAGAGATTTTGGAAGAACGGCTCTATGATACGCTGAAACGATGGTTTGAATTTCTGGAAGGCCGGCACGATACATTGACTCCAAAATCCCGTTTTGTCTATGGGAGATACCTTTGGGAACTGGGAAATGTGGAAGAGGCCAGGGAACGGATTCTGGAGGCCTCAGAAGCATTTTATAAGGAAGGAAAAGTTAAGGATTATAAGCGTGTGCTTTTATTTCTGGCGGCGGCAGAGCGAAGGAAGGGGAATCTGGCGCATACCGGCCGCTTTCTGCGGCAGGTAGAAAATCCGCCGGAAAAAATCTGGGGGCGTACGGCGGCAAGGATCTGTGCGGAACAGGTCAAATACGCCTGCTGCCTCCATCAGACAGATAGGGCAAAGCATTTCCTCGAAGAATGGACGCTCCGGGGCGTGGGATTTGAAGAATATCCCTTCCTCCATGCAGCAGAACAGATTTTGTTAAGGCATGAGACAGAATATTCCACGCTTCGCCTGGCGGAGATGGAGGACGGTTTTCTCCTGCAGAATTGGATTTTGGCGGAGCGGCTCACCTCTTCCTACCACGAGGCTGATTTTTCCGGCGTACTCTCGGAGGCACAGCAGATTATCCGAAATTCAAAATATGAGACAATACATACCGCAATCGCGTGGAAGATGTTGGCTATTTTGTCATGGAACCGGAAGAATTACCGTAAGGCAGCCGAGCAAGCCAAAAACGGGGACGTATTTTTATATAAAAACGGCATCCAGCTTCATGATTTTTCCCCAAAGCACCGGCAGATCTTAGGAGAAATCAATTTTCTGCAAAAGAACGCTGTTGCTGCCAGGCAGTTCCTTCCCCAGAAAGAAGGCTCGCTCTTACACGGGCAGGAGGGCGGACAAAAGATTCGGATACAATGTATGAAACGATTCTGTGTGATGCTTAAGGATGGGGAAGGGCGGGAAATCAAATGGAGGACCAAAAAAGCGCAGGAACTGTTCGCCTATCTGTTCCATCTGCAGGGCGGAGGAATTTCCAGAGAAGAGCTGATTACGCTCTTATGGCCGGAAAGCGGCATGAAGAGCGCGACCGCACTGTTCCATACCACATTATATAGTATCCGGCAGGTTTTTACACAGGAGGGATGGGGAGAACTGGTCGTATATGAGAAGAAAAAATATTCTTTGAATATGCAGATGATTTCTTCCGATCTGGAAGAGCTGCAGGCGTATTTCCGGGATTTCCGGAAAAAGAAGGAAGAGCCGGAAAGAGTCGTCGGGCTGTATTCGGGCGGTTATATGGAAAACACCGGATATCTGTGGGCTTACGGGACGGCAAAAAAACTGGAAGATGAGTATCTTCTGGTGTGCAGGGCAGGAGCCAAAGAGCGGATGAAACAGAACAGGGAGGATCTTGCGATTCCTTTCCTGCAGAGCATGCAGGAGATTGAGCCGTATGATGAGGAAATCGTAGAAGCCTTGATTGTCTGCTTATACCGGAGCAAGCGGCAGACAGAAGCAAAACAGCAGTACGACCGTATGGTAAAGCTATATAAGGAAGATCTGGATCTGGATTTTGAGAAGACATTTCAGGAACTGGTACTCTCTCCTTGAAGATTCTGTGTAATTTTGCGGACAAAATACAGTGAATGGAAAGGAGCAGGAATGGAAGGATATCAGACGTATGAAGAATTTTTAGATGAACTCATCTCATGGGGAGATACCGCCGTACAGGAACATCCGAAAGGATGGGATACAGTGGCGGTATTCCAGATGATGTGGAAGCGCTCAGAGCAAGGCGCAGGACAGGGGGTATTTTCCCCGTTTCTTTATCTGGCATTGTCCGCAGGCCTTATGAAAGCTGAGGCCATACTCCTTGCGGCAGCCCTCTATCTGGGCTTAAAGAGCGGCGAGGGAAAGCCAAAAGCACTGACCTGCTCTTTTTGGAAACAGTTTTTGGGAAAAAGGGAAAAAACATTTCCGGAAGCAGGATTATTTTACCGGGCGTCCCCTGTGCTGTTTGAGCGCGAGACGCCCGCAGACTGCGGTGGGATGGGGATTCGGCTTGCGCCGCAGATTTTCCTGTTTTTGAGTAGGGGAATTCTGGCAAAACAGGACATACCGGGGATGTACTGGTACTTCCGAGGCGGGGATTCCCTTCCGTTTCTGGGAAAGAGCATCCGCCTGTACGGACAAATGCAGTCCGCTATAAAAGCTGCAGAGGGGAAGAAGCTGCTCTATCTGCATGGAAAAAAGGGGAGCGGAAGGAAACTGAATTACGCTTATCTGGCGTCGTCCATGGGAAAGGGACTGGCTGTGGCAGCGTATGAAGCCCTCGCTTCCCCCCGGCATTTACAGGAAATGCTAGTAGAATGTATTTTACACCACGGCATTCTGGCAGTGGAAATGCCGGACAGGGAAGACGCGGATCTTTCCCTCCTTCTGGACTGGATGAAGGAGGAAACACTGCTGCTTCTGGGAGAGAGGGAGAGCCTGCCTTTTGAGAGGATCAGGCACAGGCAGTATCTGCCCTTTGGAATAGATACACAGGCTGTCCTTAACGACAGGGAATTGTTCCAGAGGATGGCCGGGGAATACCAATGGGACAGGGAAGAGACAAAAGAGGATTTTCTGGGCAGGTACGCCTTTCTTCCCGGAAAGATGAGGCAGGCTCTGGAACTTGCAAAATCCTATGCATTAAGCCGGGGGCAGGAAAGGATTTCCAAACCGGATTTAAGGCAGGCAGTCTTGCATTTGGGAGGGCATTCCCTCCAAAAATATGCGAAAAAAGTGACAGGCATTTACACCATGGAAGACTTGATCCTGCCCAAAAGGCAGAAGGAAAAAATCCTGCACATCTGCAACCGTATCAAACACAAAAAACAGGTCTATGAGGACTGGGGGCTTTCGGAGAAATCTTCCTACGGCAACGGAGTATCCATGGTTTTTGCAGGCCCGCCGGGAACCGGAAAGACCATGGCAGCGCAGGTGGTGGCGGCGGAACTGGGGATGGAACTGTACCGGGCGGAATTAAGCGCCGTGGTGGATAAATATATCGGGGAGACGGAGAAGAAGCTGAACCGGATTTTTGAGGAGGCCGAGAAAAGCATGGCAGTCCTGTTTTTCGACGAGGCAGACGTCTTGTTCAGCAAAAGGACGGAGATCAAGGAGTCCAACGACAAATACAATAACATGGAGATTGCCTTCCTGCTGCAGAAAATGGAGGAGCATGAGGGCGTAAGCATTCTGGCAACAAATTATCTCCAGAACTTTGACGAAGCTTTCCGGCGGCGGGTCAGTGATATTGTGGACTTTCCCATGCCGGATATGCCGTCCAGAGAAACCATGTGGAGAAACATGATCCCTGAGCGTCTTCCTGCGGCAGAGGACATTGACTATCCGTTTCTGGCCAGACAGTTTCAGGTGACCGGAAGCATGATCAAGAATGCGGTGGTCTACAGCAGTTTTCTTGCGGCTGAGTCTCCGGAACAGACGCTGACCATGGAAATGCTCCTTCAGGGTATTGCCCATGAACTGGAAAAAAGCGGAAGGAAACTGAATCGGGAGGATTACGGGGAGTACAATGATTTTGGAAACCATTTATAAACAGAGATGCCTTATCGGGCAAAGGGCGCAGCACGAAGGACTGATACGGGATGAACTTTGCGTATAAGATTGTATATTTAAAGGGGAACGGGGCGAATTTTGTATGGGGAGAAAACCACAGAGATGGGAAAAAGGGCAGTCCATGCTCCACAAAGACGACAGGGGGCGTTTCCAGATAGAGAACACATATGGGCGTCTGGAATATATCAAAGAGAATTCCCGGCAGGCGGAGGCAAAAAACGGATTCCTCATCGAAGCCAGGGAAGCTCCCGGTACAGTGGGACGCACGGAAAAAGAGAAGCATCTGGACTTAAAGGCCGTAAAAGATGCGGATTTCAAAGAAGAGCGGTTTCTTTATACCAATGAGAAGCCGTTCCGGGATCAGGCCGTTTTTTACGATGTCAGAGAATGGGAGAGAAGCCGGGAGTTTATAGCCTGCATGAAATCCCTGCTGGACGAACACGGGCACCAGACGCTTCAAAATACGTTTGGCTTTCTGGAACAGAGGCCGGAGAGAATTTTGAAGCAGATGTTAGAGCAGGAGCGGCTGCGTAGCCTGTCGCTGGAGGAATTTGATCTTGTAAATAAGCAGCTTGACACATTCAATACATGTATACAGAAGAAGGAGGCGGAAGAAAGGAAGCTGTGCGCCCAACTGCAGCTGATGATTGACCGGGGAAAAGAGGAGGCAAAAGAGACGGCAGGTCATTTTGAATTTCCGGCAAATTCGTTTTGGGAGGAGGGAGTGAAGGAAAAAGAAGAGGATTCCGAAGACGGGCAGACGGCAGAGGATGATTTCTCAAAAGAATAAAATGAAAAAATCAATGGGATCCTGAAAATGTTTATAAAAATGTTCAGTGTTTTTTTTTATAATAAGTGGCAGTTACAAACAAGACTACGCGACGGAAGGGAAAGGAGGCAGCCGGTATCGGCATATAAAGCGGATACCGGAAGAATATGGCGGAATATTTATCACCAGGAGTGTATGTGGAAGAATTTGATTCAGGCGGAAAACCCATGGAAGGTGTGGGGACGAGTACGGCAGGCTTTATTGGCCTTGCGGAGAGGGGACCTGTGGAGGGAGTGCCCCAGCTTGTCACGAATTTTGCTGATTTTAAGAGAACGTATGGCGGCTATCTTTCGGAGAATGAATACGGAGAGTACCGTTTCCTCGCTTATGCGGTGGAACATTTCTTTGTAAACGGCGGCTCACGCTGCTTTGTATCACGCGTGGCGCCCCAGGATGCAAAATGCGCGGCAGCATCCGCTCCGGCGGAAGCGCCTGTGATCGAGATCCAGGCAAAGAACCCGGGAATCTGGGGAGACAATATGAGTATCGTGGTGACCCCGTCCAGCAAGGCCAAGACGCAGATTTTGGAGGAAATACAGACGGCGGACGGCAAGCGGTATTCCGTAAAAAGCTCTGCCGGCTTCCATGAGGGAGACGTGGTGGTATACCGCGACATGACATCTGTGGTATATAACCGTGTCGTTAAAAGTAAAGATAACATCATCACGTTTGAAAAAGAGTTTGAAGAGGATGTGGTGGATAAAAACCTTTTGCCGTCCAAAGTAATCTCTACCTGCGAATTTAATCTGGAAGTGAAATACGACGACATTGTAGAATTTTATGAAAACCTGTCGTTCAATATTTCCATTCCCAACTATGTGGAGAAGAAGACGGCAAAATCAGATCTGGTTATCGTGCGCTACGTGGGTTCTCCTACGGAAACTGCGGTTGCTCCGTTCGATGAGATCGCGGGGGGAGAACCGGAGAAAGCATTCTGTGTGATCAACCCCAAAAACGGGAGCAACGGCTCGGTATCCGGAATCACTGCGGCGGATTACATCGGTACGGACAACGGGGCAGGGAAGCGGACAGGAATTCAGAGTTTCCTTGACAATGACAATGTGGCGATTATGTCCATTCCCGGCGTGACAGATCCCAATGTACAGTTGATGCTGGTGGCGCATTGTGAGAATCTGGCAAGCCGTTTTGCAGTGCTGGATATGCCCCGGGATGCCAAGAAGATTGAAGATATCGTAGCCCATCGGGATATCGTGGACAGCAATTACGCTGCCATGTACCATCCATGGCTGATTGTCTTCGACCCTCTGGACAAGAAAAATATTGCCATCCCGCCGTCAGGGTCTGTGGTAGGGATCTACGCAAGAAGCGATACTTCAAGAGGCGTACATAAAGCTCCGGCCAACGAGACCGTCCGTGCCTGCGTGGGGCTTGACTGCCAGTTCAATAAGGGCGAGCAGGATATTTTGAACCCCAAGGGCGTAAACCTGATCCGTACATTCCCGGGACAGGGCATCCGCGTATGGGGCGCAAGGACGGCCAGCAGCGACGCGAGCTGGAAGTATGTCAATGTACGCCGGCTGTTTATCTTTATCGAGGAGACCATCAAGGCCAATACCAACTGGGCGGTATTTGAACCCAATGACGAGGTGCTCTGGGTCCGTGTAAAACGTACCATCGACGTATTCCTGACCGGGCTGTGGAGAGGCGGCGCATTGGCAGGCTCCGCACCGTCCGAGGCATTCTTTGTGAATGTGGGGAGAAATACAATGAGCCAGGATGATATCGACAATGGAAGGCTGGTCTGCGTGATCGGGGTCGCTCCGGTAAAACCCGCAGAATTTGTAATCTTCAGGATTTCTCAGAAAACCAGTGATTCCGTAGAATAACAGAAAGGAGCATAGGGGAAGATGGCTACTTATCCACATGGAAAGTTTAGATATAAGGTTGAAATAGACGGCCTGGAAGCAGGAGGCTTTTCCGAGGCGTCAGGGTTTGACGCATCCATTGATGTCATTGAGTACCGCGAGGGCGATATGGTTCAGACACCGATGAAGGTTCCGGGATTAAAGAAATATGGAAATATTACATTAAAACAGGGCGTGGCGGACTCTATGGTCATGTATGAATGGATGATCGCCGGAGTCGAAGGAGAAGTGGAGCGCAAGACCATTACCATCACAATCCTGGACGAGACAGAGACGGCTGCCGCTTCCTGGCAGGTCATCAACGCATGGCCCACAAAATATACCGCTCCGGATTTCAATGCAACTTCTTCCGAGATTGCGATTGAGACCATGGAAATCGCACATGAAGGTATGACAAGAGTATCATAAAATATAAACGGGCGATGGAATAATCGATTCTGGCAGCAGCCGTCACTTCTGGGGGACAGGAAAGGAGAACAGAATGTTTGAGACAGAATTTTCATTTGAATTGCCAAAAGGGTATGTGGACAGGGACGGAAACCTTCATAAAAAAGGGAAGATGCGCCTGGCGACTGCGGCAGATGAGATCATACCGCTGCGCGACCCAAGGGTGCAGCAGAACCCGGGCTATCTGACGATCATACTGCTTTCCCGCGTCATTACCAGTTTAGGGGAAATGCCTGCGGTGGATACCAGGGTGGTGGAAGGGCTGTACACGATGGATCTGGCATACCTGCAGGACTTCTATCAGAGGATCAATCAGGAGGAAGTCCCGGTGTACCGCACGGTCTGCCCCCATTGCGGGGAGAAGATCGAGGTGCCGGTAAATTTTATGGAAGCCGGGCTATAGAGGTATATCCGGCGGAAAAAATATATGAGGAGACGGCATTTATCGCGTACTATATGCATTGGAGCCGGGAAGATATCTGGAATCTCTGCCACCGGGAACGAATCCGGTGGTGCAAAGAGATTTCCAGTATCAACGGAAAACTGAACCAGGAACCGGAGAATGATATTTTCCGGATATGATATAAGGAGGCCAAAATGGCATTTCAGGATAATCTTGCAAAACGTACAAAATTTAAAGTGCTGCTCAATGGGATGCCCCTTGGGTTTTCCAGGGTATCCAATATTTCCGCGACCATGGAGTTCGAACCGGTGATGGAAGGCGGAGTCAACGACCGGGTGCATTATCTCCAAAAGCCCCGGCAGACTCTGGATAAACTGATTTTGGAATATGGGATTGCCAGCGGTGAACTGATGCGGACGACTTTGACTGCCGGAAGTGAACTTAGCATGGGGATCGTCATTATGGTGATGCCCGAAGAAGGGGCCATCCCTACAGCCACCTATGAAGCAGGCTGGGGAATTGTCACAAAATGGGAGATTGACACCCTGGACGCCTTAAGCAGCGGAATCTTGATCAAGCGGGTGGAAATTTCACATACCGGCCTGAATGAAACCATCAATAAGATTGGACTATAAGATAAAAAAAGATGATCAAGTTATTTAAGCCCTTTCAGCCAAAGATCGGCCTTTGCCGCAATACCGGTTTTCTTCGGAACCTGTGGGATAAATATGTTCCTAAGACATCAGAAAATTATGGCCGGATCTCGCTGATCTACCTGCATGGTGGACAGGGAGATGAGCCGAAGCCGAAACAGCAGGCGGAGCTCCTTATAAGCCTGGTGTTGAAAAATATCTTTGTACAGATGAATCTAAGCCAAAACCCAACGCTTTTGAATCAGACGGCCATCAGCCGCAGCGTAAAGCAGATGAGGAAGATTTATCTTCAACAGTTGAGGAAGATAGACTTTGGGCTTTACCAGTCATTGAATCAATATGCGGCGCATTTGGAACAGGCACAGAGGGAGGAAATCCGTTACAGAGAATGGACAAAGGAAAACAGGCTTATCACGCGGATGCAGAGGGAATATCAGGCGCTTCAGGGCCTGTCCGTACGCTTAAAAGAGATGTCGGAAGTATGGCTGGCAGGACAGGAGCGAAGATACGGGAAAATTTTGTTCCGTTCCTTTGACAAAAAAGAGTATAAGATTCTTTCAGAAGCGTTCCTTTGGGCGCAAAAACAACAGGTGGAGGAATTTATCCGGAACTGCAGCGAGGGGCAGTATGAACATATTTTAACACGGATGGAGAAAGATCCGGCTTTGTATCTCCCGCCGGGCGAAGTCCGCAGTGTGGAAAAGGCAGACTTGTTTTTGAAAAAAGACAAGAAAGAACTTTATCAGCAGTTTGAACTGATGGAAGGAAAAGAGAGTCACCGTGTTTGGGAAGAAACCCCTGAAAAACAGCAGACGGCGGAGTTCGTGCGGCATTGCAGCGAGAACCCGTATCGGAATACTTTCATACAAATGGAGAAGGAGCCGGAGTCATATCCCCTGCCGGAGGAAGTCCACAGAACGAAGGATGTTCAACACGAGAGGAACATGGGGACTCTCTCAGGGGAGGAAGTCCGCAGAACGAAGGATGTTCAACACGGGATGCCCTTTGGGTATACGCTTCTGGACGACAGGACATACCGGCCCCCCGGGGATTCACCGCAGAAAAGGGAACAGGATTTAGAAAAGGCGGATCTATACGGAACGGAAAGCGGACGGAAGGAAAGGGACATACAAAAACCAACT
Organism: uncultured Lachnospiraceae bacterium; assembly: GCA_949840465.1. Lineage (GTDB taxonomy): Bacteria > Bacillota > Clostridia > Lachnospirales > Lachnospiraceae > Schaedlerella. Next base: position 15,729 of record CATKXE010000049.1, on the reverse strand, counting down.
CAAAGAGAATGGCTGGTCAGTCTGGTTCAGTCTTTTGGGCACACGAAATTCCGGAAGTTCTGTCAGCAGGCGGTTTCTGAGGAAATGAAAACGGATGTAACATACCGGGGGCTTTTGCAGACAGGCTTGTTCTGGAAAAAAGATAAAAAAGAAGTCTATCAGCAGTTTGAACTGATGAACGAAATGGAAATTCACCGCTTTTGGAAAGAAATCCCTTTGATTACCGCACAGGTATGCCGGATCCAGGAGGAACTTCAGCAGGGAGGACAGGACATTCGGCAGGAGGAGCGTTTCCGTGTGTGCCGGAAGTTCTCTGAAAGGCTGGAAAAAATACAAAAAAAATATAGGAAAGAAATCAGGAAATATGTACAGGATACGGTGCTTCACATCGAAAATCCGGATGAATATGAGATGATTCAGAATGCGGTGGATATCCCGGCCATGCTCGGGACAGACAATATTCCGGTATTTACTTTATCGGATAAAACCCGCCCCTCCCACAGAGACATGAAGGACAATATGCTTCTGGAGACGGAGGAATATATTTTTGCAGGCCATATTCAGGGCGTACGGCAGTCACTGAAGGAGCAGTTGGAGGTACGGGCGCGGAGGATTGTTCAGAGAGAACGGCAGGCACTGGAAAGATACACAGAGATCTACAGGGATATTCTGCCCGAGGAAGATTTTAATATTGATAGGAACCTGTATCTTGATTCAGATCAGGACAGCGAATATGGGTTTGTAACATCCATTGAAATTGAAAAAATATTCCGGCAGAAGCATGAAAAAGAAGAGCTCTCTAAAACATTGACAGAGAAATTAAAAAGATGGAGCGAAGTGTTATTGAACCTGTCACAGGAAAAGCGGAAGAAGACAACTGTAATGAATGCAGAGCCAGGATATATCGATACCTCATCCGGGGAAAAAGAATCAGGACAAACGGAAAGAATGCCCCAGGACACAGAACTGTTCCGTCAGCACATTCAGACGTCAGGGGACAGGGCGGATTTCCAGCGTCTGACAGCTGAACTCACATATTATATAGAAATCGAAGAAACGGAGGGATTGCTCCGTTCTGATGCAGAAGATGCAGAGACTGTGAAGGGCGGCAAAGAAGATGCGATACTTGTATACCGGGAGGATCAGGTATATCATCCGCAGATACAGGAATTGCTGCAGCATTTCCGGCAGACGAAAGAGGAAGAACGTCAGGAATTTATCCGTCAGCTGGCAGACATGCTCATCATCCAGAGGAGAGCCATGCAGGAAGATATTTTTGGAAGAAAGCATGGAGAGCCATTTCGCGTCATAAAGCAGTCTGCAGACGATGTGACGGGAGAGTCGGTTTTGGAAGGGCAGGATGCAGCGTGGGAGAATCCATTGCCAGAATGGTTCAGGCAGGAACCCATACAGATGGATCCCGCAGAGGAAAGATTTGGAAGGATGCAGGAATGGGGCAGGGCACTCTTATATCATCCTGTGCCAAAATCCGATGAAAACGAGGAGGAATTGTCCGTTGTTCTGCAGGAAGGGACGGGCGGCCTGACGAAAGAAGAACTGCGGACTCAGGTTATCCGTCATCAGATTGAGAAGGCAAAACACAGGACAGAGCTTCAACGGGTGCTGCAGCAGATCAATCACCGTCTGGAGGATACGGGATTTCAGATGGAATACCATAAAGGACAGCTTCAGGACTCTTCCATTCTTAAAATGGTCAGCTGGCTGGGAGAGTTGGAGGGAACACAGTATCAGGAGGCTGTCAGCCAACTGGCCGATGTGGTCCGGATGCTGAGAGTCCGGGAACAGAAGGCGGATTTCGGTGAGAGAATGGATCCTGTAGATTTGAAGCATCTGCGTGGCCGGGAATCTGTACAGGGGAATAACAAGACAGAGTCCATGCCGGAATCCGGGGAGCCATACAGCTTTGCGCCGCATGCGATGTATCCTGAATTGGCGCGCAGGATACAGCAGTATGAGGTGCAAAGAGAGAAAACACGCGCCGCAGAAGCCGGCCGGATGCGGATGATCTACACAGAGATCCTGGAACCGGGTTTACATTCGGAGGAGGAAGGAATGCCAGAAGAGGATCCGATGCGCCTTCTGTCGGCTTATGCAGGCTATAGGGGCCGTCAGGATATTACATATGTATTTTCAGAGGAGTTCCTGTCAGGCAGGAAACAAAAGAACAGGTCGGATGCGCAGAAAGAAGCGATGCAGGTAAAATCCCTGCGGCAGATGGATATGCGGCTGCGTGAAATTGAGAAACAGCTTCAAAAGAAAGCGGATGCCCGTCAGGCCAACGGTGTGGAAGACATCCGATCCATTGCGGAAAAAGTAAAAAAGCAGCTTCATGAAGAACTGCATATGGAGCGTCTGCGGCGCGGCATGGTGTAGTGGACGGCCTGTACAGAGCCAGGTACCTGTCATCAAGAAGCAATCATCGGGAAGGGGGGCTGTAGATGGGACTGACAAAGGCAAAACTGATCATTGAACAGGAGACAGGCTCCCACACGATCGACGTGCTGTTCAACCCTTCGGAATACCAGCTTACCGACGGCGCGTCCTATTCGGAGAAAAAGGTGCCGGGGCTGGACGGCCCGGTCATTCAGTATATTTCCGGCGATGCGACAGAGTTAAGCGTCAGCTTGTTTCTCGACACCTATGTGCCGAATACGCCCTCATTGCTGCCGGTATCTGTCCCGGGAATCGGCGGCGGGGACAGTTCTACAGACGTCTCCCAAATTACCAGAAAGATTGCGGATGCAACCTCGATTGACGGAAGCCTGCACAGGCCCCCTAAGGTGACTTTTCAATGGGGTTCCCTGAATTTTGAGGGCGTGGTCACGAAGGTCAGCCACACTTATACGATGTTTACAGAGAGCGGAATGCCGGTGAGGGCAAAGGTGAACCTGACATTCAAGTCACTGATATCGCCGTCGGATAAAAGACGGGAGTCGCCTTTCGAATCCCCTGACCGCACGAAATACCGGACGGTCAAAGAGGGCATTCAGTTATGGGATCTTGCCTATGCGGAATATGGGGATCCCGACATGTGGAAAGTGATTGCAAGGGCCAACGGAATCCTTAATCCACTGGACATTAAGGCCGGACAGATTGTGAAACTTCCGGCAATCTGAAAGGAACCATACAAAAGGAATCGGTCCCGGTTATTCTCCTATAGTTCCTAAATCATAAAATACGCCTGCGTCCGCAGAGTTGGATTTCTGTGAGCATACAGAAAAACCAAAAACGAGAAAGGAAAAGCCTATGCCAACAGTTACGATGTCAAGCCTTGCTTCCAAATACAGGAATTTTCTGGTACCTGCACTGAAAGTAAAAGCAGGAGGAGCCGAAGTTACCAAAAACAGCGGCTATGCAGTGGAATCAGTGGATGTGACATTGTCCAAGGAGGCTGCGAGTGCCGCCAGTATCAGGCTGACCCATGTCTATGACCTGGAAAATCGCTCATTTATACAGGATGTCAGCTCAGACTTCATTCTGGGGGAGCTGGTGGAGATCGAGATGGGATACGGTTCCAGCCTGACCTCCTTATTTTACGGATATGTGGAAGAGATCAATTACGAATTAGCGGAAGCTACGTCAGTCAATATCATGGCAGTGGATGTCCGAAGGATGATGATGGGGAGTAAAAAAAGCAACGTTGCCCATCCGGTGAAAAGTTATTCAGATGCATTTAACGAAGTGGTAAAAAAATATAAATCTGCATATAAAAAGACCAGTGTGGATTCCACGGATAAAATGGATGTGGAATGCATCATCCAGAACGGCAGCGACTATCAGTTTATCAAGGAAGAACTCTGCAAAAAGGGGGATCGGGATTTCTTTGTCCATGCAGGGACGCTTTATTTTAAAAAGCTTACGGAAGAAATTTTCAGCACCGTCGAGCTGGAATGGGCAAGAGACATCCTCTCTTTTTCCAGGCGGGCGTCCTTTCAGGATACGGTGGTCCGGGTTCTCGGGCAGAATCTCGGCAAAAAGGAAGAAGTGCAGTCAGAAGTGACGGTAAAGTCCGCCGACAGACAGAAATCACTGGTGCGAAGCGAGATAACGGAAATGAACGCAGATATCCGGGACACTGCGGATGCCAAAAAGATAGCCGATTATAAGGCGGAAAAAGAGAAAAAGAAAGCCAGCCAGGCAAGCGGCACCTGTATTGGAATTCCGGAGATCCTGCCGGGAGGCTATGTGAAGATTAAGAGCGCAGACTCGAAGCTGCTGGACGGAACCTACTGTGTCACAGAGGTAAAGCATTCATTCGGCAGCGACGGTTACAGGACGTCATTTGAGGCAGGAGGCTGGAAGCGTTGAATTTTTATGATGAATTGCTGGAATCCAAAAAAGAACATGATACCCTCCCGCCTGTAACGGCTCCCGGGCTTTTGAATGCAGTTGTCAAGGAAATCTGGGATGAAAAGCATAAGGGGATGGTCAGGGTAGAGTACCTTTTAGGGGAAAAAGACCACAAGACTTCGGACTGGGTGAGAGTCATGTCCCCTTACGGTGGAAAAGAGTACGGGAACTACTGGCTGCCGGAGATCGACACGGAAGTGGTGGTGGGATTTGTGCAGGGGAACCTGAACATGCCCATTTTGCTCGGATGCCTTTGGAACGATACAGACCAGCATCCAAAAGAGACCGTCAATGAGAAAAACGAAGTGAAAACGATCATGACCAGGGCGGGGAACAAGATTACGTTTTCGGATACCAAAGACAAGGAAAAGATTACGGTGGAAACGCCGAAAAAGATGGAACTGTCCATCGACGATGCGGCGGAAACGATTTCGATACAGGATAAAGAGAAAAAGAACTGCCTGCAGCTGAACTGTAAAGACGGAACAGTCACGATCACTGCAAAATCTGACATTAAACTGAAAATAGGCAGCAAGGACGTCTTGTCCGCAGATTCTGATACTGTCAAGATCACCGCCGGAACCGTCCAGATAGACGCATCCCAGAGCCTGAAGCTCAAAGGCCAGACTACGGATATCAGCGGAACCAGCGTCAAGGTCAAAGCAAACGGGGAATTAGGGCTTGAGGCATCCGGGGTTGCCAGGTTAAAAGGGAGCATGGTAAAGATTAATTGAAAATGATGGAACAAAAAATAGATGTAAAAGGATTTCTTGGAACCGGATGGAAGTTTCCGGTTTCCGTGGACGGAGCGACCGGACGGATCAAATTGTCTTCCAATGAAGAGAACATTCAGGAGTCTGTGAGGATCATCATCGGAACCAGGCCGGGAGAAAGGGTCATGGAGCCGGAATTTGGATGCAGGATCTGGAAGTACTCTTTCGAGACTCTGGATTATACAACCCTCCATGCTATGAAAAATGAGGTGGAATCCGCCCTGATCCGGTGGGAGCCCAGGATTACGGATATACAGGCCGGGATCAGTGACGAAAAGGCGGGGGAAGGCCTCCTTTTCATCCATGTCAGCTATGTGATCCGTTCCACCAACAATCCGTATAACATAGTATACCCATTTTATATCAGTGAAGGGGAATGAAAATTTTCCGGTGGGATGATCGGACAGGCCGCAAAAAGGAAAGGAGGGAAAACGGATGCATATTCCGCAGAGGGATTCAAGGACAAGGGAAGATATTCTGGAATACATAAAGAAAAGCGCCAGGCAGTATGTCCCGGAATGGCGGTACGACGAGTCCGATCCGGATGCGGGGACGGCGCTTGCGTCCCTGTTCGCAGATATGGCATGTGAGAATATCCGACGGTTTAATCTGACTGCGGCAGGAGATTTGTTTTCTTTCTTTGACGAGGTGAATGCAAGACTTCTTCCAGCCTGTCCGGCGGAAGGGTTCATTACCTTTGAACTTCCGGACGGCGTAGACAGTGCGGAGGAAGTCCCCCTGCAGACAAGGCTTCTGGCAGAAACGGATCAGGGGCCGCTCGTATTTGAGACGCAGGAAGAGGTTCTTGTCCGGCGGATGGATCTTTCCAGGATCTATCTGTCGAATCCGAAGGAAGACGCCGTGTATCAACTGTTTGATCCGGCTGAGGATGAGGTTCCCTCTTTTTTTCTGTTTCGAAGCAAAGAAGAGAACCTGCAGCGGCACAGAATCTGTTTCTGTTTTGAAAAGGGGCCGGATATCCGGACGTCCGCCCAAGCAGAACTTTCCTTTCAGATGTTGGAACGGGGCATCAAAGCCAGAGATTGGGCAGAGGCAGTCCGGAACGAAAAAAAAATCCGATTTTCCTATGGCACAAAGGAGGGGTACTGTACGGTTTCACACAAGGAGAGGGAGGGGAAGTCACGGGAGGAAGAGGGACGGCCTGAAGAAGAACAGAGTATCACAAATGACGGGAATCAAATAGTCCGGTTTGACATCGCAGGAGGAGAACAGGGGATTGCCGTAAAGGAAGAATTCCAGTCCATGTATGTGTTCCAGACAGAGATATTCGATGCCGGCCTGTTCTCCCAAGCTTGTTTTTCGTCCGTATCTTTGTCTGTAAAGAGTGAAAACCGGAAGCCGGATTTCATCCATGTGAACGGAACCGATCAGGAGCCGGAGGACTTTCTGGCATTTGGAGAAACCCCGTCCGTGTATGATGAATTCTATATTGCAAGCGAAGAGGTGTTCGGAAAATCCGGGGCGCAGATAGAAGTTGGATTTGATCTGGATTTTGTGAAGATTCCTCTGGAGACGGTAATGGATGAAAAAATTGTCTGGAAAACGGTCATGAAAAAGAAGGATTTTGTGCCGGACAAGGAATATGATATTACCATCCGTGAAGTGATATGGGAATATTACAACGGTTATGGCTGGACGCGGCTGCCCGGGGGAAATGCGTACAGGAATCTTTTTTGTGTGGAGGAAGGCCTTCCGGGGAGGAGGGTTCATATGAAATTCACCTGTCCTGCCGATATAGAGAGGGTTCTTGTCAATTCCGCAGAAACATATGCCATAAGGGCACGTATCAGCAAGGTGGACAATGCCTATAAGACAAAAGGAGCCTACATCGCGCCTGTGGCGGGAAGGGTTTCATTAAATTACGATTATAGCGCGGCGCCTTTGCACCCTTCCCGGATTATCCGGTGGGACAATCTCGAAAAGCGGGAATACTCAGGAAAAGAGATGTTTGAGAGGGGATTTTCCATGGCATTCTGCGAAAAGATCAAAGACCAAAATCCGGCTTGTTATCTGGGATTCGCCCGTCCTTTTTCGGGCGGCCCCATAAAGCTTCTATTCCATATGCATGATACTATGCCATGGAATATGCCGCCTGTAGAATGGGAATATTTTGGAGAGAACGGATGGGAGAAAATGCATCTTGTGGACGGAACGAAGGGGTTCCATCACACAGGGCTGGTTTCCTGGTTCGTAAGCGGCGGCATTCAAAAAAAATCTTTGTTTGGGCAGGAACTATTCTGGATACGGATTCTCAATACACAGGGCAAAGGCCGTGGCACAGGAGGGGATCTGTGTCCGAAGATTGACGGGATCTATCCCAATTCCACGAGCATTCTGGGTATCGAGACAGTAGATGAGGTTTACGGGATCGACCCCTATGCGGAGGAAAAAAAGCTGTTCCTTCCGTTTTCAGATATCGTGGGCATTCATGTGTGGGTGATGGAAGGAAGAGATTATGCGCACGGCGCCCCGGAGCCGGACTGGAAGCCCTGGACGGAGGTTTCCAGGCTTTGCGGAAAAAGCAGTGAGAGAAAAGAATTCGTCATCGACCGGCAGGAAGGGATCGTTACATTCCCCAAATATATGCATTCTAACAGCCTGAATGAACAGAATGAGATCGTGGTCCGCATCCGTTATGAACACTGTCAGGGGGATAGGGGCAACCTGGCGGCTGGAGCCATTGACCGTTTGGATCGGACCATTGGATTCATCAGTGGCAGTTATAATCCAATGGCGGCTGTGGGAGGGCTTCCCAGGGAAAAGGCGCTGGAGGCTGTGGAGAGGAACGCACAGGTGCTGCGGCACGGATACCGTTGTGTCTCCACGAAAGACTATGAGGATATGGCCTGGGAGGCATCCAGGAATATCAGCAAGGCCAGATGTTTCTCCGGTTACGGGGGGGACGGGCAAAAAGAAGCCGGGGCGGTAACTCTTGTAATCCTGCCCAAAGAGTATGAGGAAAATCCCTATAGTTTTGAAAAGACAAAAATGCAGATCTATGAATATCTGTCCGAACATATGGACGGAAATATCATAAGTCTGGGAAAGTTCCATATTGTAAAGCCGGAGATGATCCGGCTGGACGTAAAAGCTTTTATAGAGCTTATGAATGAAAAAGAAGTCTTCAAGGTGAGGCGGAAGGCGTTGGAAGAACTGGAGAAGTTTTTTCATCCTCTGCACGGCAATTTTTACGGAGAAGGATGGGAGATCGGTACGCTTCCGAACCAAAACCAGATCGTGCATGCACTGAAGCGGGTAGAAGGCGTGAAGCATATCCACCAGCTGACGATGCGCAGATTCTGTAGAGGACGTTTTGACGAGTTTGAGATCCATGAAGAACGGCAGCTGCCCTTTTACCTGCTGCCAAAGAGCGGAAAACATGAGATTCTGGTGTGCTGACGCATCCGTAGCCAAAGGGGGGACGATCCGTGCCGCTGTCCGGAACAAAAACCAGAGGAATTTGTGGAGCCGCTATTCGCAAAAAGGAGCCGGAGTATGCTTTATGATCTGAACCTGGATGACAGGTCCTACCGTGAAATTGAAGAGGAAGCCGTATTCCATATACAGGGAAGATGCCCGGAATGGACCAACTACAATCCGTCCGATCCGGGAACCACTCTGGTACAGCTTTTTTCATGGCTGACCGAAGTCCAGCAGTATCACTTAAGCCAGCCTGACGAATGGAAACGGCGCAAATATCTAAAACTCCTGGGCGCTGCACCACGGCATATCTGTCCGTCCCGCGGCGCGGTCAATGTAGAGCCGGTTTTAAAAGAGAAGGGGGCAGGGATTCCTCTTTTGAAAGGAACCCGTTTTTTCGCCGGGGATATGCCTTTTGAAACCGAAGAAAAAGAGTGGGTGAGCCAGATCCGCCTGATCGGCGCATACAGGATGAGAGGGGACTTTTTAAGCAGTTACCATCACATTGAAAGTGATTTTGAAAAACAGATCAGGCTTCATCCTTTCGGAACCGTCCCGCAGGCCAATGACCAGTGTTATTTTGTATTGGACGGGGCTCTTTGCCCGGGACAGTATGCGGATGTGTTTTTTGATATCCGCACGGTATACGAGGTTGCAAGGAATCCGGCGGATGAAGCGTTTATTCCGCTGGCCGCCTTAAAATGGGAATATTACTGCCGGGATGGATGGGAAGAGCTACAGGTAGAATCAGACGGTACTTACGGACTGATACAGAGCGGAAATATCCGCTTCCATATCTCAAAAGAGATGGAAAAAGAACCCTGCTTTCACACATATCAGATCCGGGTTACATTGATAAAAAACGATTACGACCTGCCGCCCCTGATCCAGAACATTTATTTGAATGAGATTCAGGTCCTGCAGCAGTATACGGTCTGCGATTATGAGGATTATGAGATCGTCTTTTCCGGCTATGAGACAGAGTTCTCCCTGTGCAGCAGCCTCTATCTTGCAGAACAGGGGATGGCGGAACTGTATCTGGAAAAAGAAGGGGGATGGAGGATCCTGAGGGAAGTGCGCCGGGAGAATATACAGGACGGGGATTTCAGATTCTGGTTTCGAAGGCCAATATGGGCCTGTGGGCGTCTTAAATGCAGGCTGGCGCTCTTTGAAAAAGAATTCGCGAAAAAACGCATTGTAGGCCGGGGGGATTCTTTTGCGGGCCAGGAGTATGCCCTGCATCTTCCGGGCATTCTGTATGAGGCGTTTGAGATCATGGTATATGATGAAGAGGCAGGGGGATATGTGGTTTATCACAAGGCAGAGGATTTTGACGTCGCTGCCCCCGAAGACCGGATTTATATTCTGGATGTTCCCGATCAGAGGATCCTGTTCGGAGACTGCGAAAGAGGGCTTGCGCCCGACGGAGAGATCCGGATTGTGCGCCTGAAGCTAAGCCGTGGAAAAGCGGGGAATATCAAAGCGGGGGGAATCCAGAAATGCGGATCCCCTTTGGAGATGTCCGTAAAGCAGTACCGGGGCGCATCCGGCGGACGTGACGAGGAAGCACTGGACGAGTGTTTTAACAGGTTTAGAAAGGAACTGGCAAATATAAGCCGGGGAGTTACATACGCAGACTATGAGCAGCTGGCAAAAAACACACCGGGGCTGTTGATTGTAGACAGCCGGGTGATCCCCCCATCCGAATGGGGGGGAACGAATCGTGCGCTGCCCCAAAACCAGATTTCCATTGTCGTCCAGCCTTTGGGGCCGGAAGGGGGACATGCCGGTTTAAGTGAAACCTACAGGAAAAATATCAGGCGTGTGCTTGAAAAAGGGAAAATGCTCGGAACCAGGATCCAGATTCTCAGTCCGGAATATATCGGAATATCCGTATATGCGGAAATTGTCATAAAACCTCAGTTTTCGGACGCAAAAGAGCAGATGGAAACAGCCGTACAGACGTATCTGGATGAGAAAACCTGGAAAATCGGCAGGCCGGTACTCTCAAGCACGCTCTATGGGATTCTGGATACCCTGCCCTGTGTATGGCAGGTAAGGGCATTGTCTGTAAACGCTCGCGGAAAACGATGCCGCCATCTTGTGAACGGGGATATAGGGCTTCCTCCGAACGGGCTGGCTTATCTGGAGAATATGGACTTTTGCATCTATACGGCGGATTAGGGGTGGAGGAAATTGAGGCCTTTAAAATATTTTGTGTTCAATAAAAAAAGAGACTATCTCCATGGCTGTCTGGATCACATCCGTGTGGATGCGCAGGGGATAGAGCTGGATTCTGAAAACCCTGGACAAAAGGGCGTCTTTATCAGCCGTCTTTTAGACAGCAGGGAAGCGGGAAACCAGTGGTACCGCGCGGTCATAAAAAGCGAGGGCTACGGGGATGATTCCATCCAGTTTTTCTTTTACTGCAGTGATTCCTCCGAGGTGTCAGTGGACGGCCGGATCTGGGAATGGGGGGAGCTGATCAGAAGCGAAGAATTCACATCCGGCCGGAAGCATGAGATTATGGAGCCTTTTCTTGCTCATCAGGCGCCAAATCCGCAGGATATCCTGCTGTACCATGCAAAGGGACGTTTTTTATGGATAGAAATCCGTTTGTCTGGCCAGACAGAATGTATCCCCAGGATCATGAATATGAAAATTTATGCGCAGGGCCGCAGCCTGATCCGGTATCTTCCTGAGATCTATCAGGCAGAATTGGAAAATGATTTCCTAAAACGGTATTTAAGCCTGTTTGAATCATTATATCAGGAGATGGATACAAAAATCCGCACAGCTGCCAGGCAGCTGGATCCCCGGGTTTCAGACAGGGAATTTCTGGTCTGGACGGCCAGATGGGCGGGGATCTCGGACGTACAGCTTTGGCCGGAAGAGAAGCTCAGGATCCTGCTGAACGGGATCGTCCGAAAAAATCTGACACGGGGGACGAAAGATTATATGAGGTATATGATCCGGGTGTTTACCGGTGAACCTCCCCTCTTTGTGGAATATGGGGATATTGAACAGTATCGGGATCAGCCGGAGGTATACGGCAGTTTAAAACAATGTTATGCCCACGGGCCTTATGAGGCGACAATATTGGTTCGCGAACAGGCGGTTTCGGGTATGCATGAACAAAAAGCATTGAAAAAAATGATTGAAAATATGAAACCGGCACATATGGAAGTGCATCTGATCTTTCTGAAACCTTACATTTATTTAAACCAGAATGTCTATGTGGGGATCAACAGCGTGCTGGGAAGCTATCAGAGAGCCCGGCTGAACAGCCTGACGGCGATTCCTTCCGTCGTCGGCACAGGGACGGCCGATATGCACGATGAAACTGTAAGAAAAAAGGAGGCAGAAGGAACATGAAAAATCTGAAAAGTTTTCCGTTTGAGAGGAACCGCTATTTTTATGGAAAACTGTTGTCTGTAGATGATTTTGAGACAGAACAGAAATATTTTAATGACAAGCGCAGAACCATCAACCGCTTCCTTTTCGGCGCAGGCGTTGTGTGCGGCCTCCATGTGGTGGAGGTGGATGACGAGAGCATCTCGTTAGAACGGGGACTGGCCCTGGATTTCGCGGGAAGAGAGATCATGGTGGACGAGCCGGTGGTCAAAAGAATTGTGGATTTGGAAGGATATGATTCTCAGGAGATGCCGGAACAGGACAGCGGATTCTATTACCTTTGCCTGGAGTACCGCGAGCAGGCTTATGAACTGGTGCATAATGTGGCAGGAAACGGGGAAAACGGAAGCGGAGAATATAATAAATATCGGGAAGGGTATCATTTGTTTGTAACCCAGGCAGAGCCGGAGAGAGAGGTATTTTCCCCCATCCAGCTCTATGAAAAGCGTACGGTTGTTTATAACGAAAACGGTGTGAAGATCAGCCAGATTTTTCCCAGGTATCTGGAAATGGGGAGCGCCACGGTTCTTCGGATTGAGATTGAGAATACAGGGCAGCAGCAAAACTTCTCTTTTGATTATGAACTGCTCCTGTCTTTTCTTACTTATCAGGACGGGACAACGGTCCGGGTAGCTTTTGATGAAAAAAATTATGCAAGATCCCGGAAATATACGCTGGAAATTCCGCTAAAAGCCGCTTACATCAACGATGTGGAGGCAGAGGCGGCGCTGTCGGCGGGAAGCTTTGCTTTGAGGATCGGCGGCAGGGAATTCGGCGCTGCGGGACGCTTTGCAAGCAGGGCGAAGATCAGCCGCTGTGACGGGGGCCAGCTTCTAAAAGAAGAGTATTACAAGAGTGCCATGGACTATATGGTGGGAAATACGTTCCAGCAGAGCATATATCTGGCGAAAATATATGTGGTAAAGGCGGCGGACGCCTGCCTGATCGAGCGGATCGAGCCTCTTCCCTTCGGACAGTACATCCTGCATACAGAGATCTCCACAGCACTTCTCTATAAACAGGAAGAAGATATCCGGAAGTTAAAGGCAGCATGGGAGGCTAAGCAGGAGCAGGTAAAAACACAGGAATCGGCTGCAAAAAAGGGTTCCGCGTCGTCCTGCGGAGAGATCGTATTCGATCTGGAATCGGCCAGACAAGGGGAGGTCCTATATTCCAACAGAATCTACCATGGGCTGGGCGCCGAACCGGTCACGATCATACTGGGATATGAGGCGGACAGCGGTTTTATCGAAGATCGGGAGACCGTATTTGGGGATGCTTCTGTATTTGACAGTTTTACCGACCACTTTTTGGCGTCTCTGGGAGCGAAATGCGATATATCTGAAGGAACCTTTGTCATCGGGATGAAGATCCTCAAAAATGACGGCGTGGGCACAGTCCGGGTACAGTGGACTGCTCTGGAGAATCCGATGCAAAGGATGCGGTCACAGAAAAAGCAGCTCTTTATCCAGCCGGATATTCCGAATCTGTATTGTGGGGAAAGTATCACGTTTACAACAGTCTGCGAGGGCTTCCAGGAAGAACGGATCCGATGGAGTGTGAAAGACCTGGGAGGGGGAAACATTGACAAAAACGGAAAATACACTGCGCCGGATATGGCAGGCGTATATCAGGTCAGCGCGTCCAGTATCTCCTGCCCGGATATCGGGGCTTCCACATTTGTCGTAGTGAGGGAAAAAGAAGAAATGTAGGCGAGGTGGCGGCATGCTTATAAGATTTCCAGATAAATGCTATGAAGTCGTTCAGAAAATCAAGGCTCTTGACGCCCTGGATCTGTATGTGGCGAAGGATATGACGGATACGGAGCAGAAACTTTATACGGCGGCTTGTATCCGTGATCAGGAGCTGGCAAGGAAACTGATCCTTATCACGACCAAGAAAAATACGAGCCTTGCATTTAAAGACCTGCACGAGAGTTTTAATACGGATGGAAAATATTATATCATATTCCATTATGCGCAGGGGGAGACTCTGCAGCGTGCGTTGCGCGCAAATACTTACAACCTGAAAGAACGTCTGCTCCTGTTCAGGAATATCTTAAGCCGGATCCTTTTGCTGGATATGCCGGAATGCTTTATCTACGAAGTTCTGCGCAAAGACAATATTGTAGTGGATTCGGCGCTGTCCGTTAAGTTCCATTATTTTTTTACAGAGGTGGACTATTACTGGCAGGTGGATGAAAAGAACTGTATCCACCGCCTTTGCGGGCTGGTGCAGGAACTGTTCCAAAAAGAACTGGAGGAGAAAAGTTCCAGGGAATTGGCGGAATTTTTGCGGGATCTGGAGCAGGGGCGCCTGACGGATATCTGGGACTGCTATGAGGCCTACAATGACATTTATGAACATGTGACAAGAAAGAGCGAGCTCAGAGAGATCCGACCGGGGCGTATCTGGTGGAAAGCGTGGGATGCGTTCAAGAAAAAGCTTCCGGCTTTGAAATCTATGCTGGCGATCCTCTTGATTCTGGCATCGGGAGCCTATCTTCTGCTGCATCTGCCGAACCCGGTACTCTCCGAGGACGGTATTACGTTCGGGCAGATCGGTACGCTTGTGATTGAAAAGCCTGAAAGCGGCCAGTGAAAGGTAGTACGCGGCCAAACGCCAAAAAGGAACTGGCACCATGCGAAGAAACTGTAGAATGGAAAAAATGTAGGACAAAGAAACGACGAAGGAGCAAAAAAAGATGCAGAGCGGATTGATCGCGCGCACGGCCAATAAGCTGAAACGGGCTTTACTCATGCCGTTTCAGACCGTATACCGTAAAGTCAGAAGAATATTGAGCCCGGAATCTTTTGCGTCCCAGGTGGTGCGTGACGTCAGGAAGGGAATCGGGAAAAAAGAAGAGATCCCGGAACGTTCTCTGAAAGACTATTTTTCTTTCGGGCAGTATTATGTACTCAAAAAAGTAGTTTACCTGCTCCTGCTTGTATGCCTTATTCTGCCTGTTCTGTATGTAAAGCTTGTGCATCCTGTTGTGGTTTCCAGGTTTTTTACAAAAACTTTGGTGCTCAATTCCGCGGAAATGGTAGGATATACCGGAAAAGTCCGGCTGGTGTATGAGGAGGGCGGGCCTCTCTTGTTTGAAGGCCGGATGGATAAGGGAAGGATTAACGGGAAAGGGCAGCTCTACGATTATTCGGGAGTACTTCTCTATGACGGCAATTTTGAAATGGAAGCCTATTCCGGAGAAGGCGAGCTTTATTATACGGATACGGAAAAACTCTGTTATAAAGGCGGTTTTTCACTGAACCAGTACCATGGACAGGGACTGCTCTATGATGTAGACGGAAACCTGCTTTATAAAGGGGAGTTTCAAAACGGCCTCTATGACGGGGACGGCATTTTGTATTTTCAAAACGGCCAGGAAATGTATGCAGGTACGTTTGTGAAAGGCGAGATGCAGGGAACGGGAACCCTCTACAGCGAGGAGGGGGAGGTAACCGCTAAAGGCGCCTTCGAAAACGGAGAGCCTACGCTAAAAAGCACGAAGCTTGCCGATGAAGAGAGCGGTGTGGCTTATGAGGGCACCGTCAATGCGGACGGGGAATACGAGGGGGAAGGAAAGCTGTATAAGGGCGGGATCCTCACGTATGAGGGGGAATTCGCAGACGGCAAAAAACAGGGCGAAGGCAAATTATATGACGAAAGCGGCTCTCTGGTCTATGACGGCGGTTTTTCCGACGATCTCTATCACGGAAAAGGGGAGCTT
>CATKXE010000048.1 GCA_949840465.1 uncultured Lachnospiraceae bacterium | reverse complement strand
CATCAGCTGGATGAGGATCCTCAGGAGGAACCGCTCCCGATCCATCACCACGGGGAAGAGTATCCTCATGAAGAAAGCCACCCCCACCATCACCACGGGGAAGAGCATCCTCATGAAGAAACCCACCATCACCATGAGGAGCATCACCACCATCATCACGGCCACCATCATGCGGATGAAGTGTTCACAAGCTGGGGCTGCGAGACTGTGAGGGCCTACACCAGGGAAGAGATCAGCAATATCTTAAAGGTTCTGGAAACAGAAGAAGAGTACGGCACAATTCTCCGGGCAAAAGGGATGGTCGCAGGCGCGGACGGCGAGTGGATTTATTTTGACATGGTGCCAGAAGAGCATGAGGTGAGGAGCGGAAGCGCGGAATATACCGGGCGGCTCTGCGTCATCGGCTCGAGGCTGAATGAAGAAAAAATTGCAGAACTTTTCGGAGTATAGAGATCAGGATATAAGGAACTGCCCATACAAACATGGTTTTTGTATGGGCATTCTATGAGAAAGGAAAGAAAAAATATGAATGAACCAGATGTTTTGGTATATTTGATGACTGGTTTCCTGGACAGTGGAAAGACGCAGTTTTTAAAGTTTACACTGGAGCAGGATTATTTCCAGATTCCCGGAACTACGCTTCTGATCCTCTGTGAAGAGGGGGAGGAGGAGTACGGCCAGGAAGGGCTGAAAAAATATAAGATTGCTCTGGAGAAGGTGGAAAGCCAGGAGGAACTGACGGAGGAGTATTTAAGGTCTCTGGATGAAAAGTACCATCCACAGCGGGTGGTGGTAGAATATAACGGGATGTGGAAGGTCAGTGATTTTGAAAAGCTGGCGCTTCCAGACGGATGGGGAATCGAGCAGAAACTGACCACTGTAGACGCCAGTACGTTTCAGATGTACCTGACGAATCTGAAACCTTTGTTTGTGGAGATGGTCAGAGGTTCAGAACTGGTGCTGTTCAACCGCTGCAAGGATATCAGGCCGCTGGCAGGATACCGCAGAAGCGTGAAAGTAGTCAGCCCTCAGGCAGAAGTCATCTTTGAGGACGAGAGAGGCGAGCTGGAAAATATTTTTGAAAATGATGTTCCCTACGACATGGATGCACCGGTAATCGAGATCCGGCCTGAGGATTATGGGATCTGGTATGTGGATATGATGGAGCATCCGGACAAGTATAAAGGCAAGGTAGTGGAATATACTGCAAAAGTATTGAAGCCCCGCGCATTTCCGGCAAAGATGTTCCTGCCGGGCCGTATGGCCATGACCTGCTGTGCGGACGATACCTCATTTCTCGGATATGTTTGCAAAAGCCCCTATGCGCCGAAGCTCAAAGCCGGGCAATGGGTAAAACTGCGCGCAAAGATCGGTTTCGCAAGGCTTGCCCTGTACAGGGGGAAAGGCCCGGTTCTCGAAGCGGAGGATGTGGAACTGGCGGAGCCGATCGAAGAACTGGTGTATTTTAATTAGCGTCAGCCCGGAGGTGTATACCGGATATTAGATAAGATCTGGAATCTATAAAAAGTAAGAGGTGTAACATGGACTATACGGAAGCGATCAGGCTTGCTCTGTCAGGGGAGCAAAGCGGTTTTACGGTTCTTTATGAAAAAACATATCAGAAAAAGTATTTTTTAGCGCTTCAATATATGAAGAATGAAGCAGCCGCGGAGGACGTCATGCAGGAGGCCTATATCAGGGCTTTTTCAAGGCTGGAAACGCTGAAAAGGCCGGAGAAATTTTCCGGCTGGTTGGGACGGATCGTTGCCAATACGGCTAAAAATACTTTGAGAAAAAACAATCCGATGCTGTTCTCAGAGATTGCAGAAGACGAGGAACAGGAAGATTTTGAGTATCAGATAGAAGATGATAATATGGATCATATGCCTGAAGAGGCATATACAAGGAAAGAGACAAGGCAGTTAGCGCACAGCCTGTTAGATTCCCTGTCGGATGAACAAAGAATGTGCGTTTTGATGTACCACGTAGAAGGGCTGTCTATCAGGCAGATTGCTTCTGCATTGGGCTGTTCGGAGAATACCGTGAAATCCCGCCTCAAATACGGCAGGGATCATATAAAGGCAAAAGGGGAAGAGCTGCAGAGAAAAGGATATCAGCTGTACAGCGTGGCGCCGCTGCCGCTGCTTCTTTACCTGCTTCGGAAGGAAGCGGCGTATATGAAAGCAGACGGTTCCCTGAAGGATGCGGGAGCGCGGATCGCAGAGCAGGTGATTCCATTTTATGGGGAGCAGAGCGGCGCAGGCACATCCCGCAAAGTGCAGAAAGCCAAAGGCAGCCCTGTGAAAGCGGTAAAAAGCGGGTTCCTTCATACCGCTGCCGGTAAAGCAACGGCAGCGCTGGCTCTGGTTTGCCTTATCGGCGGAGGCGCCGCCTTTGGGGTATGGCAGCTGAAGACGAACGAAAAACCAGCCGGGCGGGAAATTAAGAAGGAAGCACAGGAAGTAAAGGCAAAAGAGCCGGAAGTAAAGAAGGAGGAGGAATCACCGACCGCAGCGGCCAGGGAAGTGCAGGACACAGAGTATGGCGCGTTGATCGCAGGCAATCTTACAAAAGAAGAATTGCAGTTTGTTCTGGCATACGGCCCCCAGGAAATACCGGAACAGGGGTTTCAGGGACAGGATTATCTCAATATTTTAAACTCCCTCTGTGAAGCTTCGGGAAGAAACGAAGGCGGGCCAATGATTGAGTACTATGGTTCGGATGCGGCGTGGGGAGGCCAGTATTCCGTGTCCGATGTGAACCGTATGTTCCGTTCCTTTACAGATTACCAGCTGGCGGAAGGCGACAGCGTTTTATCCCAATATAATGTTCAGGTGCAGGGCAATACCGTGATATTTACAGGTGCAACTACAGGCAGGACCGCAAATGCAGCGATTACATCAGCCAATTATACGGATGAAGAAATGGAAATTTATTATACCTGTGATTATAGTACTACCGATATGGCGATGCAGGGGATACCCGGTAA
This sequence comes from uncultured Lachnospiraceae bacterium, assembly GCA_949840465.1. GTDB lineage: Bacteria > Bacillota > Clostridia > Lachnospirales > Lachnospiraceae > Schaedlerella. Next base: position 21,860 of record CATKXE010000048.1, on the reverse strand, counting down.
AACAGAGAATAGGAAAGCCCTGTTAAAACCAGACGCGGAAGGCATGTATCAAATCATTAAGATTGAAATCATAGAAGGGCAGGCGCCGCAAGACCAGGCGCCGGAAGGACAAGCGCAGAATCAGCAGGCAATGGAAGGGCAGACGCCGGAACAGCCGGCGCAAAATGCAGGTTTTCCAGTTGGATCTTTCAGTTACGTGTCAGGTGCAGGGGGAGGCAGAGGCACGCTTACGATTGATTCGGCGGGCATTGCAACTTATGTAGAATTCAGCGGCGGTACAGGGAAAGGTTCTGAAATCAAATACCAGATGGCTGTAGACGGCTCTGCTGCGGTTTCGGATGGGGTGACGGCATATTCACTGCAATTTATAGAAGGGAATGAATTCCAGTTGACGGACGGCGGACGTGAAGTGACAGGGTACTTGGACAGCGGGGAGAACAGGATCTTTTATTACGATGCAAATCAGGGAATTTTACAGGATGCATGGGGGACTACATGGGCGCCTGCAGGATAAATTCATTTCTGCTGATCCGCAATATAAAAATTTTTAAATTTTTTTAGATTTTTTAAAACTTTTTTGATCTTCGCTGTGTCAAGGTTATATAAGGAAGAGTACAGACCAAAAAATCAGTGGGAGGAAAAAAGAATGAACAAAAGATTCAAATTAAAAAATGCAGTAATCATCCTGGGAGGAACTTTAATTTTGCTTGCAGGGTGCGGCAACAGCGCTGCATCTGATTCCGAAAATAGTGCAGGAGCGCCAAATGAGCCGGTTTCAGAGAACAAAGAACTGAAACTTTCCGAGGCATTACCGGAATATAAAATATGGTATGTGTTCGGGACAGAAGATGGGCCTGTGTCTAAAGATGACACGCCTGCATACGCCTACTATTTTGACGGAGAAAATACGGAAAACTACTCGCTCTATGCTTATCCCAATGAATCCGAGCTGACAATAGCTGAATTACTTGATATGAGCGAAGAAGAACAGTTAGGATATTTCAGGGAAGTAGACGAGTCTATAGTGGATGACCGCGGCACTAAAAACGTGACTGTACCATATCATATAAATATCGTTACGGACGGATCTGGAAATTTTACGGATTATGAAGAGTTTACGATTTCATTCAATGGATTTAGCATGGAGGGCGAGATATTTCTTCACATTGACCAGCGGGGGGATATCCGCATGCTGCCAACCGGTTATACCGCCCAGATATATGGGCACACTCTGGCAGGATATGCTATAAATGATCATTATGCGCTTCTTACGGAGGTAGGAGATGATTTGGTAAGTTTTGTATTGGATTCTCCGGAGGATGAGTCAGAACTGATCAGTGTAGACGGGGATTTGCAAAGGGTTTATGATTACTGATTCTATGAAATAATGAATACATATTTCGCGCAAACAGAAAGTGCGGTAGTTTGAAAGGGGAATGGGCATGTTTTACAGCTACGGGGATTATTTATCCAATATAAAGATTTTATCAGTTGAAGAAATGCACGCTTTGCATAAAGAGATTCTTACAGAGATACAGACGGACGATGGAGCAAAAGAAATTTATGAAGAACTTCTCGCGGCGGTAAACAGATACGCTTCGATCCGTGCAGGATGGCCGCTGCTTAGCCGTGAGGAAAAGGCAGAAAAGGATTCCGGGCGCACGTCCTGTCACAATTCGGTGATCACCCATTTTAATATGCTTGCCAGATATTTGCGGCGGCAGGGCAAAGACGCCGAATGGCGTGAGAAACTGGGATATGAAGAAGACGATCAGTATAACCGGAAAAGGATCGGCGACTTTGCCTGTTATCTTGCATTTGTAAATGGAATTAATTCCAGATAAAAATATAAAATACACAGAAAGTCAGGGTGAGTAACATGTTAAAGGAAAAATTAAGAAGAGGGATAGCGAAAATCAAAAAGGCAAACCGTGGAAAATGGAGCTCGCTGAACACAGGAGAAAAAGTGATCAAAGTACTCCTGATTTTGCTCAAGATTGCATTGGCAGTCTATTTCGGATTAGTGGTAATTGCGGTGTTACTGGGAGTATGGGTAGCATTCGGAATTATGTCCGGAATTACCGGAGCAGTAAACGACCAGATTCAGCGTTCCTATGAGTTCCGTCACAGAAGACGCTATTACTGGTAACAGGGATCTTTTTGCAGAAGGAAATAAGCAGGAAATATTCATGAAACAGAAAAACATGAGGACATGTAAGCTGAAAAAACGATAAACGAAAAGGAAATCTCCCGCAGAAAACAGAGCGCCTGCTTAAAAGCAGCGAATTCTGCGGGAGATTCCTGTTTTTACTTATTCACAATATAAGGACAATCTCTGTCTGACAGTACATCAATCAGGTTTTTCACTGCAGAGGCCGCCATATTCATGGTCGCCTCTTTGGTATGTGCGCCGGTATGCGGCGTGACGACCACATTGTCCAGGCCGAACAGCGGGGAATTCTCCGGGGGTTCAGTCTCAAAAGCATCCAGCCCCAGGCCGCCAAGCCGCCCGGATTTTAACGCTTCAAATGCTGCGTCTTCATCAATAATGCCTCCCCGGGAGGTGTTGACCAAAATAGCGCCGGCCTTCATGCCGGCAATCGCCTTCCTGCCGATCATATGCCGGGTCTGCTCGTTTAGCGGGAGATGCAGGGTGATGACGTCCGCCTGCCCTATGACGTCGTCAAAGGAACACGCCCTGATTTGATGCTCCTGGCAATACTGGTTGTCAATATAAGGGTCATAGGCAATGATATCCATATGGAATCCCTGCCCGCACATTGCCACTACTTTTCCGATGGCGCCGAGCCCGAGGATTCCCAGAGTCTTTCCTTTTAATTCCATTCCGGTAGAGCGCACCCATTTTCCGTCGCGGGTTTCCGTATCCAGATAGGGGATTTTGCGTGCAACCGACAAAATGAGTGCAAAAGCCAGTTCTCCCACAGCCTGCGCGTTGACGCCAGGGGTATTGGTCACGGGGATTCCCATTTTTTTAGCCGCTTCAATATCCACACGGTCATAGCCTGCCCCATAACGTGAGATGACTTTCAGCCTGGGGCAGGAACGGATGACTTTTTCCGTTACAAAATCAAGGCCTGCGATATAGCCGTCGCAATCTTTCAGGAGAGGAATCAGCTCGTCCTCTGTCAGCGGCCTCCCACTGGTGTTAAATATCAGGTTATCACAAAATGTCCGCAGGATAGAAAGCACAGGCTCATTTTTTCCGGGCTGCAAAGAAGTAGGTGTCACTAATATTTTCATATAAACACTCCATTCTGCCGCCAGATCGGGCGGCATAATTCTGCTATCCGGCGAGTTCCACTGCCTCTTTGGTGAGGCGGGTGATTTCTGCAAACCGGCCTTCTTTTATGTATACGTCTTTTACCATCCAGCTTCCGCCGCAGGCAATGATTTTTTTGTATGCCAGAAATTCCTGTAAATTTGCGGCGCTGACTCCTCCGGTGGGCATAAAGCGCACGGACGGAAACGGCGCGGACAGCGCTTTGATGGTATCCAGTCCGCCGTATTGTTTCGCGGGGAAAAATTTCACAATATTCAGATCATATTCCAGTGCAGCCATGATTTCCGTTGGGGTGCAGGTACCAGGGAAGATAAGCAGGCTGTTCTCGATTGCAAATTCGGTTACTTTTCTGGAAAATCCCGGGGTTACCAGAAATTTTGCCCCGGCATCCGCCGCACGCTTTGCCTGTTCGGTATTCACGATTGTGCCTGCGCCTATGAGCATATCGGGGAAGGCTTTCGACGCACGGCGGATGGATTCTTCCGCGGCCTCAGTACGAAACGTAATCTCAGCGACAGGAAGGCCGCCTTCACACAGCGCCCCGCACAGGGGGACGGCGTCCTTCGCATCATCCAGCTTTACCACAGGGACGATCTTTCTTTTTTCAACCAGTTCCAGTAATTTCATTTGTTCTGACATGTTGTTTCGCTCCTTTTTTCTATTTTTAATCAGTGAAAATTTTCTGTGTCATATAGAATTGCTGTATGTACAGTACTGCGTTTTTCATCCGTTTGTTACCTTCTTTGCGATCTCGCTTAACTCGTCCAGAAGTTTTCCGGTAATTTCGATGTGGAACACTTCCGCAATGACCTGGGTCCAGCCGTGAATAAAATAAATCCATCCGTCTTCTACGTGAAGGTTCTTTTCGGACGCCTGTTTTTCTGCCTGTACTTTGAAAAGAAGGTCGCCCCGGTAATTGATCTCCCAGACCAGGCTGTCCTGCGGGAAAGAGCAGGCGTCAGTCAATGGGGAACCCGGCGCGTCTTTGCCAAGCCCGGTGGCGTTGACAATCAGAGAATGAGGTTTTAGGGAAGCCAGAGTAGCGTCATTGTCTGCCGGGGTGGGATTGTGGATAAATTCAAACCGGATATTCGGGTTTCCGGAAGCCAGTATTTTTTTTGCCGATTCCAGACGCGGGAGGCTCCGGTTGGCAATCATAATTTTTTCCGGGATGTTGCCGCCGAATTTCTCCTGTCCCAAATAGATGCTCATAGCAAGGCTGCTCCCTCCGGCGCCCAGCAGAAGTACGTCTCCGCCGTAGTCGCTCCAATAGTTTTGAGGGACAAAATTTTCCAGGGCAAGCCCGCTGGAAATAGGGTCTTTTGCGTGGGCGCGGTATTGTCCGTCTTTTTTCGAGATAGAGGAGACTTCTCCAAGCTGTTTTGCATACGGATCTACATAATCAAATAAATCTTTGCAGGAAGTATATAAATCAATTTTATGTGTGGTGACCAGCGCGCCGAGAGAGAGCGGATCATTTTTGATAAACTCGACTGCTTTGCGGTACTCCTCTGCGGGAGAGTGCGGGGCAAAATCAATCCCCTTGATCACGGTATTCTCAAGCTTCAGCGCTTTTGCCCAAGCGGGAAATACTTTCATAATAGATGATTTGGTGGTTGTCACACCAATAAAATAAATCGTTGGCTGTGTTGCTTTCTCGTAATGAAACATCGCATACCCTCCTGATGGTTATATTATATTTAGGTGATGATGTTATAATGTCATGATATAATGGGATTCAAAAATAGAAGGATATACCCAAAGGGCAATCTGCATCGTATGGCCTTTGGATTGCGGATTTTATCAGGTCTGCATAGAATGAGCCCAAAAAGAGATGTTTAATTATAATCCCGTCCGTTCAGATAGATTCCATATTCATATCTGTCAGCAATAATTTTTGACAGGCAGTATTCAAACGGGCCGGATTCGGTGTAGGAGAGCCGCTTGCTGATTAACAGGGCGGAACCAAGCGGGATCTGCAGTATTTGGGAATCGATAAAATCGGCACAGGCGGCGCTGATTTTATCAGTGGCACTCTTGATCACCAGCCCGTAATTGTTTTCCAAAAACTTATAGAGGCTGATAAAAGTGCCGTTGTACTTATCCAGATCAGGAAAAAGGGACCGGATGAGATAAGTCTCCATAATACAGATAGGTTCCTTGTTCGCACACTGCACACGCTGTATCTGGTATACCGTCTCGTCTGCGTTAATATTCAGCAGGGGGGCGATGGCGGGGGGGACCTGTACCAACCGGATGCACATGCCCTGTGTGGTGACAGTATATCCTCTCTTGACCAGCGTTTCGGTAAAGGAAGTGACACTGTTAAGTTTTTGCAGTGTAGAAATATTCTGAACCTCTGTACCCCGTCCCTGACGGACAACTACAAAACCTTCCGAAGCCAGAAGCTTGACTGCCTTGCGGATGGTGGTCCTGCTTGTGGAATAGATTTCTTCCAACTGGGGCTCTGTAGGGAGGAATGTGCCCGGTTCATAGACCTTATCTTTGATTGCCTGTTTCATTTCATTATAAACTGTCTTATACATGGGTACTGATGCCATAACTATCACCTGTCATAACAAATACATTACAAAATGCTAAGGACCCTTTCAAAAGATATACCCGTGAACCAAACGATCTGCCAGGGGCAGCAAAGCATTTGGCAAAATAAGCATGCTCTTGAGTATAATCAATACAATACAAAGATATCCTTTTGGTTACAATACTAAAATAAAACATTATTTTCAAAAAGTCAATAGTATTTTGAGGGAAACGTTACAAAAAATAGATATGAATTTTCCCCCATCTGACAGGAAAGGTTCTATAAAAAGGGAAAAATAGGGGATTGAACATTTGCTGTCAGGCGTCGGCAATGGTTTCCATTTTGAAGAAAACGATATAATTTTGAGAAAAAAACCAATTTTTTCCAGAAAACAGAACTAAAAAAGAATATGATTCTTTGTATATGTAAGATAATTTGGAAATGGATACCTATTATTGGCTGAATATTGTGAAAACTATACAAATAATGAGCAAAAAATATAGTAATAATAGCAGAAAAGCAAAAATTAAGTTGACAAATAAAGAAAAAATGCTTATGATAAATGCATAAAAGGTAATGACGTTATCAAAAATTCTGCAAACATTACTAAAAATTGTCATGAGAAAAGGAGATATATAGAGAAAGGATATAAGAACAGGCAAGGGTATAAGAATTCCGAAAGGGACACAGAACAGGAAGGGCCGGATATAAAAACGAATTTAGATCAGGCAGAAGGGATAGGATAGAAGGGAACGGATAAAAATAAGAACAGGGGCAGATCAGGAATCCAATGATAGAACAAAATGGGGAGAGAAGGAGGGGCAGATATGGATCAGGAAAAGAAAATAACGGTGGTCGGGCACTATGGGATGTCTCTGCTGATGGACGTAGAACATTTTCCGGCCGTCGGTGAGACGGTGGAAGGCCTGGGGCTTGAGACAGAGCCCGGCGGCAAGGGTTACAATCAGGCGATTGCGGCGAGCAGGCTCGGAGCGAACGTGAACTTTATTACAGCGGCAGGAGGAGATGATTTTGGCACCCGGTGTGAAGCGGACTTGATTTCGGAAAAGGTAGAAGGAAGATATATCATCCGGTTTCCGGAACTCAAAACAGCCTGCGCATTTGTCATCAATACCGGGGACGGGAAAAGCGAAGTGTACGTTTATCCCGGAGCAATACGGCATGTGACTCCCGAACACATCCGAAGATATACTCCGGCCATCGAGGGAAGTTCGCTGATGCTGCTGCAGAATGAGATATCCACAGAAGCGCTTTGCGAGGTGGTAAAGATTGCAGGAGAGGCGGGAATCGAGATCATATACAATCCGGCTCCGGCCCGAGTGATTCCGCGGGAATTGTTTCCATATATTACGATCCTCACGCCGAACGAGACAGAGGCGGCCATATTGACCGGGATGGATCCCGAAAAGCCGCTGGATGTGGATAAGGCGCTGGATATGCTGCATGGGTTTGGCGCGGAGAATGTGATTATTACGATGGGAGGAGAAGGCTCTGTTGTATCACAGTCCGGCAAACGTTTCTATGTGGAGGCGCTCAAAGGAGAGGTGGTCAGTACCACAGGCGCAGGGGACTGCTACAATGCGGCGCTGGCTGTCAAATATCTGGAAACCCACAGGATACCGGAGGCGGCAGAGTATGCATCGGTTGCCGCAGGGCTGCAGGTGATGAAGCCGGGGGTGATCGCAAATATGCCGTACCGTGATGAGGCGGACGCGGCTTTTCGGAAAATGCAGGGTACAATGGTTATAAAAAAATAAATTACGGAGGTGGCGTTGGCAATGAAATTTTTTAATTCGGAGGCAGATATCCATGTGCCTGACGGGGTATCAGAGGAGGAGGCGCTTGGGCGTACTACATATATGAGTATCGCCGCGCATCAGGATGATTGTGAGATTATGGCATATCATGCGATTGCAAAGTGCTATGGCGCCAGGGACGACTGGTATACCGCGGTGGTACTGACGGACGGAGGAGGGTCGCCCCGTTCGGGAAAGTATGCGGATTATACGAATGCGCAGATTCACGAGAAGCGCTCCCAGGAACAGAGGGATGCGGCGGATGTGGGAAAATACGCGGCAGTCGTACAGCTTGCATATTCCAGCGAAGAGGTCCGCACAGCCAGGAAGGATATCATTGAGGAGGAACTGGTGGAGCTTTTGAAAAAAGCAAGGCCGAACTATATGTTTATCCATAATCCGGCGGACCGGCACGAGACCCATCTTGGAGCAAGCCTGCGTGCCATCGGGGCTTTGAGGAAGCTTCCGCCGGAAATGCGGCCGCAAAAGGTGTACGGAATGGAAGTGTGGCGTTCCCTTGACTGGTTAAGCGACAAAGACCGTCTCGTTTTTGACACGTCAGAGCATCCGGAGGTGGAATCCGGCGTGATTACGGCATTCGAATCTCAATGCACGCCGCTGAAACGGTTTGATTCTGCGGCCATTGGAAGACGTCTGGGAAATGCGACTTTTCAGGCGCCGCGCGACAACGATGTGACAAATTCCTGTAATATCGGGGTAGATTTGACGCCTTTGATCGAATCGCCGGAACTGGATATCGAGGAATTTACGTTGGGATTGATTCAGAATTTTTATGAGGAAGCAAAAGAACTCTTAGACCGTTTTGCGAGGTGACGCGGATGAAACTGATTGTTACAGAAAGCTATGAACAGAGCGCTTATCTGTCCGCGGGGATGATACTGGATGTTGTAAAAGAAAAGGCGGACGCGCTTCTGGGGCTGGCAACCGGAACGACGCCTGTGCCGGTATACCGGTATATGGCGGAGGAAGTACAGCGGAAAAAAGTGGATTTTGGAAGAGTCCGCACAATCAATCTGGATGAATATATCGGGCTTGACGGAGAGGATCCCAATTCGTACCTGTATTTTATGCGGAAGCATTTGCTGGATGCGTGCCGGATCCCGCCTGAAAGAGTGATGATCCCAAACGGGATGGAAGATACACAGGCAGAACTGGACAGGATGAATGCATTTGCGGACGCCAATCCAATCGACGTGCAGCTTTTAAGCGTGGGGGTGAACGGCCATATCGGGTTTAATGAACCTTCGGACGTCTTTTATGACAGGTATCATGCTGTGAAGCTGACACAGAAAACAAGGGAAAGCAATTCGCGGCTTTTCACTTCCATTGAAGAAGTTCCCACGGAGGCAATCACTATGGGCACAGGAGGGATCATGCGTGCCAGGAAAATTGTGTTCCTTGCTACCGGGGAGGAAAAACTGGACGCCATGAAGAAAATACTGGAGGACGGGGAAGTGACGCCAAAGTGCCAGGGAACGATTTTGAAATTCCATCAGGACTGCACCCTGTTTCTGGATCAGGCGATGGCAGAACAGATCCATCCGGCGGCATATGTAGAGGTTATAAGAGCGTAATAATAATTGAAGGAGGTACTTTTTATGATAAAGATGGCAATCGTCGGCGCAGGATTGTGGGCGAACGAGCATGCAAGAATTTTTTCGGAGATGCAGGAAGCCGAGTGCGTGGCAATTTGCGACGTGAACAAAGAGCGTGCCGATGAGTTTGCGGCGAAGAACCATATTCCGCAGGTCTATTATGACCATAAGGAGATGCTTGCGAAATCAGGATGCGACGCGGTTTCTATCGTGACCCCGGATTTCCTGCATACGCAGATTGCGGTAGATGCGGCCAACGCGGGAAAGCACATGCTGATTGAAAAGCCGCTGGCAACGACGAAGGAGGATGTATTTACCATTCTGGAGGCGGCCGGGAAGAACCGTGTCCGTATCATGGTTGATATGCACAACCGTTTTTCCCCGCCCTTTAACAATGCAAAATACATTGTGGCAGGCGGGAAGTTCGGCAAACCGGTGAACGCGTATTTCCGTTTGAACGATGTCCGTTCCGTGGCTACCAATATGCTGTCCTGGGCGTCAAAATCCTCGATTTTGTGGTTCCTTGGAAGCCACTGCCTGGATACGCTGAGCTGGATTTTAAACAGCCGGGTCAAAGAAGTCTATGCGCTTTCCTCCAGAGGGGTGCTGGACGCAGCCGGAGTGGACGCCGTGGACGTATATTTAAGCAGCCTTGTATTTGAAAACGGGGTCATTGCCCAGATGGAAAACGGCTGGATTACCCCCAACGGAAATCCCTGCGTGAACGACATCAAGTTTACCTGCGTATGCGAACGGGGGAAAATTGATATCGACGCATCCAACAACAATCTTTTAAAGGTTACAAGCGACGAGAGGATGGATACCGGGGACTGCATTGTATCCAACCAGATTTTCGGATATCACAAAGGATTTGCCTATGAGAGCATCCGCAGTTTTATCCAGAAATTAGAGTCCGGCGAAGAATTTTTTGTGTCACTTGAGGACAGTGCAAACGTATGTCTTGCGCTTTTGGATATTATGGAATCGGCAAAGACGGGAAAGGTGATCACCTGTGAACATGTATAAAACAGCTTGTTTTATAAATAAAAAAGGATAAGAAGGAGAAAGAGTATGAAAACAATGAAAACAACGAGAAAAAACCTGGCAATAATTCTGGTATTGGCGCTTGTATTGAGCCTTATGACGGCATGCGGAAACAAGACCGCGGATTCCGGGGATTCCAAGGAGGCTGAAACTACGGAAAAACAGCAGGACACATCTAAACCTGAAGAAACCTCCGAGCCAGAAAAGGGAACCATTAAAATAGGCGCGTGCCCGGCAGCATCGGATGTACCGTTTTTTGTAGATCTTGGCAAAGGCTTTGAGGAAGGCGGCAAAAAGTATGGTGCAGATGTGGATGTGCAGTATACAGACCGAAGCATTGAAAAAGAAATTTCTTTGACAGATACTTATTTATCACAGGGCTATAATGCGGTTGTTATGGATACGGTAGACAGCGCCGCAGTATCAGGGCCGGCAAAGAAAGCAGCAGACGTAGACGCCCTTTTTGCCTGTGCAGACACTATCCCGGATGAACCCAAATTGATGACGGTGAGCGTATCCAGCGATAACGAGCAGGGTGGAGAAGCCTGTGGGGAACTGATGAAGAAATATCTGCCGGATGGCGGGAAAATTATCATGCAGACATTTGATTATTCTTCCAGAACAATGGATGGACGTTATGATGGATTTAAGAACGCGATTAAAGATTCTGGCCTGGAGATCGTGGAAGAGGTTTCCTGTGACGGATCAAGAGAAAATTTCCAGAATAAACTGACGCCGATTCTTTCTAAGTACCCGGATGTGGTAGGGATCTATTGTACACAGGGCGATCCGGCGATGGGAGCGCTTACGGCAGTGGAAGGCGCAGGCCTGCAGGATAAAATCAAAATCATTGCGTTTGATGTAGATGCAGAAATTGGGGACAAAGTTAAAAACGGTTCCGCGATTGTGGCTGGCGTAGCTCAGTTTCCAAAGGAAATCGGTATGAAGACAATCTATGAACTGACGAAGGCATGGAATACAGGTGAAATTACAAATGAAATTATACTGCTTCCCATACTTCCTGTAGAAAAAGACACGGTAGATGAATTACAGGCAGACTCTACGGCATATCTGGAAAAATATAGTGATTATCGAGTAGACTGAAACAAAATGGATGGTCGGGCCGGGAACGATCTCGTTCCCGGCCTTGCATATTCTATTGAGAGAGGAGGAGAGGGCTTTGGCAGAAGCGTTTCAACCAAAGAAACAAGATGGCTGCATTGTAAAAATGGAAGGGATCAATAAAAGTTTTTCTGGAGTCCAGGTACTGAAAAATGTAGATTTTAACCTTAAATATGGAGAAGTACATGCGCTTGTCGGCGAGAATGGCGCCGGAAAATCTACTTTGATGAATGTATTGATGGGGGTATTGCACCCGGAGCAGGGAAAAATTATTGTGAATGGCGAAATACAGCCTCAAAGCTATTCTATTAACCATGCGCTTAAAACAGGGGTGACAATGATTCCGCAAGAATTAGCGCTTGTTCCCGCGGTATCGGTGGCAGAAAATATTATGATGAGCCACCGGCCGGTTAATAAAAGCAGGATACTTAATAAAAAAGAGATGAATCAGCGGGCTCAGCAATATGTAGATGAACTGAATTTTGATTTTGACGTAACGGTCAGGACAGATACGCTGCCTATTGCCTACCGGCAGCTTGTCTGTATTGTGAAAGCAATCGCAGAGGAAACCAAGGTGATTATTATGGATGAGCCAACCTCTTCTCTCAGTGCGGAAGAAAGGGTAAACCTGCATAAAATTATCCGCAAAATTGTGACGAAGGGAACGTCGGTCATTTATATTTCGCATTATATAGACGAGATATTCGAGATTTCCAACCGCATTACTGTTATGAGGGACGGAGAAAATGTGGGGACGTATGAAACGGAAAAATTGGATCAGCGCGAGTTGGTTTCTATGATGGTTGGCGAGGAACTTCTTCAGACGCAGAACAGGCTGATGGGCCGTATCAAATCAGAGGCTCCATTGGAGCGGGACAATGAAACACCGGCATTAGAAGTATGCGATTTAAAAATTAATCAAAAAACACCGCCCTGCAGTTTTAAGGCGTATTCAGGAGAGGTCGTAGGGTTAGCCGGGTTAGTCGGCGCAGGAAAAACAGAAATTACAAAGGCGATCCTGGGAATTTCAAAATTTGAAAGCGGGCAGATCAGGATAAAAGGGGAAGGCACGGCCATCAAAAATCCCATTGAAGCGTACCAGAAAGGGATTGCGATTATTCCCGAGGATCGTAAACTGGAAGGCCTTTGTCTTTTATCATCTGTTGAGGATAATATTTCCCTTGCACCCAAATATAGAAAAACCATTTCAAAGCTGGGGGTGATTCAAAAGAAGCCTTTAAGGAGAGATGTGGAGCGTTCCATAGAGCAGCTTTCAATTAAAGTAAGCGGGCTGCGGCAGCGTGCAAGAAGGCTTTCCGGCGGGAATCAGCAGAAACTGGTCTTAGCGAAGGCATTGCTTACAAAGCCGGAGATATTAATTTTGGATGAGCCGACCAGAGGGATTGACGTAGGAGCAAAAGGAATTATTTATGAGCTTATCCGTAATTTGCGTGATGAGGGGATGTGTGTGATTTTTTGTTCTTCAGATGTAGAGGAAATTTCTCTTGTATGCGACAGGGCATTAATATTACGGGACAATAAGATAGTAGCAGAACTTCAGGCAGAAGAGTGTTCTGTACAGAATATACTAAATTATGCGGCAGGGAGTGAGGAATAGTGAACGAATTAAAGAAAAACAAAAACAGTATGGCAAAGGAGATTTTTTCAAAATATGGGGCGCTTGTCCTGATTATTGCGGCAATGATGGTCGGGACAGGGATTTTTCAGCCGGTATTCTTTAATACATCAAATTTGATGAACCTGATTATTAATAACAATAATGTATTTCTTACCGGTTTTGGTATGACATTCGTCATCATGGCAGGCGGGATCGACCTGTCAGTCGGTTCTCTGGCTGCCCTGAGCGGAATGTTTGCCGCGATGATGCTTAGTTCGGGCGTGAACGCGCCGGCAACGTTCATAATTACCATCGTTTTATGCTATATCGTAGGCATGGTCAGCGGCTGGATCGTAACAATATCACAAATTCCGCCGTTCGTTATGACATTAGGTACAATGACGATTTACCGGGGATTTGCCGTTGCGATTAACAATGGATATACGATACCGATTTCGCTTGGGGATCCGTTTACAAAATTAGGGACAGGCGCAATTTTAGGGATTCCCGCTCCGATTTGTATTATTATTGTCGTATTTGCCATCGGTGCGTTCCTGCTGAGTAAAACAAATATCGGAAGAAATATATATGCGGTTGGCGGAAATGTAGAAGCTGCAAAGATCTCCGGCATTAATATCCTGAGTACAAATATGTTCGCTTATGGAATGTGTGCGGCGTTGGCAGGACTCAGCGGAATGATTCTGGCGGCGAGGATGTATACAGGGCTGCCGTCGGCATGCGTGGGTCTGGAGACACAGGCGATTGCGGCGGTCGTGTTGGGCGGCACGAGTTTTACAGGCGGTGACGGGGACATTTTGGGAACGGTTCTCGGTGTGCTGCTGCTGGCGGTTATGCTGAATTGTATGGTGCTTTTAAGCGTTCCGTCCTGGCTGCAGGATGTATTCCAGGGGCTCATCATTATTGTTGCGGTCATTTACGATAAGGCAGCAAAGGCAAAAAAATAGAGTAAACTTGTTTAAAAGTGGCAGATAGATGGAGGTTGGGCATGTTAAAGTGTTTTGATTTGGCCGGAAAGACGGCATTGGTTACAGGCGCAGGAGGCGGATTGGGAACCGTATTTTCAAAAGCGATCAGCGAAGCCGGGGCAGAAATATTTCTGGCAGGCCGGAGGGAATCAGCGCTTGCTCCGGTTGCAGAAGAAATTGAAAAAAGCGGCGGAAAGTGTTCTTATGCTTCGTGCGATATTATGAGTGAGGAAAGTATTAATCAGGCCGTAGAAAAATGCATAGAAGTATTTGGCAAAGTGGATATCCTTGTCAATGCGGCAGGATGCAACCGAATTAACCTTTCTCCGATGGATACGGATACAGAAACTTATAATAAAGTGGTGCAGACAAACATTCTTGGGACGTTAAATATGTGCAAAGCCTGCGCGAAAGATATGATGAAAAGGGGCTGGGGACGTATTGTGAACATTGCTTCTATATCAGGCCTGATTGTGAATAAGGGCGTTTATGGGGGCTCCTATGAAGTGACGAAAGCGGCCATGGTCATGATGACAAAAACTCTGGCGACAGAATGGTGTAAAAGCGGAATCTGTGTAAATTCGATTGCGCCGGGATATTTTTCGACGAAGCCAAATCTTGATTTCTTTGCTGCCGACGATACGTTTTATGGAAAAGTCATGAATATGATACCCATGGAGCGGATGGGGGACCCGGCAGAACTGGTGGGAGCGTTGATTCTGCTTTGTTCCGACGCGGCAAGCTATATGCAGGGAGAATGTATTGTGGTAGACGGCGGATACACCTGCTGGTAAGGATTTGCCATGAAAGTCTGTTTTATGGCAAATTCTGCGTGAGAAAAGGCATCTACAACACTGGTTACGGCAAGACATCATAAGGAAGGATAAAGGTATGGACTACAGGCAGTTGGAAAAAAGGATTTCTGCCGCGGTGGAGAAGGAACGCGGCAGGCTGTTGGAATTGTGTGAACGTCTGATCAATATCGAAAGTGTGACGGGCAATGAAAGGGCGGTCCAGGATGAAGTGAAGAACATTTTTCAGGAGATTGGCCTGGAGACGGATTATTGGATTCCCGACGACGAGGAGCTGAAAAATTACAGCCTGTACTCGGACACAGGAGAGAGTTTTTTAAACAGGCCGGTGGTTGCCGGGATCCTGCGGGGGAAATGTCCGTCGAAAGGGAAAAGCCTTCTGATTAACGGACATGTGGATGTGGTGACCGCGGAGCCGCTGGATATGTGGGACACCGATCCCTTCCAGGCGGTGATTCAGGATGGGAAACTCATTGGGCGCGGCGCTTCGGATATGAAGACAGGCCTCTGTGTGGGAATCTTCTGCACCGGGCTTCTGAAAAAATATTTTGGCGGGGTCAACAACGACATTACCATTGTCAGCGTGCCCGGAGAAGAAAACGGGGGGAACGGGACGGCGGCGTCTTTGATGCGGGGGTATACAAAGGCAGACGCTTCTATTTTCCCGGAGCCTACATCCAATCAGATTCAGCCTGCCCACAGAGGGGCGGCGTTCTGGCGGATTCATGTGGATGGGCGCGCCTCCCACGGCGGGACCAAATACAAAGGGGTTTCCGCAGTGGAAAAAGGTATGAAAGTAGCGGCTGCCCTGCAGGAACTGGAGGACACAAGAAACCGGGAGATCTGCAGCAAAAATGTATTTTATAAAGATTATCCCCTGAGCGCCCCGGTGACGGTGGGAATCTTCCGGGGAGGGCAGTTTACCAGCGGAGTGCCGGAGCATTGTATGCTTGAGGGGTGTATTGAGCTGGTTCCCGGGGAAAACGTGGAAGACGTGGCAAAATCACTGGAGGAAGCGGTGCGGGGTGCCTGTAAGGACGACCTCTGGCTTATGGAGCATCCGCCCCGGGTGGAGTGGTTCGGGCTGTTTTATAATCCGGCCCAGACAGAGTGGGATCATCCGTTTGTAACGCTTGCTAAAGAAAGCTTCCGGGCCGTGACAGGGGACGAGCCCGCAGTCAACGGATTTGAAGCAGGAACAGACATGCGGCTTTTGAACCGGAATTTTGGAGTGCCGGGGCTGATGTTCGGCGCAGGAGATATTGCCATGGCTCATGCCCCCAATGAATATGTCGAGATTGAGGAATTAATAAAGAATGCAAAGGTGATGGCATTGATGATGGCGCGGTGGTGCGGGGTTGAATGAAAAAAGCCTGCCTGAGGGCGCTCTCTCAGAGAAAAGCTTACAATGAGATAAAGAGGAGGTAGAAAGTATCATGACGGAACATGAAAAGTGTCAGAACTGTACAGGATGTGCGTGCGGCGAACTAAGGGCGCTTCCGGGCGAGAAGTCCGCACAGATTAAGGAAGATTTATTCCGGTATGAATCCGGAGGTACGTACTGGAGGGCTACGTTTGACAATGAAAAGACCGTCCCTGTATTTGTGAAGCAAAGCGGCGTGAGGCAGTGGGACGCCGATGGAAATGAGTATATTGACACCTACGGGCCGTTTGCGGCATCCTGTCTGGGACATACCCCGGATGTGGTTCTGGACGCGGTTTATGAGCAGGGTAAAACGATGATGCACGTGGCCGATATGCCCACCATTCCAAGGGCGGAATTTGTAAAAGAGCTGGCCGGCATTGCGCCGGAGGGCATGGATCCGGTGATCCATTCAGAAATCGGCGGAAGCGCGGCTGTGGAGCTGGCGCTCCAGATTGCGGAATACCATACCCCCCAGCCCCAGCATGGGATTATTTCTTACTACGGCGCTTACCATGGGAGGATGTCCGCGGGGCTTTCAGCAACGCCCTGTGCCTACTACCGGGAGAAAGTGCCCACTGTAAAAAACGATATTGTCAGGATCCCGTTCCCCTACTGTTACCGTTGTTTTTATGGAAGGGAATACCCCTCCTGCGACATGTTCTGCCTCAAAGCGTTCCGGGAAATGTTTCAGACGCCGGAGTGCGGGCTGTACGACCCCAATACAAAGACAAACCTGATTTCTACGCTGATCGTAGAACCGGCGCAGTTCCACGGCGGCGGAGTGTATGCCCCAAAGGAATACTTCAAGGGAGTCCGTGAAATCTGTGATGAATTCGGGATTGTGATGATTGCCGACGAGATTGCGATCGGGATGGGCAGGACCGGAAAGTGGTGGTGTATTGAAAACTATGATGTGGTGCCCGATTTGATTACCACGTCCAAAGCGTTGTCAGGCGGCGTATGGCCCTTGTCTGCGGTCATCGGGAAACGTGGGATTATGGAAGCCTGGAGCGGCCACCCGGACAAGCATATGGGAACATGGCACGGCAGCGCCCTTGGATGTAAGGCGGCCACCACAACCATCCGGGAGATTAAGCGGTTAAATCTTCTGGAGCAGGTGAAAGACAGAGGAACGTATTTTAAGGACGGTCTGCTGGAACTCCAGAAGAAACACCGGCTTCTGGGATGCGTGGAAGGAATGGGCCTTGGCCTTGGTATCGAGCTTGTGAAAGACAGGGATACAAAGGAACCCGCGAAAGCAGAAACAGAATTTATCGTGAAGCGTGCGCTGGAGTACGGGGTCTTGATCAACCTTTCCAGCTATTACGGCAACCGGATGACGTTCATGCCGCCATATGTTATTACGGAACAGGATATAGATCTGGTTCTGGATGTGCTTGACCGCTGTCTTGGCGAAGCAGAAAGTAAATTTTGAGGTGGCGTATGGCAGCAGAGAAAGTAAAGACAGGACTGGTGTGCGTGGGACTGGAAGGCGAGCGCAATGATTTAGGCAGGCAGTTCCACGAGACGGCTTTAAGAGAGCTGGCGGAGATCGGGATTGAAGTCGTGAATCCGGACAGCAGCCTTACGCTTACAGGCGAAGAGGTGAGAGGGCAGACAGAAACGTGCCTTGCTCTGGGGGCGCAGAGCATGGTTTATCTGGCAGGGACATGGCTTCTTGCCAGTCATGTGGTGGATGCGGTGCGTGAGTTAAACGTCCCCTTTGGCATCTGGGGAATCCCGGAAGCGGCTTCCTTTTCTTCCGTAGGGGCGAATGTACTCCACGGTACGCTGGACGAGATGGGAATCCGCCACTGGCTGTTTTACGGGATGCCGGATGAACGGGACGTCCTGCGGCAGATCAGGAATTTTGCAAAGGCCGCGTCTGTGAAAAGGCGGCTTGGCGCTGCACGCATGGGCGTACTGGGCGGCAGGGCGATCAGCGCTTATCCGACGACGGCGGATCCCATCCAGATTAAGAAGATTTTTGGGACAGAGGTGGAGCATATTGACCAGATGGTTTTGCTGCAGAAGGCAAAGAATGTAGCAGAGGACAAGTGTGCGGTCCTGGTAAAACAGATCAGGGAAAGGTATGGTTCGGTGGACGTTCCGGAAAAGACGCTGATAAAATGTGCAAGCGTATATTATGCGCTGAAGGAAATCATTGAGGAATATTCCCTGGACATGGTGACTGTAAAATGCATCGGTGAATTTATGGATTCCTACTGTTCCTGCTGTGTTGCATTGTCCATGCTCAACGACGAGGGATACCTCTGCGGATGCCAGTGTAACCTGAACGCGCTCCTTTCCGGGTATATATTGACTTCGCTTTCCGGGGAACCGCATTTCTTCGGGGATGTAAATATGGTAGACACGAAGGAAGGCGTTGCACGCATGATACACTGCGGAAGCGGGCCGGGAAAACTGGCGGAAGATTATGAGGACATTGACATTGTGGAGCAGTATGAGTATATGGGCGCCGGCCGGGGAGCATGCACGCTGTTCTGCTGTAAGGAAGGGGATGTAACCTTCGGGACCCTTGGCAGGAGGAACGGGGAATATGTCATGAATATTGCGTCAGGAAGCACGTTTAAAAAGCCAAAAGAAGAACTGGAAGCTGTCAGGACCTGGGTGCAGGCGTTTATCCGGCTTCAATGCGACCCGATGGAATTTTACAGGAACCTCCGGTGCAACCACAGCGTATTTGGCTATGGCTGCCATGAGGAGGCGCTGATGATGTTATGTGAAATGCTGGGGATTGAGGCGATTACATATTGATTGGCTTTGTCCGGCAATACATGTGATGGAGGGATATTTGGTGGCAAAATATTTGTTGGCGCATGATATTGGAACTTCGGGAAATAAAGCAACGCTGTTTTTGACCGGGGGAGATTTGATAAAAAGCTGTACCGTATCCTACGGGGCGCATTATTTTAACGGAACATGGGTGGAACAGGAGGCGGAGGACTGGTGGAACGCAGTGTGTGAGAGCAGCCGGGCGCTGATTCGTTCCGCCGGGATAGATGCAAAGGACATTGCCGCGGTGAGTTTCAGCGGGCAGATGATGGGATGCCTGTGTGTGGACAGGGAAGGCAATCCATTGCGGCCTTCGATTATCTGGGCGGATTCCAGGGCGCAGAAGCAGACCCGGCAGATAGAGAGAAAAATCAGCCAGAAAGAGTATTACCATATTTCCGGACACAGGAATACCGCTTCCTATGGAATCCAGAAACTGATGTGGATTCGGGATAACGAGCCGGAAATTTATAAAAAGACGTATAAGGTTTTGAATGCCAAAGACTATATTGTATTGAAACTGACCGGAAAATTTTATACAGAGCCCAGCGACGCCAACAGTTTTGGCTGTTTTGACCTGAAAGATTTTCAGTGGTCGGACAGGATTTTGAAAGCCTCCGGAATTGACAGGGAGAAGCTTCTTGAAATTGTCCCGTCCACCCATGTTGCGGGAGAAGTGACAAGGCAGGCGGCAGAGCAGACGGGGCTGGCAGAAGGGACGCCGGTAGTCATGGGCGGCGGCGACGGGGTAGTGGCCAATATCGGGTGCGGCTCCATTGCCCCCGGAAAAACGTACTGCTGTATGGGCACGTCGGCGTGGATTACGACCACCACGGACCAGCCTGTATTTGACGAGGAGATGCGTACCGTTACCTGGGCCCATGTGATTCCAGGCCTGTATGCGCCCAACGGGACGATGCAGTATGCCGGAGGATCCTATAGCTGGGTGAAACAGGTGATTTGTACGTCGGAAACGGAGCTGGCAAAACAGAACGGGACGTCGCCCTATGACGAAATGAACCGGCTGGCAAAGGACTGCCCCATCGGATCGGGAGGCGTGATTTTCCTGCCGTATCTGCTGGGGGAACGCGCTCCGAGATGGAACCCGTATGCAAAAGGCGCGTGGCTGGGGCTCAAGCCTGAGAATACGCGGGGCGATATGGTGCGAAGCGTTCTGGAAGGAATTACAATGAACCTGTCCATCTGCCTGGATATCCTGAGGACAAAGACCGGGATTGAGGAGATCACGGTTGTAGGCGGCGGGGCGAAAAGCGAGGTATGGCAGCAGATCATGGCGGATATCTATGACGCCAGAATCAAGGTTCCCGGACTGTTAGAAGAAGGCGGCTCCATGGGCGCCGCGGTGATCGGCGGCGTGGGCGTGGGAATCTATCCGGATTTTTCCGCCATTGAACGCTTTATGAAAATTGACAAAGTAAAGGAACCGGACAGGGAGTCAGTAGAAAAGTACGGGCAGATAAAAAAGAACTTTGAACAATATTATGTTGCCCTGAAGGATGTTTTTGAGGGGATCTACAGAGCAGGTTAGGGCAGGCAATCAATTTGCGATGCAAGTTGGTCATAAAAAACGGAGGAAATAAGATGAATCAATTTGACTGGGACAGGGGATTTCCTTTGGACTTTGATCTTAAGACAGGACGTTCTAAAACCGCCCGGACAACGAAACGGTATTTGTCGCAGATGAAGGGGATGTATTTTGATTCGGATGCGGTAAAAGAAATCCTGAAAAAGGAAGATCCGCTGGTTTATGAATTTTATGAGCTGGGATACCCGGAGCGTCCGGGCGACCTTGCATTCGGGACCACCATTCTCTACCCGGGACTGGTGGGGGACGAATACTATATGACAAAGGGGCATTTCCATACCCGTCTGGAAACCTCGGAAGTCTACTATACGCTGAGCGGCGAAGGGTATATGGTGATGGAGAACCCGGAGGGAAATACGATGGAAATCCCGCTGAAAAAAAATGAGGCCGTCTATGTGCCGCGGCGCTATGCCCACAGGACTGTGAATACAGGCAAAGAGCCGTTGATTCTATTTTTTGTATTTGACGCGGACGCCGGACACAATTATGGAACCATAGAGACGAAAGGGTATCACAAAATGGTGGTAGAAAGGGACGGGAAACCGGAAGTGATCGACAACCTGAAATGGTGAGTGGATATGGAGAAGAGGATACATACCGTACTGGGTTCTATACCGCCAAAAGAGCTGGGTTATACACAGTGCCATGAACATTTGCTGCTGAGCAAAGGGGAATCGTTCCGCCAAAACCCGGCTCTGTGGATGGACGATGTGGAGGCCTCTGCAAAAGAGGCGGAATCATACTGCCGGCTGGGCGGCTCTGCCCTGGTGGAAGCACAGCCGGTGGGGTGCGGCCGGATGTCTCAGGGACTGGAAGAGATCTCCGGCCGGACGGGGGTGCACATTGTGGCGTCCACCGGGTTTCACAAAATGCAGTTCTATCCCCAGAGCCATTGGATTGGAAATACAGGCCGGGGCAGGCTTACAGGTCTGTTTGTGGAAGAACTGACGCGGGGGATGTATGCAGGGACAGAGCAGGCCTCCCCGTTGGAAAACAGAGCCTTTGCCGGACAGGCATACACAGGGGCAAAGGTTTACCAGACCGGGGCCTGTGCGGGGATCATAAAAACGGCGCTGGATGGCTGCGGGCTGGAAGGCGTTTACACAGAACTGTTTGAGGCGGCAGCGGCGGCTCAGAAGGAGACGGGTGCGCCGATGATGGTACATATTGAACC
>CATKXE010000047.1 GCA_949840465.1 uncultured Lachnospiraceae bacterium | reverse complement strand
ACTGCTGTTCCTCCCCATTGCAAAGGGAATCCGCGTCGCCATCTGGGGCTGCCGAACCGCAGTCTCCTCTTCTCTTTCCACCACTTCCTCTGGAATCGACAGTTCCTCCGCAGCCTCCGAAATCATCTCTCCGTCATAACAGGGAACCCCCAGAATTTCGCTCAGGCGTTTTGCAATCTCACGGCCATGGCTGGCAAACTGCCTGTTTACAGTAATCACAAATCGCTCCATATAAGAACCTCCCTTTTCACTCTGCAATGTATTCTACACCATTTCTCTGAGAATCACAAGAAACAACTCACATAACAGCCCCTGTAATCATAAACCCTATGACAGCCAGTCCGCAGGCAATCATATTGTAAGGCAGTTGCGACAAGGCATGTTCCATGCTGTCAATCCCGGCGCTCTGTGC
The DNA here is from genome assembly GCA_949840465.1 of uncultured Lachnospiraceae bacterium. GTDB lineage: Bacteria > Bacillota > Clostridia > Lachnospirales > Lachnospiraceae > Schaedlerella. The sequence goes on along the minus strand of CATKXE010000047.1, from coordinate 24,588 downwards.
CGCCAGAAGCGTAGCGTCGGAATAAAAGCAGGCATGGCTTCCAAAGGTCCCCCCGGAGATAACTGCCGCCATGGTCAGCACCGGATTCACTCCGATCACTGCCCCCAGCGGAAATACTATGGGTGTGATAATCGAACTCATGCCCCAGTCTGAGCCGGTGGTAAATGCAAGCACAGCCCCCAACGCAAATACCATGGCCGGGTAGACCGCCGGAAATAAAAGCGGCTCTGCCTTAGCCACAATATATTCTGTCATCCCCATCTGCCCGCAGACATCCTTCAATACAAAGGTTACAAGAAGCATGGTCAGCACCGGGAGCATATCGCTGAACCCCTGAATGGTATTGTTCATAAACTCATCTACCGTAAGCACTTTCAGCGGGATATAGAGCGCAAAACAGACTACCAGAGCCACCACCACGGATACAAGAATATCCCCGGTAAGAACTGCCAGAGCCACCAGGATGCCCATAGGAATCAGAAAATACCAGATATTGCCGTCCGCATCCTGGTCATAGACCGTTGCGTGGTTGTACTTCCTGCTGAAATCCGAATAGACTTTCCCTGTCTCTTCCACACGGCGGAAAGCTTTTTTCATGGGACCTAGTTTCGGCATTACCCCTGTTGAGAACAAAAACACAAACAGCAGCGTGATGATCGGATAAAAGCAGAAGGGAACAGCTTTCACATATGCCGCCATCGGCGATGTCACCCCCATCGCCTTTACGCTCTCCTGTTCGTAGAACAGATTGGCATAGAATACTGCCCATGTGGAGATCGGCAAAAGCACACATACCGGTGCGCCTGTCGAATTCAGCACATATGCCAGAGATTCACGGGGCAGTTTCCTGTCATCATAGATTTTTTTCATGCAGGCTCCGATGGATAATACATTCAGATAATCGTCCACAAAGATCAATATCCCCATGACATATGTAGTCAGGAATGTTTTTTTGTCACTTCTGCATATCTTTGCGAGATATTTGGAGAAACCAAAGCTTCCTCTGGAAGCGGTAAGCTGTGCGATCAGCGCGCCAAATAGCAGGCACACCAGAAATACCCAGACCTCCTCGGCAAGCATTTCCTGCAGCACCACGCACCACTGAGCCAGAAAATGATCCTGAAAAGCGAAAAACGCTGCCACGAGAGAACCCAGAAGCATACACTCCACAGTCCTCCTTGTCTTGATTGCCCCTACAATAATGCAGGCGGTTATAATGATTGCAATTAGTCCTTTGTCCATAAGCTTCTCCAATCTTTCAGTAAAAAAAGAAAGGGCGTATCGGAAAAGATTCTTTATTTTTTCCAGACGCCCTTTCGCACAAACATATTTATAAAGGAATTATGGATAGTATCATGTCATTTCTTCACGATTGATTCTAACTTTTTATGCAAATGTAATTACAGTACCTGTTTTTCCTTCCAATGCGTCAATCGCTTTATCCAGGCTCGTGATAATTGCTTTTTTGTCTGGATATGCCCGCGCAAACTTCATGGCCGCCTCTACTTTGGGAAGCATGCTTCCCGGGGCAAACTGCCCTTCCTCCACATACTGTGCCGCTTCTGCAAGGCTCATGTGTTCCAGATTTTTCTGTTCCGGTTTTCCCCAGTGAATGGCAACCTTCTCCACTTCTGTCAGGATCATCAGTATATCTGCGTCTACCTGCTCTGCCAGCAATTCCGCCGCAAAGTCTTTATCAATGACGGCCGCAACTCCTTCCAGGGTTCCGTTCATCTTTTCAACCACCGGGATACCGCCGCCGCCGCAGGATATTACAATAGAAGAATCCCATAAATTTTTGATCGCCTCAATCTCTACGATCTTCTTCGGTATCGGGGATGCAACCACTCTTCTCCAGCCCCGTCCCGCATCCTCTTTCATTGCATAGCCCTTTTCATCCTGCAGGGTCCTGGCCTCCTCCTCTGTGTAGAATGGGCCGATAGGTTTGGTAGGATTGGTAAATCCGGGATCTTTTTCATCTACCACCATCTGGGTCGCAACCGTCAGAACCGGATAATTCATATTACGGATATTCAAGGCATAGCGCAAGGCCTGCTGAATGTGATATCCGATATATCCCTGGCTCATGGCACCGCATACATCAAAGGGCATGGCCGGGGTTACGTCCTTTGCGGTCTCGGACGCAAGCAGGATCCGTCCTACCTGCGGCCCGTTGCCGTGTACGATCGCCACCTCATATCCCTGAGAACAGATATCTGCAATTCTCTCACATGTCTGCTTTACCACTTCAAGCTGACCCTCTGCGGTCGGCGCGCTGTTCTTTGACTGCAGGGCATTTCCGCCCAATGCAATTACAATCTTAGGCATTGTGTTCACCTCATACTGTTCTTTCTCTTATTTTCTGGCCGAAACCGGATTAATGGATTCCTCTTTCTGCCATAAACTTCTCAAGCCGTTCTTTTGCCGCTGCAACCTGAAGTTCTGATGCAGCCTCTTCCCTCTGATACTGCGTCAGGTATACCAGAAGCCCTCTCATTGCGGTCAGGCGGTTTCCAGCCTCATCCCAGCAAAGGGATGAATCAGAATCTGCAACCTCATCCGTTACATCCTCGCCTCTCGTTGCCGGCAGACAATGCATGAATTTACATCCGATATTTCCAAGGCTCATCAGTTCCCTGTTTACCTGATAATCGCCAAATACACGTACACGCTCTTCTTTTGGCATCTCGTTCTCATACAGCCCATACCATACGTCCGTATAAATAAAGTCAGCGCCCCTTACGTCTTCCCTGTTGTCAGATGTCAGGAAAGTTGCCCCGCTCTCTTTGCAGTTTTCTTCAATCTTTGCAAGACATGCTGCACTCGGGCTGTCCTGAAGCTGGTGTCCCTTCGGTCCGTAATGTACGAACTTCATGCCAAGCTTGGTCGTGATCATTGCCAGAGAAGCGCAAACCTGTGTCGCATCCCCTACGAATACCACTTTGCAGTCTTCCAGTTTTTTTCCTCTCGGCAGGTTCTCAACGATCGTGCAGAGGTCCCCAATCTCCTGTGTCGGATGATTATAGTCAGACATTCCGTTCAGTACCGGGATAGAGCATGCATTCGCCAGATCAACGACCGTCTGATGCTCGATCACGCGTGACATTACAACATCGATCAACTGGGACAGAACCTTGCCTGTATCGCCGATCGTCTCGTGTCCGCCAAGCTGGATCATACCAGGCCCCAAGTACTGCGCGTGTCCCCCAAGCTGCTCCATTGCAGTCTCAAAGGATACCCGGGTTCTGGTGGACGACTGCTGGAAGATCATTCCCAATGTCTTGCCCTTCATAAGCGGCGGATTGTATCCTGCCTTGATACTCTTTTTGATCTCAAGGGAAAGATGGATGATGTCAAGCAGCTCCTCCTTTGTAAAATCCATTGTGTCAATAAAGTGTCTTACTCCGTTTGCATACATAATCGCATTCTCCTTTTTTCTTATAATTTTATTTTCATGATCAATGTTTTTTATCCTCTGGTTTCACAGACATGCATCCCCTGGAAATGTGTCATATGTTTTGTCTGCTGTAATCCATTCCGGCGAAACAGCGGGCATGTTGACCTGTCCGTCTGTCGGCTGCCGCCAGGGTCAACTACGGGCTTTTTACTTCACCTTCGGCTGCTGCTGTGTGATACAGTGGATATTTCCGCCGCCATACGCAACTTCTGTGGTCTGCACGCCTACAATCTTGCGGTCCGGGAACATTGCCTGCGCCTGCTCCACAGCAAGAGCATCATTCTCGTCGCCGTACTGCGGAAGGATGATTGCCCCGTTAACGATCAGGAAGTTCAGGTAAGAGGCAATCGAAATCTCCCCTTCCTCACGGGGGATTGCCCCCTCCGAGTAATCAATGCTGTCTGCTGCCTTTAAATAGCACGGCTTCTTTGTCACGCACATTTTATGCACTTTCAGCTTACGCCCTTTTGCGTCTGTCTGTTCACAAAGGAATTGGTAAGCAGCCTGCGCTTCTTTATAGAATGGATGTTCCTCATCCTCTGTGTAAATACATGCAACCTCGCCAGGGGCTACAAAGCAGGCAACGTCGTCAATATGTCCGTTGGTCTCATATGGATCGATTCCGTCTTTTACCCAGATTACCTTTTCACAGTTCAGGTAATTCTTTAACATTTCCTCAATCTCTTCTTTATTCATGTGTGGGTTACGGCTTGGATGGAGCAGGCACATCTCTGTCACCATGACCGTTCCCTCGCCGTCTACATGGAAGGAACCGCCTTCCAGCACAAAGCCTTCTGTCTTGTAAGAATCCACCCCTTCAATCTCACACACCTTGCGTGCTACCAGCGCGTCCTGATCCCATGGGAAATACAGGCCGTCTACCAGGCCGCCCCAGGCATTAAATTCCCAGTCCACCGCACGGATACCGCCCTGATCATTGATCACGAAGGACGGGCCGCAGTCACGGATCCATGCGTCGTCACTGGTCATCTCGATCACCCGGATATTTCCATTATTGACCGCACCAATCCTTGCAAGTGCGTTTTCATACTGTGTCGGCGGAACACAGATGGATACCGGCTCAAACTCGCTGATTGCCTTTGCGACCTCAACATAAGCCTTCTGAGCCGGCTTTGCGCCAAGCCTCCAGTTGTCGTTCCTCCATGGCCACAGCATCCAGATCTGCTGCTGCTCTTCGAACTCGCCGGGCATACGGTAGCCGTCTTGTTTTGGGGTTGTCCCTTCAATTCTTTTCGCCATTTTTCTTTCATCCTTTCTTTCCATATATATTTAAGCCCTTTAAATCGGACTTATTCACATCCCTGTGCCGTCCCTTCCCCGCCCTGTGCCAGAAAGGGAACGGCTGTTTTTATCTTGTTTGCATTTTGTATCTCATTCTCTGCCCTTCATGCGTATGATGATTTCCCCAAGAACAATAAAGATAACTGCCCCTATTGTAATAGGTAGTGTTCCTGATAATGTTTCTGCATCAAAGGACAACGGGACTGCTGTAAAAATAATGGATACGATAATCAATACCATTGGAATGTAAGCCAGCAGCTGTAATACGATTCCGTTGCCCGGAACGCGAAACGGCCTTTCTGTATCCGGATCTGTCCTGCGCAGTTTCAGGAATCCCGGGAATACCGGAATATAGGACATCAGGAACATCACCAGATTCAATGCAAAGAAACTCCAGAACAGATCCTGATTGGGGATAAACGGCGCTGCGATCACTACAATCGAAGCAACAACAGCCGTGACCATGATTCCGCCTGTAGGCATGTTGTTTTTCGCGTCTCTTTTCGCAAATATTGCAGGCATATCGCCATTTTCCGCTGCAGCAGCCGCTCCTTCATGGACGCCGGTTGACCACGAGATCATATTGCCGAACAGAGTCAATCCAAACAGGATTGCCACCGCTGAGATAAAAATCCCGCCCTCCTTGCCTGTCAGCAGGATAAAAGCATCAATCAGGCCGCTGTCTGTGCTGACTTCAGAGGTTGGGATAGCTGCTCCGATCCCAAACGCAGAGAACATATAGATTGCTGCAATCACAATACCGCCTATCACGATCGCCTGAGGAATCTGCTTTTTCGGATCCTCCATATCGTCTGACATGGTACAAATCACTTCAAATCCCAGCATATTGAAGATAATAACGGAGATGAAGGATAAACTGTCCAGATCAAAGGAAGGAAGAAGGCTGGAAAATGTAATTGGATTCGCCATGCCGTTCTTCGCAATCCCCATCACGCCGAAAATCCCTACGCCGATGGCGAGGATTACTTTGATCGCGGCCGAACCATTCAGAATCCATACCGCATCTGCGGTGGGCGTCCGGCAGACCAGCGCAACGATCCAGACAAATGCCAGTTCTAGAAGGATCGATAATACGGTATTCAGTTCTTTTCCGGTAACCGTGGTATACAGGCCCGGAAACATAACTGCCAGTGACGCGGTCCACAAAGGGAAGTTGATCCAGTAATACCATGACACCCTGGCGCCCATCCTGTGTCCGTATGCCGCGGATACCCAGTCATAAAGCCCTCCTCCGTTATCATAGGTCGTCCCCATCTCAGAGGAGATCAATCCATAGGGAAGCAGAAACAGGATGATCATAAAAATCCACCAAAAATACTGCGAGTTACCGATTGCCGCTACAGGGGCTGCCGCTTCTGCTACGAATACCACACAGATCACTGTGAGTATGCAGCTCAGCATACTAAATTTTTTCTTTTCGCCCATTTGTCAAGCTCCTTTCTCTATTCCTTATTCAGTTGTAAATGTACACTGCCGCTCCTCCATGGCCGAAACCATCTGACGTTGCGGTTGTTATGCTGGCATTCTAGCATCCTGTTTTGAGGTTTAAAATAGAACTTCGGGTTAGATTTTTTTATGCATTTTATAGTATTTTCACATAAACTCTAATAAACTTTTGTGCATTTTGTATATTAATTTTTCCAAAATTAATTCTTTCCCCAAAAATGATTTACTAGATTTTTCTTTTCTGCTATACTGGATTTGTAGAACATGAACGGCTCGTATCCTGCGAGTCCACACAATACTTTCATTGCCGGATTCCAAAAGAATGTAAAATTAAAGAAGGTACGATATGAATGTTTTATTACTTGTTTACAATCTGCTACTGCAGATCCTCTACTGCATCCCCATGGTTTATACGTTGATTTTTTACCAGCATACAAAGAAACCTTTATACCTGTATATTACAGGCCTGTTTCTCTTTTATTCCATTGAAAATGTCATTATCTGCATCACAGAATTTGATACGGGATTTGCAAACTTCTACGACTCAACTTTTATGTCTGTCCCTACCACACGGACGGTTATTTTTGTTGCCGTCCTTCTTTTTATGCTGCTCATCACCGCCGCCGTATTAGGGGAAAAGCCCAATCCCTTCCTCCTGTCATTGTTAAGCATCATTACGATCTTTATGCTCTTTGTCCCTATGATGGAGGACAGCGCCAAAAAGGTCTTCATCTATTATACCCCCTGCCAGATATTCTCTTTTACGGTTGCCGTATACGGCCTGATCCGCCTCAAAGGCCGGTTGCCACATTATGAAGAACCTGTTCAGGCTGGATTTTACAGAATTTTTCTATGGACTGCCGTATTTTCCGTCCTGATCGTCATAGAAGACTGGATCGTAATCTTCCATTTTGACAATTACGGTGAAACCGGACTGCATATTACCAATCGGAGTTTCTCGGAAAACCTGCTGAGCCTGTATTTCGTATTTGCTGCGCTGCGTATTTTAGTTCCGAATCTAAGCAGCCATCTGGCGGGGAGGGAAACTTCTGTTTTCCATGAAACCCCGGAAGCCCCAAACCATGCGGATGCGCGCTATTCCAAATTTTACCTGTTCAGCCGGAAATATCAGCTCACCCCAAGGGAGCAGCATATCCTGGAACTTTTACTGGAAAATAAAACGAACGACGAGATCGGCGATAATCTATGTATCTCTGTGGGTACTGCCAAAGCGCACGTACATAACATCTTCGCCAAAGTAAATGTAAAAAAAAGACAGGAATTATTCGATCTGTATGAGCATTACACCCCTTCGGATTCCTGACCCGAAGAGAGGGAAAAGCAGGCGGCAGCCCCCTGCCGCCAAAAACGCGGGCTGCCCGCCCACAGTTTTTATTTCTCCAGTTTTAGAAGGAGCTGGCTGCGGTTCTTTACCTGCATTTTTCCAAAAATGTGGCTCATATGCTTTTTCACGGTCACTTCGGAGATGCAAAGCCTGGATCCGATCTCCTGATTTGTAAGCCCCTCCTGAAGCTGAAGCACAATCTCCATCTCGCGCTCTGTCAGATGGTATTTCTTCAGCCAGTGTTTATCCATATCAATATTCTGGAAATCACTTTCCCTGACTCCGTTTGGATACAGCATCGATAAATGGGATGCCAGATGTGTGTTCAAAATTTTCAGAAGATACAGCTCGTCCCTTGTAAAATCCCCCGTTTCTTTTGTACGGAACATCGTAACGGAACCGTAGAAATGACGGTTTACAATGGTACACCCCAACCCATGATACACCTGCAGCGGCTGCATCCACCGCTGGTAGATGGGGCTCTTCTCCCTCATGCTGTCCGGCATCAGGTCTGAATTCCGGTACACAAACGGCTCTGTCTGTGAAAAATTCCAGACCATATAATCCTGATACTGATAATTTTTATAGTAGTCCTTAAGCGCACCCTGATCCAGATTTCCGGAATATGGATGAAAGAAAATAATCTCCCCGTCCTTAGCCCTGCCATAATCAAACATGGAACAGTGATGTGCAATTTCCAGCTCCAGATAATCCATGACCATCTTTTGAATTCCATCCAGCCGGTTCTGCTGATACAGCTTCAGCAGAAATTCCTGGAATCTTTCCCATTGGTTATTTGATAAGCCCATCTTTTTCACTCCTGGAACATGATCTTATACACACGAGCATATTGCCAAATAACCTGCCCTTCTTGAAATCATGAGAATCTTTTGGCAGGCCATTGGGCTCATGGGTATAAATGAATGCTGTCTATAAATATCGACCAATATGATACTTTCGTAGTATATCATAAAATTCCACCTTTGTACAATTTCTTTTCTCTCTTTACATGGATATACTAAACATTAAATAAAACGCAGGTTCTATTTTCAGGAGGCAAAAAAATGGATTTTCTCATGTTCCTGTACAATATACTGTTGCTGCTTCTTTATTCCGTACCTCTGACTCTGAGTGCGGTTCTTTATATACAGAAGAAAAAACCAGGATATCTATATACCAGTATTTTGTTTATCTCTTTCATGGTAGACCATATACTGCTCTACATGACCGAATATATCCCCTGGTTTTTTGACCTTTATAACCACATGCTGCTGTCTGTCCCCACGGTAAAGACTTTGCTCTACGGAGTGACCCTTGGTTCCTTTATTTTGATTTTTTCTACGCTGATAAAAAATGCCAGAGTTACGTTTTTCTGGATCGGCCTTGCCCTGGTCATGCTGTTCCAACTCTATACCCCCCTGATTGCAGACGGCTCCTTAAAAGTCTGGATCTACTATTTTCCGGCTCAGCTTTTTCTGTTCTTCCTTGGCCTTTACGGCATATACGCTGCAAAAAAGACATCGGTTTCCGAGCCGGTTGGACCGGATCATCTGGATAGAATCCTGGTCTTCTGCACGGCCATGGCCCCAGCCATTACATTGGAGGATACGGTTGTGATTTTTCATTTTGACAATTATGCCCCGCTGGAAATGGATATCCTGAACCGCAGCTATACACAGGATTTCCTGAATATTGTGCTTTCATTTTATGCAGTAAAACTTCTCTTCCACCAATTCGCGCAGGCCGTATCAGGGGAAACACACGACTCACCTCCTGCGGAGCCTGTGCCCGGGGCTGATATCGTTCCTGACATTCCCGGGGACGCCGGGCTTTCCGAGACCGCAGGCATCCCGGATTCCAGACAGTCCCTCTTCTCCAGGGAATACCAGCTGACTGCCAGAGAACAGGAAATACTGGCTTTGCTGCTGGATAACAAAAGCAATCAGGAAATCAGCGACAAGCTGATGATATCCCTCGGGACAACCAAGACGCATACCCACAATATCTTCCAGAAGCTGGGCGTTCGCAAACGCGGCCAGCTCCTCGAACTGTATCAGGATTTTGACAAAAATTAATATCTGTTACGGCCCCTCCCAGAATCCGTACAAAAAACGGCAGAATTTCCTTGTTAAATCCGACAAAAAATTTTATTTACTTGAATTTTATTCTGATATTATGTACAATAAGATTAGTTGATTTTTTAAGGGAGGGGCACTAATGAAAAAAGCGATGAATCAATCTACACTGACTACTATTTTAAACGGTATATCTATTTTTGCACTGGCTGTCGTAATCGTTCTTTTATTTATCTACGGCAGTGTGAACAACAAGCTCAATAATGCCAACGAAGACAGGTTCGATCTGACATACAATGCGAACCGGTTTATGAATGGTTCCTCTTATCTGACGGATGAGGTCCGTGCATATGCGTCCACCGGGCATCAGGAATACTACGACAACTATTGGAATGAGATTAATACTCTTAAGAACCGCGAGCAGGGCATTGCAGCTATGCAGGAAATCGGGATTACCGACGTGGAGCAGGCCATGATCGACGAGATGTCCGCCCTTTCCAACGAGCTGGTTCCTCTGGAGGAGAATGCTCTGGCCGAAGTCCAGAACGGACAATTACAAAAGGCGCTTGACTATGTGTACGGCAATGAATACAGCACCGCAGTCTCAAAGATCAACACCCTGAAAGAACAGTTTTTATCCACTCTGGATGAACGGTCCAGGGAGGATGTGGCAACTCTGGGGAGGGAGTCCACCTTCATCCGGCTGGCAATGGTATTTGCCCTGATTGTAGTCTGCCTCCTGCAGCTTACCAACCTGACCGTCACAAGAAATCGCGTCCTCAACCCCGTCATTGCGGTCAAGGATCAGATGGTGGAGATTTCCCGCGGGAACCTTTCCTCGGATTTCCCTCTGGAACCGGACACTTCCGAAATCGGCCTTCTGGTGCAGTCTATCCATGAAACCAAACGTGAGTTAAAGAAATACATTCAGGACATTGACGCCAAACTGGCTGAAATGGCGCATGGGAACATGGATCTTACGATCGGCAACGACTACCGTGGAGAATTCCAGCCCATCCAGACAGCCATGCGCGAGATTCTGGATTCCCTCAATTCCGCTCTGTCACGGATCAACCTGTCGGCTGAACGGGTGTCTTCTGAATCCGAGCAGGTGGCAGAAGGCGCGCAGGTTCTCTCCCGGGGCGCCGTAGAGCAGGCTTCCGCCGTACAGGAGCTGACAGCAAGTATTCAGGAATTATCCGAGGAAGTAGATAATTCATCCGCAGATGCAGACAAGGCACGTCAGAGTTCCATGGATGCCACAAGGCAGCTGGAACTTTGTAATACGAAGATGGAAGAATTGACCACAGCTATGGAAAATATTTCCAAATCCTCCCATGAGATTGGCGGTATTATCAAAACGATTGAAGATATTTCCTTCCAGACCACAATCCTTGCACTGAACGCGGCCGTGGAGGCTGCCCGTGCAGGCGAGACAGGGAAGGGATTTGCAGTGGTGGCTGACGAAGTGCAGAGCCTTGCAAATAAAAGTTCGGAGGCAGCGCAGAATATCACGCTCCTCATTGAAGATTCCATGCGTCTGGTAGAACAGGGTACTTCCCTGTCCGCAGATACCACAAAAGCGCTTGCCGCAGGGGTATCCGGCGCCCAGAAGTCTACGGAACTAGTGGGGCATATCGCCGCTTCTGCCGCGCAGCAGGTCAATGCGCTGCATCAGCTCTCTTTGGGGATGGAACAGATTTCCGGTGTGGTACAGACAAACACCGCAACAGCGGAAAAATCCGCTTCCTCCGCAGAAGAACTTCTCGGAGAGGCACAGGAACTCAAAGCAGCTGTTCACGAATTCCGGCTTCGTTAAGGATCTGTTGAAAAAAAGGGCGTTCCACAAAGATTTTCCAATCTTGCGGAACAGCCCTTTTCTATTTTATCCCCGGCTTTTCGTCCCGGTTCCATCCCTCTTCGCTATCTTCAGGCGGTTCAGAACGATTTCTTTTTCTCCAAATTTTCCTTTTGTCTCTGTCCCTTCTTCAAAAAGGTATATGCATTCCAGCTCATCCTTTTTCTGCAGCTTCATTCCCCGGACGCCCACGGCGCCTTTCTTCTTTTCCGGTATCTCCGCCGCCGGGAACCGCAGGAAATAACCGCCCTTTGTCTGCATCACAATATGCTGGTTCTCTGTCGCCACCTGCACGGAAACCACCGCATCCTCCTCCTGAAGTTTCGTTGCCGCAATCGTCCTTTTTGCAACCTGAAATTCGGTTCCTTCCACACGTTTGACCATCCCCTGCTTTGTGGCAAACAGGAATTTTGCATACCGCATCTGTTCTGAATCGCAAACCATTACGATCTGCTCATCCGCACTGGCATAATTGCTGACGTTGTCAATAGGTGTTCCCTTGTCCCGGAATTTGCCGTAGGGAAGATCCAATACTTTGACCTGATGCATCTTCCCGGTATCCGTAAAAATACAGAGTTTTCCGGTATTCATGCAATGGATGATATATTTATTTTCGCTGTCCGCCGCATCCTTATTTCTCTCATATACAGATAAATCTACGGTTTTCGCATAGCCAAAACGATCCATCAAAAATACGACTTCCTGCTCTTCTATCTTCTTCTCTTCAAATACCGCTTCCTCTGCGTTTTCGATCGACGTACGCCGTTTTCTTCCATATTCTTTTCTGAACGCATCCAACTCTTCGATAATAACCTGCGACATGGAATCGTAATTGTTCAGGATATCCTCATATCTTGCAATATTTTTCAGCGTTTCCTCATGCTCCTTCTGAAGCGCCTCGATCTCCAGGCCGATCAGCTTATAAAGACGCATCTCCAGAATCGCTGTTGCCTGCCGTTCAGTAAACCGCAGCATGGCCGCCATTTTTCTGGAAATCGCTGTCTTAAATTTTATATTGTCGGTGACGCCGTTTACCAGACAATTCCTTGCATCCTTTACGGATTTGCTGCCCCTGAGTATCTCGATGATCAGGTCGATCACGTCGCAGGCTTTGATCAGGCCTTCCTGTACCTCCTTGCGTTCCAGTTCTTTGGCAAGCAATGTTTTATACTTCCTTGTGGCAAGCTCAAACTGAAAATCCACATGATGCTCAATGATCGCTTTGAGCCCCAGCGTCTCCGGCCTGCCGTTTGCAACGGCCAGCATATTGACGCCGAAGGTGTCCTCCAGCCTAGTTTTTTTGTAAAGCATATTTTTGAGGTTCTCAACATCCGCGCCTTTTTTCAGTTCCAGCACAATGCGGATGCCTTCCTTGGAAGACTGGTTGGAGATATCTACGATATCCGTTGTTTTTTTCGTCTCCACAAGGTTCGCCACATCATTTAAGAACTTCCCGATCCCACTGCCGATCATGGTGTAGGGAATCTCTGTGATGACAATCTGCTTTTTGCCGCCTTTGAGTTCCTCTGTTTCCACCTTGCCCCGCAGCTTGATCTTGCCCTGCCCTGTCTCATAGATATTCAGCAGTTCATCCTTGTTGACCACAATCCCTCCGGTCGGGAAATCCGGCCCTTTCACATAACGCATAAGCTGCTTTGTGCTGATCTCGTCATTTTTCATATAAGCCTTGACTGCGTCGATGACCTCGCACAGATTATGGGTGGGAATACTGGTAGCCATCCCCACTGCGATTCCTTCCGCGCCGTTGATCAAAAGGTTCGGCACACGTACCGGAAGTACCAGCGGCTCCTTTTCTGTCTCATCAAAATTGGGTCCGAAATCTACTACATTTTTATCCAGATCGGACAGGTATGCCTCCTGAGTAAATTTTGCAAGCCTTGCCTCCGTGTAACGCATAGCCGCCGCCCCATCCCCTTCGATAGAGCCGAAGTTGCCGTGCCCGTCTACCAGGATCATGCCTTTCTTGAACTCCTGCGCCATTACAACCAGCGCCTCATAGATGGAACTGTCGCCATGGGGATGATATTTCCCCATGGTATCCCCCACAATACGGGCGCATTTCCGGTAGGGCCTGTCGAAGCGTATGCCCAGTTCATGCATATCATAGAGCGTCCGGCGCTGGACAGGCTTTAACCCGTCCCGTACGTCTGGCAGGGCTCTCGCGATAATCACGCTCATGGCATAATCAATATAAGATTTCTTCATCAGATCCGAATACTCGGTCCGGATGATCTGTGGTTCACTGCTGCTCATATTCCTCTCCTATCTTTATATGTCCAATTCCGCATCGGTCGCATTTTCATAGATGAACGCCCGTCTCGGCGGCACTTCGGTTCCCATCAGCATCTCCGTGACGCCGGACGCCATCCTGGCATCCTCGATCTCCACCAGCTTCAAAAGCCGGTTTTCCGGATCCAGAGTAGTCTCCCAAAGCTGCTGGGCATCCATCTCTCCCAGACCTTTGTAACGCTGCAGGGTAAAGGATCCGTCATGGGTTTTGCGGTAGCGTTCCAACGCCGCGTCGTCGTAAAGATATTCTTCCTCCCCCTTTTTTGGCATAGCCTTATAAAGAGGCGGCATGGCAATATATACATGCCCCTCATAAATCAGCTCCGGCATGAACCGGTAAAATAATGTCAACAGCAATGTAGAGATATGCGCCCCGTCCACATCCGCATCAGCCATGATGATGATCTTGTCATACCTAAGCTTGGAAATGTCAAAATCATTTCCATACCCTTCGGAAAACCCGCAGCCAAATGCATTGATCATGGTCTTAATCTCTGCATTTGCAAGCACTTTGTCAATACTTGCCTTCTCCACATTCAGGATTTTCCCCCGGATGGGCAGGATCGCCTGATAGCTCCGGTCTCTCGCCGTCTTTGCCGAGCCTCCTGCGGAATCCCCCTCCACGATGAAGATCTCACATTTCCTGGGGTCGCGGCTCTCACAGTTGGCCAGCTTTCCGTTGCTGTCAAAGGAATATTTCTGCTTTGAGAGCAGGTTGGTCTTTGCCTTTTCCTCTGTCTTGCGGATCTTCGCCGCTTTTTCTGCACTGGAGAGTACGGTCTTTAAGGTTTCTAAGTTCCTGTCAAAATACAGGACAATCTCATCCCCTGTCACCTTTCCTGCTGCCTTGGCCGCGTCAGGATTATCCAGTTTTGTCTTTGTCTGTCCCTCAAACCGCGGGTCAGGATGCTTGATGGATACGATTGCCGTCATGCCGTTGCGGATATCTGCCCCGGTAAAATTGGCATCCTTCTCTTTCAGGATTCCCAGCTCCCTTGCATACTGGTTCATCACCGTGGTAAACGTGGTCTTGAATCCGGTGAGGTGGGTCCCCCCCTCAGAATTGAAAATATTATTGCAGAATCCCAGCACATTTTCATGGAACTCATTGACATACTGCAGCGCCACCTCCACCTCAATGCCTTCTGAGTTCCCTTGAAAATATATGGGGTCGTGCAGCGTCTCTTTCTTCTCGTTGAGCTCCCGGATAAATCCCAGAATCCCGTCCGGCTCATGGAATACGATATGCTCCGGCGTCTCCTGTCTCTTGTCGTCAAATATAATGGTCAGCTCCGGATTCAGGTAAGCCGTCTCATGCATCCGGCTCTTGACTTCCTCTGCCCGGAAACGGGTTTTCTCAAAAATCGTATCATCCGGCAGGAAATTGACTTTCGTGCCGGTCTTCCTCGTCTTTCCGATCACGGGCAGAAGCCCCTCTTCCAACGCAATGACCGGAATCCCTTTCTCGTACCGGTCATGATGGATGGCTCCCTCCCGGCTGATCCAGACATCCATGTAGGCGGAAAGGGCGTTAACCACCGAGGAGCCCACTCCGTGGAGGCCGCCGCTGGTCTTATAGGCAGAATCATCGAACTTTCCGCCCGCATGCAGCGTCGTATAGACCAGGCGCGCGGCTGACACCCCTTTCTGGTGCATTCCCACAGGCACGCCCCGTCCGTTATCTTCTACCGTGGCCGAGCCGTCCTTCTCCAGCGTGACGTGGATCTCCGAACAAAAACCTGCCAGATGTTCATCCACAGAATTGTCCACGATCTCGTAGATCAGATGGTTCAGCCCTTTTGTAGAAACACTGCCGATATACATGCCCGGCCGCTTCCTGACCGCTTCCAGCCCCTCCAATACCGCGATACTGTCCGCATCGTATGTATTCTTCTTACTCATATTGGTTCTCCCTTTCCATTTTCCCAGAGCCTGTTCTCTTTTTCCTGTCTGTCCATATGTGAACTACCTAATTATAACAAAGTTTACAGGTTTTTCAAGTCGTTTCCTTAGCGGCCAATGAAAAATGAAAAAAGGGCTGTTGTTAGTTACTGTTCACGGTGCCCTGCACTCCGCTGCAAGGCATCCGGCCAGTCCGATCCCCCGCAGCAGGTTTACGCTTTTGTTTGACATCCTAGCACAGCGTTACACTAGATTTTCTCATATTATCTGCACCTCCACAGCCGGATACAGAAAAACAGCATCGGCCCAAATGTCCCCAGCAGGGATACGGGCGTAAACCAGACCGGCATATTTTTCCCGTTCACAGACCAGATGGTCAAAAAACAAAAGATCAGTACCATGGCCAGCTTGCTGCATACGATCATATGGTACACATTTCTGTATACCTTCGCCTTGTTTTGTCTTGTGATCCTCACTCCCACATTCCACGCCTCCGGACAGCATTCCAGAGCGGATATTCCCAGAAACATCAGCCAGCTTACAACATGCAGGAATATCAGCCCCCCTTTTCCTGTTGTTCCGTCCACCTCCCCTGCCCCGTTAAAATGCCCTGCAATCTCCGTCGGTATCTTGTTCCAGAAAATGAACAGGAACAAAGTGGTTCCCAACAGGCACACAATACATAAATACCGTACCGCTGTTCCAAATTTTGTTTTCATTTCTTCACGCCCTTCTTCTTTTCTCTACACAACCTCCCGGAAAGACAATCTTACTCTCAGTTATAAGGCTGTTTCCTGGAATGTTTTTTCTTCTATTATAAACCCTGTAAACAGGAAAACAACAGGCGCTTCCTGTAATACAGATTTTTCTGCACAGCTTACGGTTCTTCCACATATCAGGGGCAGCACTTCCGGAATCCCATTTAAGAGCAGACCATCATCCCTAAAAACGCAATTCCGGCAACCGCATACAGGCTGTTTATCACCAGACAGACTTTCATCAGAGAATTTTGAGCCTTCCCTTTTGCATAGGAAATCATTGTAAACACACCGCTAAAAATCATAAATACCGCATATCCTGCAATCATAATCTCTGCCACAGGCGATTGAAGCGCCCAGTCAAAGGATCTCAACGGCAGAATGGTCCATGGCACAAAAAGCAGGATCGTACTGACAGCGGTTAATCTCTTATTTTTCATCATCATTATCTCCTTTCAGCTTGCCCGAAACAGATGCAGGAAACAGCTAAACATACGATTACTATGGTTAGGGCGACAGGAATCCACGGTATCAGCTCCACCTGGGCCGTGTCAGGGTTTGCCGCAAGCTTTCCGTATTCCGACGTGATCACGAAAAACGGATAGGACATGGGATAAGCAAACCATATCTTTGTATTGATCACCAATACAGACGGCACGATAGATGCCAGCCCGATGCCGATGGAAAATATCGGCGTCCGAATGCAAACGGACAGCATCCAGAAAAACGCGATCATTGGTACGGCCGACAAAAAGATCATGCCAGTCTCCTTTGCGGCAAACAGCGGCGGCAGGATAAAATTATAATTCTGCGTCCTCGAACAAACAGCGGCGCTGATATAATACATCCCCGTCATCATGAAAATCTGGACTGCCGCTATGGAAAGCAGTACAACAAACTTAGACAGGCATAGCTTTACTGTACTGACCGGAAGCGCAAGCATTTTTAAAATCCCACTGTCCATGCGTTCTGTCTGACTTAAAAGAACAGTCCCGACTACCATGCTTGCAGGGAACATAAACCACGACATTCCCAGAAACCCCTGAATAAAAAAATTATTTTCCGGTGAAATCCCTTCTGTCTGCATTTCAAAATTCAAATGCACATTGAAAATGGACGGCAGCCATAAAATGACTGTTGCGGCCAGTAGGATCCACAAGATTTTTGAGCGTTTTATTTTCTTAAATTCCACGCCAAGAAGCGAAAAAAAACTCATGCAAAGTACCTCCTTATTTTTAGGAATATCAGCTCTGCCATGCCAAGGCCAATCAGTTCCGCGGCTGCCGCGCAGATATAGTGCATGACCTGTGTGGGATTTGTGCCTGCAAGTACCTGAAAGGGTGCCGCGAACGGAAAGAGGGAAAAGAGGAAGCGTTCTGTCGGCAGCATAGTTGCAGTAAAAACGCAGACCACCCCAATCCCCAGCGATATCCACATATTCTCGCAGGCTTCTGAGATAAGAAGCGATAAAATGATGCAGGGCAGCATCAGCAGGAATGCATACCCAAAATTTTTGCATAATTCAGTAAAAAAAACATCTCTGACCTCAAACCAGCGGCAGGAACAGAATGTGATTGCCCCTGCTTCTATTGTAAGGACAACCAGGCTCATGATAACGGTCAATATAACTTTCCCGAGAAAAACAGAACTCTCCTTTATGGGGAGCGATTTCATTTTCTGCATGGCATTGTCCGCATATTCGGTTTGGTACAAAAGGCAGGCGCCTGTTACGACAAGCAATATATTCAGCATTGCCATCATCTGCCAGTTCGCGCCAAGCAGGATCTCAACCGGGCTGCCCTGCTGCGCCTGATACATTTCTGAACGGACAGACATAATGACGATCGGGAATGCCGCGGCCAATATACCTCCGATGAAATATGCAGGAAGAAAGCCAGTCCGCTTTACCTTTTTACATTCCAGTAAAACACGCATCCTACCTCACCTCTTTTCTTTGCGGCGCTGCACTTTGGGCATAAGATCCCACAGGATATTTCTGGTTGTCGGCATCAATCAAAGCCAGAAAGGTATCTTCCAGATTCTCGGTCGGATATCCCTGGGAATGGGCGCTGAATTTCAGTTCATCAAGCGTTCCCTCAAACAGCAGACGCCCGTGGTTCAAGATGCCGATATGATCAGCCATGAGTTCTATCTCCGGCAGCAGGTGCGACGAGACCAGAACCGTACAGTTAAATCTCTCCGGCAATGAACGGATGAGCGTTCTAATCTCATGGATTCCCACAGGGTCAAGCCCGTTGGTCGGCTCGTCCAGGAGCAGGATCGGAGGCTTCCCGATCAGCGCGCTTGCAAGCCCCAGCCTCTGTTTCATTCCAAGCGAATATTTTTTCGCGAGCCGTTTCCTAAACTGTGTAAGCCCCACGATTTCGAGCGCTTCTGCTACAGATGCTCTCGGAAGCCCTAATATCCGGCGGATAATTTCCAGATTTTCCTCACCGCTTAAGTTACCGTAAAACGCTGGGGCTTCAATAAACGATCCCACTTCTTTCAGGATTTCCACCCTGTCGTCGGGATACCTCTTCCCGTCAATCATAAACGAACCGCCTGTAGGCTTCGTCAACCCCAAAAACATCTTCATTGTCGTAGACTTTCCGGCGCCGTTGGGGCCTAAAAAGCCATAAACCGCACCTTTTTGAATATGCATATTCACATTCGAAACTGCGGTAAAATCAGCATAAGCTTTTGTTAAATTCTTTGTTTCAATAATGTTCATTGTATTTCACTCCTTTCTGCCGCCGTACACCCGGCCTGCCTCCACAGGCGGCTTTCCGCCAGGCCGGATGCGCTGCAGCCTGCGGTCGGCCACACCGCAAACTGAAATTTTCTTTCCTCGCTGCAAATAGATTGTACCGCCCCAACCTTGCGCTAACCTTCCCGTGTCCTTACAATTCCCTTACAATTCCCTGTAAAATAGAAAATGGCCGATTTTTATGTTATAATGAATTGCGCTGATGCGCAAGCAGGTCATCAATTTTTTAAAAAAATTGGCGACATTTGTTATAATGAATTGCGCTGATGCGCAAGCAGGCCATCAATTTTTTTAAATTGATGACATTTGTTATAATGAATTATACAAAGGGGGGATCTGCAATGAGCCTTGAGTATTTGAAGCAAAAACGGATTTTGCTTGTAGATGACGAGCAGGAGCTTTTAAATTTGGTCGTATCCATCTTGAATGAAGACGGATTTTGGAATATTCAGACAGCAAAAACCGCAAAAGAAGCAATCGCAATTTCAGAAACCTATCATCCAGAGTTAGCCATTCTTGATGTGATGCTCCCCGATGGCAGCGGCTTTGGCCTTATGGAACGGCTGAAAAGCAATTCCGACTATCCTGTACTGTTTTTAACAGCATGCGGGGAGGATGGCGATAAATTCCGCGGCTTCGGCCTTGGGGCGGACGATTACATGGTAAAGCCCTTTTTGCCGAAAGAACTTTTATTCCGCATCCATGCCATTCTTCGCAGGAGTTATAAAGAGGAAAACCCTCTTGTAAGGCTTTCAGGCAGCGAAATTGACTTTGACCGCGCAGAGGTCGTAAAAAACGGGGAACATCTTTCACTTACGGCCAAAGAGTACGAGATCCTCTCCGTCTTATATCGGAATGCAGGACGGATCGTAACGATCGATGCCCTATGCGAAGCCGCCTGGGGTGATAATCCTTTCGGCTACGAAAATTCCCTGATGGCGCATATTCGCCGCATCCGGGAAAAAATTGAAGGGAATCCGTCTCATCCTGTTTCATTGATCACAGTCAAAGGTCTTGGATATAAGCTTATCGTGGAGGGCAGGTGATATGAAGAGCATACCGAAACTGATCCGGCATTTTATTGCCACCATGCTTCTGTCCTCCGTCCTGATCCTTATTTTAAATTTCACGTTGTTAGCCCTGTTTCTTTCAAGCCAGATGCCGAATTCCCATCCATGGCAGACTGCCGATGAAGTTGCCGGCCATCTGCTATGGAGTGAAAGCGGATACAGCCTGCCGGAAAATACAGCTCTTGAATTAAAAAATTCTGATATATGGGCAATCCTGATTGATGACAAAACAATGCAGGTGGTGTGGAAGACAGACAATTTGCCTGGGACGGTACCGACGTCGTATTCTGCTTCAGATATTGCAGGGCTGACCCGGGGGTATATAGACGATTATCCCACATTTACAGGAAAGGCGGAGGCCGGGCTGGTGGTACTTGGGTTTCCGAAAGACAGCTTTTGGAAGCATATGTGGCCGAGTTGGGATTATCATCTGATCGCAGGCCTCCCCAATACCATCCTTTCTGTTTTGGCAGTGAATATTGCGCTGATTTTTTTGATCTATGTGTATACTAACTCCAGGCTTCTAAGATCGGTAACGCCCATTGTAAGCGGAATCCAGTCTCTGCCTACCGCCCAATCCATTCATATAAAAGAAAAAGGCTTACTGTCCGAGCTTGCCGTCAGTATTAACAAAACCTCGGAAATTCTCCAGTCCCAGAGCAGGCAGCTCCGCAAAAAAGAAACCGCAAGGGCGAATTGGATCGCAGGAGTATCCCACGACATACGCACGCCTCTGTCCATGGTCATGGGCTACGCAGGCCAGTTGGAAAGCGACAGGCGCATACCGGAAGACGGCCGCATAAAAGCTGCGGTTATCGTAAATCAAAGCGGACGGATCAGGAATCTGGTGAATGACCTGAACCTTGCATCCAAATTGGAGTATAATATGCAGCCGCTTCATCCCGAGAAGCAGAATCTGGTGGCAATCGTCCGTCAGGTAGTGGTTGATTTTATCAATATGGATATTGACAACAGACACCCCATCGAATGGACGACGGACGAGTCCCTGACTGTCTGCATTGCAGAGATTGACAAAGACCTGATCAAACGGGCAGTAGGCAACCTGATTCAAAACTGTATGAACCATAACGAACAGGGCTGCCATATCTTTGTCCGGGTCATGGCTGAAAAACAGAACTGCATGGTCGTTGTCGCCGATGACGGTGTGGGGATTTCAGAGGAACAGATTGAAAAACTGAATCATTCCCCGCATTATATGGTCTGCGATGAAAACACATGGAACCAGCGCCACGGCTTGGGATTGCTCATTGTCAGGCAGATCGCGGCGGCGCACGGCGGCACGGCACAAATCGGGCGCAGCCCGTCCGGCGGTTTCTCCGTCCGGATTATCTTGCCGATGCCCATATAAAAACAGAGCCGATGAGCTGCAGGTTTGAACTACTCATCGGCCCTGTTTTCTCTGATAGCAGATTTTTACTCTCCTTTAACCGTTGATTGACAATACCTTATAATCCTTGTCCTCCACCGTTTTTTTCAGAATCTCGTCCGCAATCCGGGCATTCAGCGTTACCACCGCCGTCCCTGCCTCATGGCTTACTTCTGCTGCATCTACCTCCGGCAGCGCCTCTAAACATTTCTTCACGGCCGCCTCGCAGTGGGCGCACATCATTCCTTCAATCTTCATTGTTTTTTCCATGGTTGCTACCTCCTGTTTTCTCTTTGATTTGATTTTTTTATCTTTTTTTGTATCATGCATTTTAAACCAGTTCAGCCGCAGTGCGTTTGTCACCACACAGAAACTGGACAGGCTCATTGCCGCTGCCCCGAACATGGGATTCAGCTTCAGGCCGAACAGTGGATACCATATCCCTGCCGCCAGCGGAATCCCGATCACATTGTAGAAAAATGCCCAGAACAGATTCTCGTGGATATTCCGAAGCGCCGCCCGGCTCAGCCTGATGGCCGCAGGCACGTCGCTTAACCGGCTCTTCATCAGCACCACATCCGCCGCGTCGATCGCAATATCCGTGCCTGCCCCGATCGCAATTCCCATATCGGCCCGGGTCAGGGCCGGCGCATCGTTGATGCCGTCTCCGACCATGGCTGTCTTTCCTTTACGTTTCAGGGAACGGATCACGCTTTCCTTCCCATCCGGCAGAACGCCCGCGATCACTTCGTCCACACCGGCCTGTTTTCCGATCGCCTTTGCGGTGCGCTCATTGTCGCCTGTGAGCATGACCACATGGATTCCCATGTTCTGCAGTTCTTTCACCGCCTGGGGGCTGTCCTCTTTCATCACGTCAGCCACAGCGATGATTCCTGATAAATGCCCGTTGCTGCTGAAAAATAAAGGAGTCTTTCCTTCCTCTGCCAGACGCTTTGCCTGTTCTCTCACAGCCTCTGTCACTTCTGCATACTGGCTGATAAACCTCAGATTCCCGCCTTTTAAAATCCCGTTTTCGGAGGACACTGCCGAGAGCCCGTTTCCCGGAAGGGCTTCAAAATCGCTGACTTCCTCCGCTGTTAAGCCTCTTTCCTCCGCCTCGGCCAGAACTGCCTTTGCAAGAGGGTGCTCACTTTTCTGCTCCAGTGCATATGCCAGTTCCAAAAGCCCTGTCTCGGACAGCCCCGCCACAGGCAGGACATCCGTCACCTTCGGCTCCCCTCTGGTGATGGTTCCGGTTTTATCCAGTGCAACAATTTCCATCTTCCCGGTTTCTTCCAGAGAAACCGCTGTCTTGAACATAATTCCATTCCTTGCCCCCACTCCGTTTCCTACCATGATCGCCACCGGAGTGGCCAGTCCCAACGCGCAGGGACAGCTGATCACCAGTACGGAGATTCCTCTTGCCAGGGCAAACCCGATCCCCTCCCCGGCCAATAGCCAGACAACAGCCGTAATCAGGGCGATCCCGATCACCGTCGGCACGAATACGCCGGAAACTTTGTCTGCCACTTTTGCAATCGGCGCTTTTGTGGCCGCAGCGTCGCTGACCATCTGGATGATCTGGGAAAGCGTGGTATCCTCTCCCACCCGCGAAGCCTCGCATTTCAAAAATCCGGACTGGTTCAATGTGGCAGCTGATACGGCATCCCCTTCTCCTTTATCCACAGGGATGCTTTCCCCCGTCAGTGCAGACTCATTGACTGCACTGCTGCCTTCCAGCACAATTCCGTCCACCGGGATGTTCTCCCCCGGACGAACCACAAAGACATCCCCTTTCTTCACCTGATCGATGGAAACTTGCGTCTCCACTCCGCCTTTCAGAAGCACTGCCGTCTTCGGCGCCAGTTTCATCAGGTTTTTCAATGCATCGGTGGTCTTCCCCTTAGAACGCGCTTCTAACATCTTCCCGACTGTGATCAGCGTCAGGATCGTTGCCGCTGATTCAAAATAAAATTCATGCATATAAGACATGACGCCCGCCATATCCATCCGCATCTGCGCGCCCGTCATCGCAAACAATGCGTAGGTACTGTATACAAAGGCCGCGCCTGCACCCAATGCAACCAGGGTATCCATATTGGGAGCCCGGTGCAGCAATCCCCGGAAACCACTGATAAAAAACTTCTGGTTAATGACCATGACAAGCCCTGTAAGCAAAAGCTGGATGAGCCCCATGGCCACATGGTTGCCTTCCAGTAATGCAGGAACCGGCCAGTCCCACATCATATGCCCCATGGACAGATACATCAGCGGGATAAGAAAGATCAGGGATGCAATAAGCCTCTTCTTCAAAACCGGCGTGTCGTGGTCTTTTAAAAATTCCTCTTCCGAGGCGGCTTTTGATGCGCCTTTGGCCTCTGCGCCTGCGCCCTTTAAGGCCGCGCCGTATCCGGCCGTCTCCACCGCTTTAATCACGTCCGATACCGCCGCCGCGCCCTCCACGCCCATGGAATTGGTCAGCAGGCTGACCGAGCAGGAATCCACACCCGGTAAGGCGGACACCGCTTTTTCCACTCTGGCGCTGCAGGCAGCACAACTCATGCCTGTTACTGTATATTGTTCCATTTTTCTTTGCCTCCCGTATCATAGAATGCTCTGTAAAATACTTTCAATCCAAAGCCCCGCTGCATAGGCTCTGTGAACTTTTACAGGATTCCTTTATTTCATCAGCTTCTGCAGCGTCAAGACCAGTTCGTCAACCGTCTCATCTTTCCCTGCCCGGATATCCTCTGCCACGCAAGTCCGGATATGGTTTGCCAGAAGCACTTTGTTAAAGCTGTTCAGAGCCGCATTCACTGCCGAGACCTGCACCAGGATATCCGTACAGTATGCGTCTGCTTCCAGCATCCGCTTGATCCCCCTCTCCTGC